>CADCTQ010000588.1 GCA_902805615.1 uncultured Cytophagales bacterium
CCTACGGCGTGGAACACCAGACCAACCAGCAATGGGCGTTGCACCAGGGCTGTTACAAGAGCATCCGCAAAGAATACGGGATTCCGGCCAGCCTCGCCATCCGGGCCATTGCGCGGGTCGCCATTGACCTCAAGGTCCGGCGGCCGGGCGCCTATCCCTATGCCCCCAATTTCATCGCCTTTGATTCCCGTTCGTTCATCCTGCACAAGCAGGACTGGTCGGCGGGGCTTACGCTGCTGCACGGCCGCGAAAAGTTTCACCTCGACCTCGCCAAGCGCCAGCAGAGCCTGCTGGAAGGCTGCGCGCCGGCCTCCACGGTACTCCTCAAGAAATACCGCAGCTTCTACCTGGAATTCAACGTGGGCAGCACGCCCCACGGACTCGCCGCGCACAGCCGGACGCCGGCCGCAAAGCCGGCCGTGGTCTAAGCGCTTGGGTCAGCAACACACAAACGACCAGTTACGAACGAACGACTCCCAATGCTTACGTGGCGCTGGAGGCTTCGTCGGGCACGGCCCCGTTGGCTTTGAGCAGGCCCCGGGAAATGCCGTACATGATCAGCGTGGCCGTGTTGTTGGCGCCGGTTTTTTCGAGCAGGTTCTGGCGGTGCGTTTCGATGGTGCGGCGGCTGGTGAAAAGCTTTTCGGCAATTTCGGCGTTGGTAAAACCCTGGGCGATCAGGTGGAGCACTTCCACTTCCCGCTTGGAGAGGTCGCCGGAGGGCTTTTCGGTGGTTACGTCGGCCAGCGAATGCGGCGCGGCGTACTGTTCCTGCAACGACTTGAGCCGGTGCAGCAGCGACATGCTGATCTCGCTGCTGATGTAGTGCAGCCCCTGCGAGGCCATGCGGATGCCGAACACGAGTTCTTCCATGCCCGTATTTTTGAGAATGTACCCCATCGCCCCGGCGTCCATCACCCGCAGCACGTAGTTTTCGTGGTCCAGCATGGAGAGGGCCAGCGTCTTCACCTGCGGAAAACGGTCCTTGATGTGCTTCATGGCTTCGAAACCATCCATTCCGGGCATGTTGAGGTCGAGCAGGACCACGTGGGCTTCCACCCCGGCCAGCACCTCCAGCAGTTCAATCCCGTTGGAAGCTTCCCCCACGATCTTGATGGTGGGTTCGCCCGACAGCAGGGATTTGATTCCGTCCCGGATAATTTTGTGGTCATCAACCAGTACTAGGTTTATCATCAGTTCGATCTTCGGTGTAAGTGGTACAAGGACGAAAAATAGCATTTTATTCGGTTCGCTGCGCAGTCGCACAGCCCCACCGGAAATAAAGAATGCACTTTGCCGGTCCCTCCCGGTCGGGAAGGTGCAGTGACGCAGGCAAAGTACACGAGATGGTGCGTAGACAACGGGACTTACGCAGATGGCCCCGAAAGGTTGAGCGGGTTCCTAAAAATCGTTTTAACAGTTTTGACAGTAGTAAACAGTAGTATGCGGTAAGTGAATATTGGTAAGTGGGATCGGGAAGGAATCGTTTCCGCTTACCACCGACAACCCGGTTCAAAAGGAGTTGTTGGTCGTAGCCGCAAACGATCACTTCCCGATCCCACTTACCACTGTTCACTTACTACTGTTCACTTACTACTGCTCACTTACTACTTAATCTCATATTCCCCCGGCCACGACAATGTCTTTGGGCGTAGCCAGCCGGGCGCCGAAGGCCGCGGCGGCACCGGCGATGAGCAGCCCGAGGAAGCCGTAGATGCCGGCCTTGGAGGTTGCTTCGGCGGCCTGGTCGCTCACCCGCAGGGCTTTGGCTTTTGCCTCCTGGGCAGTCTGGGTTACCTGCGCCTTGGTCTGCTGGTACGAGGCAATCCAGTTGTCCACCACCTGGGCGGCCTCCGCGCGGCTCTTGCCGGTACGGGCGGCCACCACGTTGACGGCGGCGTCGCGGTCCACGGCACTCACCACTTCTTTGCCCTGCCCGAAGAGCTGGTCAATGGCCTGGTCAATGGTTTGGCCGGCGTTCTGCGGGTTGGCGGCCGCGTTGCCCGAAGCGCCTTCCAGGTACTCGCCCGCCTCTTTGGCCTGCTTTTTCAGGTTGCCGGCCTGCAACTCCTCCTTGCCCGTCTGGGCGAGCAGTTGCTGGGCTTCCTTTTTGATGTCATTGAGGTCAATGCCCCGTTCCTGCGCTTCCTGCTTGACGGCCTGGGCCGCTTCGGGGGCTACCGCCGACACGCCCTGCCCCACCAGGGAGGCCGTCGTGCCGAGCACGTTGCCCACGCCGCTCATGATGCGCCCGATGGTGGTGGTGAGCAGGTACAGCGAGAGCAGCGTGAAGAGGCACCACGTCAGTACGCCGTGCATGGAACTGTCGAACGTGCGGGGCACGCCGGCCAGCCGGCCCGCTACGTAGCCCCCCGCAAACAGCGACAGCAGCATGGAGATGGCCCACCACACGATGGCTCCCGTGCCCAGTCCGCGCAACGGGTTGGCTTCTTCGAGCGGGTCTACCGTGCCCATGCCGATGCCCAGCCCCAGCAGGCTGAGGGCCAGTTGTACGACCAGGGCCACCAGGGCGCCGGCGAATACGGCGCCCCAGGAAATGCGCCGGGCGATGACGCCTGCCGCGGGCACGTTGCCGCCGGGCAGGGCTCCGTCGTGTCTTTCTCTGATTGGTATGTCAAGTGCCATGTTGGAATTCCTCCTTTTTCTCGTGAGTTGGTTAAAAATAATCTACACTTCGGATCAGAATAAATCGGCGTAGAAACATCATTGGGTACGGCCATAAAAAACGTATGTTGCACAAGGTCACCCGTAAAACCCTCAAATTAAGTGTTTTAAGCGCCTCTATTTTGAATTGGCCAACAAATACGGATCAACGCTGCACTTTTATAACTCATTGCGCGGAAAACCAGTAGAAACCAGGAGACATCAACCAAAAACTACTTTCATGAGCCTCGGAGATTTTTTAGAAAACGCCCGGCGGGAAGCCCAGGTCATCAAGGGCGAAGCCACCAAGGACACCCGCTTTTCGAGCGAACACCCCTACCCCGACGCCGCATCGGCCGCCGAAGCATTTGCCCGGGCCCGCGAAAAACTCTTCTACATGGACGGCTGGTCCACGCTGCCGGGCTTCAGCGCCAAGTTCGGGCTCTACGACCGGGGCGGGCTCCGCAAGCCGGGCGGCGGCCCCCAGCCCGGTGATTGCGTGCGCATCAGCCTGCCCGGCCCCCTGCCCGAAAACTGGGTCACGGTCACGGACGTGCGGACGGGGGCCACCGAAGCCGAATTCACCGTCAGCCCCTGCGGCGACCCGCAGGCGAAGGCCGACACCCCCGGCCCGGTACAACACTTTTTCGGCGGGGAAGCCACCAGTACCTTCCGGGTGGAACTGCGAGGCAATACGCTGGTCGCCAGCGAGATCGGCCGCGACGAACGCATCAACAACCAGGGCGGCGAGGCCGGCGGCCGGGCCGTGGTCAACACGCTGATCGCCGAGGGCGGCTGGGCATTGTTCCAGGAGATGCAGTGGAAAAAGCTCACCGACTACCTGGCGCACCTGTAGGGCAGTAGACAGTAGGCAGTAGGCAATGCCGCGTTCAGCTTACTGCCGATTGCCGACTGCCCACTGCCTACTATCTACTGTTTCGTACCTTTGGCGGGCATGACTGCACTTCCGCCGACCCTTCCCCGCCACGTGCTTACGCTCACCGAGTTCGGCGACTTCGCGGCCCTGCCCGACGCGGTGGACCTGGAGGGCTTCAAGGCGTACCTGCGGCGGGTGTGGGCGGGCCGCACGGCCTTCCACGAGGGCACGCCCACCGACGAACCTTCCGAGGAACTGCTGGCCGAGGTGCGGCGCAACGGGCAGGCGCTGCTCCAGTTCGACGGCCGCGAGGTGCGGGCCCGCAACTACTGCGGCCTGCTCCGGTACGGCCCGCTGACCCTGCGCATCGTGCCCAAGCTCTTTGCCGGCACGGCACGGCCCTGGGAAGGCGTGTTCCGGCACCTCCAGTATTACCTCTCCTACGGCCACCCCGCGTACTTCCCGTTCGACTGGTCGGAGGCCACCCTACTAGCGGGGGACGACCCGCTGGCGTGGCTGGCGGGCCTCTTCGCCCGGTTTGCCCGGCACACCCTGTCGGAACGGCCGTTGCGCACCTATACGGCCGTGACCGAGGCCGGCAGTTACCTGCGGGGCCGCCTCGACGTGGGGGCGTACCTGCGCGAACAACTGGGCACGGGGCAGTGGCAGCACGTGCACAATGAGTACAGCGCCTACCAACTCGACAACCCGTTCAACCAGGTGGTGTGGTGCGTGGCCGCCGGCCTGCTGCCCCTGGCCGGTGCCGGGGGACGCGAAGACCTCCGCGACGTACTGCACGAACTGGAGGGCGTAACCGTCCGGCCCTGCACGGTGCACGACTGCGACCGGTTGGCGGTCGGTTCCCTGCCGCCCCCGCACGGCCGGCTGCTGGCCATGTGCCGCTGGTTCCTGGCCGGCGCCCTGGGGGCCGACGCCGCGGGCCACCACCCGACTTTCACCTTCCTGGTTCCCGCCGAACGGGTGTTCGAGGCGTTCATCACCGGGTTCATCGGGCGGCACTTCCCGGGCTGGCGGGCCGAAGCCCAGCGCACGGCCTACCTGGGCACGGCGGCGGGCAAGCCGGCCGGACTGGTGCGCAACGACCTCTGGCTGCCGGGCCACCAGGCGGTGGTGGACGTGAAGTACAAATGCATTGAGCCGCACCTGGGCGCCGTGCCGCCCGGCGACCTCTACCAGATGCTGGCCTACGCCATTGCCCGCCAGGCTGCCCACGTGCACCTGGTGTACCCGGCCCCGGAAGGCCCCGTGCCCGGCCGCCTGCGGATGACCGTGCCGGTCCCCGCCTCTTCCACTTCTGTTACCATTCACGTGCATTTTGTGACGGTAACCGCCCCCGCTTCCGGGAATGGCCCCAATGACGCTGCATTTTTGCACCTGACCCAACATTTGCAAGAAAAACTCGGCGAAATAATTACCTTTTAAAACGGCCCCGTATTTACTCGTACTTAAACGTGGCGCTATTGCGGCCACTGCGGCTAGATGGCAACGTTTGTCCGCTCCTGGTAAGAACTATTTCTCACATTCACTCCTGATTCTCATGTCACAGCAACTCCAAACGCCGGTTACCCACGTACTCATCAAAGGTTCGTTCGGCACCTTCGGGTACAATCCCGAGCTCGAGTGCATGTTCCACCTCTGGAAGGGTTTCCTGTCGGTTGACGAGGTAAAAAGAGTGGCCGAAACGACCAATCCCTACATCGCCCGGGGCATCACCAACGTGATCGCCGACCACCGCAACATGGAAATGTTCAGCGAAGAGGTGTCGGCGTACATTGCCAACACGTGGCTGCCGGCGATGGAAAAGCTCGGCGCCCGGACGACCTTCGTGGTGATGTCGCCCGAAACGTTCACCCAGCTCTCGGCCGAAGAAATGCACGAAACGGCCAAAAGCCAGTCTTCCATTGACATCCGCCACTTCGGCAGCATGGACGACGCCCTCGCAGCCCTGCGCGCATACAACAAAATCAACGGAGACCGGAGACCGGAGGAAAGGAGACCGGAGGAGGCGTACCTGCATGGTGCGGGGATACGGTAGAGACTGGTCAGGAGCATCAAAGGAAAAGGGAAAAAGGAAGGCCGGGAGAACACATCACTCCTGCCTTCCTTTTTCCCTTTCTTCCTTTTCTCCAATCCATTCGCGTAGTTAACCTTTCTGCGCGTTGCGTGGGCACGCCTCCTCCGGTCTCCCTTCCTCCGGTCTCCGGTCTCCTTTATGTTCGTTTTTCGACGGTGGCGCCGGCCTGCTGGAATTTGCGGATTACGCCGTCGGCGTGGGCCTGGCGGACCGATACGTCCAATTGGCAGTCGGTGAGGAAGGTTTGGCGGGTCACGTCAAGGTCGTATTCTTTCACCACCTTCATCACGGCGTTGGTGGCCGGGTAGGAGAAGTGCAGCGACAATCCCACCCGCACCATTTTCTCGACCACCGGGGCGGCATCGAGGGCTTCGGCCGCCGCCGTGCGGTAGGCATGGATGAGTCCGCTCACGCCCAGCTTGGTGCCGCCGAAGTACCGCACCACCACCACGATGACCTCGGTAAGCCCCCGCGAACGGATCTGCCCCAGGATCGGGTCGCCGGCCGAGTGGTTGGGTTCGCCGGCGTCGTTGGCCCGGTACTGCGTGCCGGCCGGCCCGAGCACGTACGCGTAACAGTGGTGGCGGGCGTCGTAATACTCCTTTTTCAGCTTGTCGAGCAGTTCTTTCACCTCCCCTTCCGTGCGCACCGGCGCGGCAAACGCCAGGAACCGGCTGCCCTTCTCGCGATAGGCGCCCTCCGCGGGGGCGGAGAGGGTGCGGTAGGTATCGCCGTCAGTCATGTTTGAGGTATTTTCTGGCCTCCTGCCGGGTGCTTGCGTATTCGGCCAGTTCGAGGGTTTTGCGGTAAAAGTGCCGGGCTTCCTCCTTTTTGCCTTCCCGCAGGGCCAGCCGGGCCATTCCCGCGTAAGCCATGCCGTAGTAGTCCTGCGTGTACCGCCGGTCGTAGGCCCGCAGGCGCAGGGCCGCCGCGTACTGTTTGCGGGCCTCGGCCGGGTCTTGCCGCCCCTTTTCGGCGATGAGGCCCCGCAGCACGGCCGCCGTTGCCTGGAACACCTTGTCGGGCTGGGCCGCCAGTTGCCCGGCCAGCGGCGCGGCTTCGTCGTAGCGGCCGTTGAACACCAGCATTTCGGCGTGGCGCATCAGGTAGAGCAGGTTGGCGGGATACTGCGCGTGGAGGCGCCCCGAACAGGCCAGGGCGCGGGCCCACTGCATTTCGTACTTGGCGTAGATGTGCACCAGGTAGTACAGGGCCTCGGTGCGGGTAAAAATGCCCCGGGCAGCCCCCGTTTCGAGTTGCCCCAGGCCGGTTTTCTTGTCGCCGTCGGCAAAAAACACCATCAGCGGCTTTACGGCCGGGTGGGTTTGGGGGTATTGCACCACGTAGTAGTTGTACAGGCCGGTAGACAGGAAGAAGTCCGGGTGCGCCCCCGTGAGCTTCATGCCGGTCCGCAGGAAGCCGTAGGCCTTGCGGGCTTCCCCGAAGGCTTGCAGCGTCTGGCCCTCTTCGGCCGCCAGCAGGGCCAGGTAGCTGTGGGCCGCCAGGGCGAAAAACGTGCCTTCGGGGTCGCGTTCGTCTTTGTCCAGCATAGCGTCGGC
>CADCTQ010000589.1 GCA_902805615.1 uncultured Cytophagales bacterium
TGAGGATATGATCGCTGAAGAGCTAATCAACCAAATGATTCCCCCGCTCAAGCTGACGGACACCGCCCAGCAGGCCCTCCATTGGATGGAAGAACTGCGCGTGACCCAGTTGCCCATCGTGAGCGGCCAGGAATACAAAGGGCTCATCAGCGAGGACCTGATCTACCAGAACAACGACCCCGCCGCGCTGCTCTCTGAGTTCACGCTGGAGTCAAACGGCGTGTACGCTTACAAGTACCAGCACTTTTTCGACGTGCTCAAGATTGCCCTCGACAACAACGTGAACGTGGTGGCCGTGCTCGACGAAGGCCGCAGCTTCGTGGGCGTCATCACCATCACCGATACCCTCACCGCGTTTGCGCGTTCTTCCATGCAGGAGCCCGGTGGCATCCTGGTGCTGCTCATGGATGAACGGGATTACTCGCTTTCGGAAATAAGCCGCCTCGTCGAATCCAACGATGCCAAAATCCTGAGCAGCTACGTGTGCACCGACAAGGGCGACGCTTCCCGGATCAAACTCACCATCAAGATCAACCGCAACGACCTGTCGCGCATCATTGCCACCTTCGAACGTTTCAGCTACAACATCGTAGCCAAATTCCACCACACCCAGGGCAACGAAGACGACAAGGAGCGGATTGACCTGCTGCTCCGGTACCTAAACATGTAGCCCAACCGCTGCCGGCGCGTAACCGTTGCCTTATGAAAATTGCGATCCACGGCAGGAATTTCCGGGAAGAGGTCAAGCCCCACATCGAGGAGCTGTTCACCGTACTCACCGAAAGGGAAGCCGAAGTGCAGGTTTCCGAACAGTTTGCTTCCTTCCTGGAAAAGAACGGCATCCGCACGGGCCGCCTCCAGCGTTTTTCGCACTACCGCCACATCTTCGACGCCGACTTCGTGATCAGCATCGGCGGCGACGGCACCCTGCTCGAAACCGTTGCCTACGTGGGGGCCCGCGAAACGCCCATCCTGGGCATCAACACCGGCCGGCTGGGCTTCCTGGCCACCACCGCCCCCGGCCAGATCAAAGAGGCCGTCAACAGCCTCTACAACAATTACTTCACGCTCGAAGAGCGGAGCCTGATCCACCTGGATACCGACCGCGAACTTTTCGATGGCCTGAGCTTCGGCCTCAACGAATTCACCATCACCAAGCGCGACACCGCCTCCATGATCGTGGTGCACACCTACATTGACGGCGAATACCTCAACTCGTACTGGGCCGACGGCCTCATCGTGGCCACGCCCACGGGCTCTACCGGGTACTCGCTCAGTTGCGGCGGACCGGTGGTGCTGCCCCAGTCGGGTAACTTCATCATCTCCCCGGTAAGCCCCCACAACCTCAACGTAAGGCCCCTGGTGGTGTCAGATAATAGCGTGATTTCCTTCGAAATCCAGGGCCGGAGCAAAAATTACCTCGTCTCCCTGGACTCCCGTTCCCGCGTGGTGGACGCCGGCATCCAACTGGCGGTGCGCAAGGAATCGTTCCGGGCCCGGTTGGTGCAACTTGACGGCAATAATTTCCTGCAAACCCTGCGAAATAAACTCAATTGGGGCTTAGATGTAAGAAATTGAGGATTTGTCTTCCTTCGAACAAAAATATATTTGTCATATTGCAAACCAAAAAAAGCCATTTCTCCGGCTTTTCGGCCGTTTCCTCTATTACTCCTGTTTTGTTCTTTTGGTATGAGAAAAAACGTTTTACTACTTTCTCTGATTCTGGCGGGTTGTTTTGTGTCGCCGTCGTTCGGGCAGCGGTTCACGAAGAGTAAACGTTATTCCAGCATTGGGGGAAGCCTGAACGCCATGAACTACTTTGGCGACATCACCCCCTCCGAATCCTTCACCAGTGCCGACTTGAAGTTTACCCGCTGGAACCTGGGCGGGCACCTGATGCGCCGGTACAGCCCCCGGTTCAGCGCCCGGGCTGCTTTCAACTACGGCCGCGTGCAGGGCGACGACTTTGCCTCGCAGGACCCGGGCGACAAGAATGCCCGTTTCCGCTACCTGCGCAACGCTTCCTTCCGCAACGACATCTTTGAACTCTCGGCCGTGGGCATGTGGGACATCCTGGAGAACCGGAATACGTTCCTCCGCCGCCCCGACTTCGTACCTTACGTATTTGCGGGCCTGGCCGGCTTCTACCACAACCCCCGCGCCCGGACGCCCGACGATTTCGGCCGCAAAATGGTCAGCCTGCAACCGCTCCAAACCGAAGGCCGGTCTTATTCGCGGCTCCAGGTCGCCATCCCGGCCGGCATCGGCTTCCGCTACAAGATTGATCCCCGCTGGGACGTAGCCTTTGAAGTGGGTTACCGCTACCTGTTTACCGATTACCTCGACGATGTGAGCACGCAATACGCCGACCCGGCTTCGCTGAAAAACGAACTGGCCGTCGCCATGGCCAACCGCACGCTCAACCCCAAAGCCGCCAACGGCGATGACCGCGATTTCCAGCGGGTGCTCACCGACCTGGGTTACCGGGCACTGCCCTACATAGACAGCGAAGGCAACACGTACTTCTCGGCCCAGGGCTACGAAGCCGGGCAGAAGCGGGGCAGCCCCAACGAGAAAGACTGGTACGTAGTGACCGGCTTCCACCTCAGCTACATCCTCTACAAAGGCGTACGCTGCCCCAAGTTCCGCTAATCACGTCAGCAGTCATTGGTCAGCAGTCATTGGTACACGGGTCATTCGGATGCGATCACTTGCGCACACCCAATGACTACTGACCAATGACTGCTGACATTTTCCCTTGAATCCTTACAATAATTCGCCGAAAGGCGCGTAAGTGTAGAGAAATGGATACACGTACGCGCTTTTTGCTTTGGTGCCTGGTTGCGGGCACTTTCTGTTGCCGGCCGGCTTTGGCGCAACGCCTTGAAGTGGGCGTCGGGGGCGGCGTAGCAAACTACAAGGGAGACATTACCCCCGACATCAACTGGCGCGAGCCAGGGCCGGCCGGCCAGATTTTTCTCCGGCACAACCCGGGCAAGGCCATCAGCCTCACTTATGGGTTCATGCTCGGCCGGTTCGGCGCCTCCGACCAGAACAGCCGCGACCCCCTGGCCAAGCGGCGTAATTTCAGCTTCAGTACCCGTTTCGTGGAGGCTTCGGCCGTGGCCGAGTACAACTTCCTCGACTACCGCGACCCCATCCGGCGCATCAACTTCACCCCCTACCTGTTCGGCGGGCTGGCCCTTTTCCGTTTTGAGCCCCTGGAGAACTTCCGGCCTACCTACGACCTCTACCAGATCGGCATTCCGTTCGGCGTGGGCATGAAGTACGTGCTCGGCGGGAGCTGGAACCTGGGCGTGGCCTTCGGCGCCCGTAAAACCTTCACCGATTACCTCGATGACCGGAGCGGCGTTGATCCCCAGAACCGCCTCGGCAGCGCCAATCCCTACAACAAGGACATGTACTTCTACACTTCCGTCTCCGTCAGCTACACGTTCTATAAAGTGCGCTGCCCCGAGCAGTACTAAGTGCGTGGCTTAGAGGACGTAGGGTAATAATTTGCCCGCCCCGGAACTGTTCCCGGGCCGTATTTGTCGCGCCTGTAGGCCGGGCTCAATCCCCTCCGAACACCCGCCGCGCCGCGCCCCGGGCCCCCCACCGATATGTTAAAATATCTTAAATCAAGGGGTTACCGTTTCCGTTTGGACCGGCCCGGGCCTAAATTCACGTTTGAATAGCGGCTACTATTTCGTAACTTGCATCTTATTTGGCGCAGATCCAGGAATGAAAGAACAGATAGATTTGGGAAATGTACCCGAGCACATTGCCATCATCATGGATGGCAACGGCCGCTGGGCCAAGCAACGGGGAGCCATGCGCGTATTTGGTCACCGGAATGCCGTCAAAGCCGTGCGTGATACGACGGAGGCCTGCGCCGAACTGGGCGTAAAATACCTTACCCTCTACGCTTTCTCCACCGAAAACTGGTCGCGTCCGCAGGAAGAAGTCAACGCCCTGATGGAATTGCTGGTCAACACCATCCGGGGGGAGACGGAAACGCTGATGAAAAACAAGGTGCGGCTGATGGCCATCGGCAACATCCGCAACCTGCCCGGGAGCTGCCAGCGGGAACTCCAGGAAGCCATGCAGATCACCCAGCACAACAAAGGCCTCACCCTGGTGCTGGCCCTCAGCTACAGTGGCCGCTGGGAGATCATGGAAGCCGTGCGGCAGATTGCCAAGGAGGTAGAAAAGGGGAACCTGCATTCCCCCGACATTGACGACAAAGTGTTTACCCGGTACCTCAACACCACCGGGATTCCCGACCCCGAGTTGCTGATCCGCACCAGCGGAGAGATGCGCATCAGCAATTTTCTCTTGTGGCAGATTGCGTATTCGGAATTGTACATGTCCGAGATTCTTTGGCCCGATTTTAGGAGGGAGCATTTGTACGAAGCCATTCGTTCTTACCAGCAGCGGGAGCGGCGTTTTGGTAAGATCAGCGAACAAGTTAAATCATAAAGTTTTACATGAAAAAATTTTTCTTCGCAGCCGTTGCGGTCTTGCTTCCGTGGTTGGCTTCGGCGCAGTTTAAAGTCGCCCGGCCCGACGACGTCAACTCGGCCGCGTCGGACGTAAACTACGACCAGCCCAAGGAGTACGAGATTGCCGACATTACCGTGACGGGCCTGCAATTCATTCAGCCCGAAGGGATCATTTCGGTGTCCGGCCTCAAGGTCGGCGACCGCATCCAGGTTCCGGGCGAAGACATCAGCAATGCCATCCGCAAAATCTGGAACCTGAGCATTGTGGGTGACGTGGACATCAACTATACCAAGATCGAGGGGGAGAAAATCTACCTCAACATTGCCATGAAGGAACGGGCCCGCCTGTCGAAATTTACCTTCAAGGGCATCCGCAAGGGCGAAACCGAAACGCTTTCCGACAAAATAAAGCTCATCAAGGGCAAGATCGTGACCGACGCCCTGGTCAAGAACACCCAACTGGCCGTCAAGAAGCACTTCATGGACAAGGGCTTCTTCAACGCCAAAGTGAACATCCGGCAGGTAAAAGACTCCTCGGCCCTGGGCAACAGCGTGGCCCTGGTGATCGAGGTGGACAAAAACCGCAAGGTGAAGATCAACAGCATTCAGATCGAGGGCAACCAGGTATTTGCCGACAAAAAGCTGAAGCGCAAACTGAAAGGCACCAAGGAAAAGAAGATCACGCACGTGTTCACGCCCTCCAAGTTCATCCGCTCCAAGTACGAGGAAGACAAGCAGAAGCTCATCAAGTTCTACAACTCGGAAGGCTACCGCGACGCCGTGATCGTCAGCGACACGGTGAAGACCCACGACGACCGAACCATTGACGTTGTGATCAACCTGGAGGAAGGCCAGAAGTATTACTTCCGCAACATCACCTGGTCGGGCAACTACAAGTACACCGACGAACAGCTCGGCCGCGTGCTGGGCCTCAACAAGGGCGACGTGTACAACGTGGAAGAACTCGAAAAGCGCCTCACCTTCAACCCGACCGGCAGCGACATTACCTCCCTGTACATGGACGACGGCTACCTGTTCTTCCAGGTCCGGCCGGTGGAAGTAGGCGTTACGGGCGATTCGGTGGACATTGAAATGCGCCTGACGGAAGGCGAACAGGCCACCATCAGCCGCGTGACCGTGTCGGGCAACACCCAGACCAGCGACCACGTGGCCCTGCGGGAAATGTACACCATTCCCGGCCGCAAGTTCAGCCGGACGGACGTGATCAACACCCAGCGGGAACTCTCCGCCCTGGGCTTCTTCGACCCCGAAAAAACCAATCCCGAGATCAACCCCAACCCGGCCGACGGCACGGTGGACATCAACTGGGCGGTGGAAGAAAAACCCAGTGACCAGATCGAACTTTCGGGCGGCTGGGGCGGCTTCTACGGCTTCGTGGGTACGCTGGGCCTGACGTTCAACAACTTCTCCACCCGCAAACTCTTTGACTGGAGCGCCTGGCGGCCCATTCCGAAGGGCGACGGCCAGAAGCTTTCCCTGCGCGTGCAGGCCAGCGGCCCGAGCTTCCAGTCGTATTCGGCATCCTTTACCGAGCCCTGGTTCGGCGGCAAGCGGCGCAACGCCTTCTCCCTCAGCCTGAGCCACTCGGTGCAGAGCGACTTCTTCAACAACCGCAGGTTTGGGACCAACCGCAACTTCCAGATCACGGCAGTTACGGTGGGCCTGGCCCGCCGCCTCCAGGTGCCCGACAACTGGTTTACGCTCAGCACCTCGGCCTCGTACCTGATCTACCGGATCAATGAATACGAAGGACTGATTCCCGGGATTGTCACGGGTACTTCGCACAACTTTACGCTGAATGCGACCCTTTCGCGGAATACCATTGACAATCCGACGTTCCCCCGGCGCGGCTCTTCGCTGTCGTTGAGTGGTTCGGCCACGCCGCCCTGGTCAAAGTTCAACTTCGTGAAGGAAAACGTGGAGCAGTACAGCCCGACCAAACTGCTGGAGTACCACAAGTGGATGTTTGACGCCAACTGGTTCGTAAACCTGACGGGCAAACTGGTGCTAAGCACCCGGGCCCACATGGGCTTCATCGGTAACTACAATGGGTCGGGCAACTACACGCCCTTCGAACGCTTCTACCTGGGTGGCAACGGATTGAACGGCGTGGGTGGCTTCTTCCTGGGCCGCGACATCATCGGGATGCGCGGCTACGACACCAATGCATTGAATCCCAGAGGGTTAGATCCGGCTGCGAACCGGCAGGACGACATTGGCGGTGTGGCCTACAACAAGTTCGTGACCGAAATCCGGTACCCTGTTTCGCTGAATCCCGCCGCAACGATCTTCGTGCTCGGCTTCGTGGAGGGCGGCAACGTGTGGACCAACTACTCCGAGTTCAATCCGTTCCGCATCAGGCGGACGGCCGGGGTAGGCGCCCGGATCTTCATGCCGGCCTTCGGTCTGATCGGCATTGACTGGGGCTACGGCTTCGACCCGATCCCCGGCCGGGAAAACCAGGGCCGCCAGATGTTCCAGTTCTCCATCGGGCAGCAGTTGCGTTAATCACCTGATCCATCGGGCGGGAGTCGCTCCCGGGTACTCCCGCCCGTTCATTTATTCAATCTCAAACCCCAAGTCCTTCCGGTTGTGCATGAAAAAACCTGTACGCATCCCTTTCAGTCTCGTTTTTGAATCGCAACGCACCTTATGAAAAAACTCTTTTT
>CADCTQ010000590.1 GCA_902805615.1 uncultured Cytophagales bacterium
TTTGATTGACTACCGGCACCGGGAAAACCGCTACTTCGACTTCAACCGCGAGTTGCTCATGCCCTTCAAGGTGTCGAACGAAGGGCCGAAGCTGGCCGTGGGCGACGTGAACGGCGACGGCCGCGACGACTTCTACGTGGGCGGCGCCAAGTACCAGCCCGGCAAACTGTACGTGCAGCGGGGAGACCGGTTCGTGTGCCTGAGCGAAGACCTGTTCCGGGCCGACTCCACCGCCGAAGACGTGGACGCCGCCTTTTTCGATGCCGACAATGACAAGGACCTGGACCTGTACGTGGTGACGGGCGGCAACGAATACTACGGCAAAATGTCCCAACTCTACGACCGGCTGTACCTCAATGACGGGAAGGGCAACTTCACCAAAGCCGCCGGCGCCCTGCCGCCCATGTTCGACAACAAAAGCTGCGTGCGGCCCGCCGACTTTGACCGCGACGGCGACCTCGACCTGTTCGTGGGCGGCCGGGTGGTGGGATACGGCTACGGCAAAACGCCCAACTCGTACCTGCTGGTCAACGACGGCAAGGGCCGCTTTGCCGACCGCACCGACGCCCTGGCGCCGGCCCTGCGGAAGGCGGGCATGGTTACCGACGGCCAGTGGCTCGACTACGACCGCGACGGCGACCCCGACCTGGTGGTGGCCGGCGACTGGATGCCCATCCGGGTATTCCGGAACGGGAACGGCAAGCTGGCCGAAGCGGGCGAATCGGCCGGGCTGGCGGGCACGGAAGGCTTCTGGTCCGCCCTGGCCCCGGGGGATTTCGACAAGGACGGCGACGTGGATTTCCTGGCCGGCAACCTGGGCACCAACACCAAGCTGCGGAAAGGGGAGAAGGGCACGCTGAAAATGCACGTGAAGGACCTGGACGGCAACGGCACGCTGGACCAGCTGGTCACCTACCCGCTTGACGGCAAGTGGTACCCGCTGGCTTCGAAGGACGAACTCACCAAGCAGGTTCCCTCGCTGAACAAAAAGTTTCTCAACTACGGCGACTACGCGGGCAAACCCCTCGACGCGTTGTTCGAAGGGAAGGACCTCGACGGCGCGGAGGTGCGGGAGGTGAACCGCTTCGAATCGGTGTACGTGGAGAACCGGGGCAAAGAAGGCTTCAAGGTGCACGTCCTGCCCGCGGAAGCCCAGGTGTCGAAGGTCTTCGCGTTGCGGGTGGAGGACGCCGACGGCGACGGCAACCCCGACGTGCTGCTGGGCGGTAACTTCTACGGGGTAAGCACCTACCAGGGCCGCTACGACGCCAGCTACGGCCTGCTGCTGCGCGGGGACGGCAAGGGCCGGTTTACGCCCGTGCTGCCCACCGAAAGCGGCTTCCTGCTCGAAGGCGAGGTGCGCGACATCAAAGCCCTCGACACGCCCCGCGGCCCGCTGTGGCTGGTGGCCCGCAACAACGCCCCCCTCCAGCTTTTCGAACGGGTCAAAAAGCCGGCCCGGCAGCCGGAGAAACTGGCAGCCAAGGGTCAGGATTAAGCGTCTGAACCTTGATGGGCTTGATGAAAGGATGACCAGGATTGGATTGGGACTTAGGCGGGGATGGGGGTTGAATGAAACAGAACCGCAAGGATCGCAAAAGAGACGCGAAGGGCGCAAGGGAATTGGTCCGAGAGGGTTCGATGCCCAATGTTCGATGTCTTTGTCATTTAAGTCGTAATTTGCGGGGCGTTTTACAAGTCTACCGCCTGCAACCTATGCAACACATCCTCTCATTCCTGGAGCAACTGGGTGAGAACAACAACCGCGACTGGTTCGAAGCCAACCGGCCGCAGTACGAGGAGGCCCGCCGCACGTTCGAAGGGTTCGTGAAAGAACTGATCGGCCAACTGGTCGTCCTGGAGCCGTCCTTTGCGCACCTGGAGCCCCGCAACTGCATCTTCCGCATTTACCGCGACGTGCGGTTTTCGAAGGACAAGCGGCCCTACAAAAATCATTTCGGCGCGTATTTCGCCCCCGGCGGGAAGAAGAGTCCCAAGGCGGGCTACTACCTGCACCTGGAGCCGGGTGGCAAATCCATGCTGGCCGGGGGCATGTACGCGCCACCCGCCGAAGAACTGAAAAAGCTGCGGCAGGAGGTGGATTACAACGGCGGCACCCTGCGGCAACTCATGGCGGCGCCAGAGTTCAGCAAGTACTACGGCGGCCTGTCGGGCGACAAGGTGAAAACCGCCCCCAAGGGCTACGCCGCCGACCACCCCGACATTGAGCTGCTCAAGCACAAGGACTTTACGGCCGTGCATTACGTGGACGACAAGCGGGTAGCCAACGGCAAAATGATGCCCTACGCCGTTACCGTTTTCCGGGCCCTCAAACCGTTCAACGACTTCCTCAATGCCGCCGTGGAGTAACCTTGTGGCGCCGTTCGCGGTACACTTCCGGAGTTTGGTAATGGTACACTGATCGATTATGATGGTTATGATTGATTATGATTCATGAGGATTGAGGGTTCATGAACCAACGGTTTCGTGGATGCCGGCCCGATCGTATCATAACAGATCATAACCATCATAACCGATCAGTGTACCATTCGTTTCAATTGCCGTTATCAGACATGGGCTTCTTTAAAACGGGATTCTTACAGAAATTCAAGCAGTTTGCCGTAAAGGGCAACGTGGTGAACCTGGCCGTGGGCATCATCATCGGCACGGAGTTCAACAAGATCGTGACTTCGCTGGTCAACGACGTGATCATGCCGCCGCTGGGGCTGGTGATCAGCGGCATGAAGTTCAACGAAAAGAAGTGGGTGCTCAAGCCCGCCAGGCAGGTCGGCAAGGAGGTGCACAACGCCATTACGCTCAACTACGGCAACTTCATCCAGGCGTGCATCAACTTCATGATCATTGCCCTGGCCGTGTTCATCCTCGTGCAGCTTTACGAGACTTTGCAAACCAAGGAAAAAGAAAGCGAAAAGCCGCCGGTCCTCAACAAAAGCGAAGAGACGCTCATCGAAATCCGCGATATTCTCAAGGGTTTACAAAAGCCGCTCTGAAGGGAGGGTAAGGGGGTAACGTTGTTTGTGATGGAGACACTGACCACGGCAGCAACGACGCTGAACCAGTCCGAAGCTACGCCCATATTCGAAGCTAGGCCCATAAAGAAAGATCCCCGCGCCGCCGTCAGTGTCTCACTGACGGCTTCTTGCCTACCCCGTCCGATCCAGGTAATGTGTTACAATGCGGTAAGGGTCAATACCCGTCTCATAAAAAGAGGCAGATGAATACCGGTATGCCTCCGGTGAAGTTGCCAAATTCCAACGATCCTGCAAGGGATTGTTATGCAGGTAACATAGTTTTTGCTCCAGCATTAGGCGCGACAGCATTTCCACTGGTAAAGAATCCCGTTGCCAGAACTGGTACGTTCGCGTATTGGTATTTACCAGGAAGTAAGGTAATACTTGTGAGTGATGTTTCTGCAAGTTCTTCAGAAAGAGATGCCCGGTATGTTTCATGAAACTTGCGTGAGGTTTCTCTCTTCCGTTCATGCTGATAGACTCCCAGATAAAGTGAACGTGATTAGGCATAACCACGTAGCCATAGAGCCTGACCTTTTGCCGGTCTACCAACCATTGCAAGCTTTCAATAATTACGTCCTTGTACGCATCCCGCACCAACAATCTTTGCCAACGTAGACTTGTAGCAGTGTAGAAATATACTCGGTTGAGTTCCATGCTGTTCAGAATACAATGAAGAGAATTCAGTGCTTTTTGAAAGGTATGACAGAATCAGGTTTAGAACTTTATCAGAAGTCTCTAAAGCCGTCAGTGAGACACTGACGGCGGCGCGGGGATCTTTCTTTATGGGCCTAGCTTCGGATATGGGCGTAGCTTCGGACTGGTTCAGCGTCGTCGCTGCCGTGGTCAGTGTCTTGCCGTGGTCAGTGTCCCACTGACCACGGCAAGACACTGACCACGGCGCCGTTGGTTTTCATCTGGTCATTGAACATGACCCGTCGTGGTGATTCAGACGCCGTCACCGCACGCCGCCGTCAGTGTCTCACTGACGGCTCTCCTGGCCCAACCCCTACGGCTGCTGTTCTACTTTGGACCGTTGGCCCGTGTGCTCCAGGTGCTTTACTACCAGCCGGAGTTCGCTGAAGGAGACGGCATCGCCCAGGGTCGTCTTGGCCACAGCCATTGAAGTCGTGTCGTGCGTGGCGAAAAAGTCGGTGATCAGGCGCACCTTCCCGGGGTCCACCAGCCGGTTGACGTCCAGTTCGCCCGTGGCTACGTACTGCGCCAGGTGGCTTTCGATGGTAGACACGGCCAGGCCCCGCGTCAGCGCAATGGCGTCCACCGACTGGCCGCCCAGGAACAGGTCGTAGCTGACCTGGCTGGTAGGGTTGGGGCCCGCCGGCTTGGCTTTGACCTTCGGTTCCGGTTCGTCGCCGCCCGCGTACGGCGGCAGCGCCTCTTCCTGCTCCAGTTCCTCGATCACCCCCAGGATTTCCGAGCCCATCTGTTCGATCTTCTTCTTGCCCAGGCCCTTGATCGTGTGCAGTTGGGCCATCGTGCGGGGCACCTGCGCCACGAGGGCTTCCAGCGTTTTGAGCGGCAGGATCATGAACGACGGCACTTCCCACTCCTTCGCCTTGGCGTCGCGCCACGCCTTCAGCCGGGCGTACAGACCGGCGTGACCCGCCCCGCCCGTGCCGGCCGCGACTTTGCGGGGAGCGGCCTGCTTGACTTCCATCGGTTCGAGCGTCGCCTTGGCCCGGGCCGCCAGCAGCGAACCCACCACGAAGCCCTCCGTCGCCAGCACCTTCAGGCAGGCCAGCTTGGCAAACGCTTCCAGGTGGGCGTTTTCGAGGGCGGTCTGCACCGATTTCTTCACCGCCTTGTTGTCGGTATCGGCCGGGGCCGCCTTCATGGGTTGCAGCACCAGGGCGTCGAGTTTGCCCGCAAAGTAGGCGCCGGCCTGGCGCAGGCGGTCCTGCAAGGGCTGGTTTTCCTCCGCCGGGCCGTCGTAGAGGCCCAGCTTGCCCATCTGAAACACGAACTTTTCGCCCACCGGCGCAATCTCCGCGCCGAAGGCCGTGACCATGTTGGTGAACGTTTCGCCGAAGCCCGACGCCAGGCTGCCGCTGTGTTCCTGGCCGAGCCGGGCGCAGTACTGGAGCTTGCCGAACAAGGGTTTGAAGTTGAACAGTTCCAGGAGCAGGTGCTGCTGGTACTGCTGGCGGGCCGATTGCAGGGCCGCCTCGGTGGGCTGGTTTTTCTCGATGCTGCCCGTAAAGCCCTTGATGGACGCGTTGCTGATGATGCTGGCCGATGAGAGCGGGGTGCGCAGCACGAGTCCTTCCAGCGAACGGCAGCGGCTCAGGGCCACGTACACCTGCCCGTGCGTAAAGGCGGCGTTGGCGTCCACGATGGCCTTGTCGAAGGTGAGGCCCTGGCTCTTGTGGATGGTGATGGCCCAGGCCAGCTTGAGCGGGTACTGGCGGAACGTGCCGGCCACCGTCTCGCGGATTTCCCGGCTGGCCTCGTCAAGCACGTACTTGTAGTTCTGCCATTCGGCCTTTTCCACGTAGATGGGCATCTCTTCGCCCGGGCACTGCACCAGGATGAAGTCTTCGCGCATGCCCGTCACCGTGCCGATCTTGCCGTTGAAGTACCGCTTCTCGCGGCCCACGTCGTTTTTGGCAAACATCACCTGGGCGCCCTTTTTGAGGACCAGGTTGGGCTCGGTGGGGTACATGTACTCGGGAAAGTCGCCCTCCACCTCGGCGGTGAACGTGGCGGCCTTGCCGGCCAGGCGATTCAGTTCCACCTCGTTGATCTGCTGGGCCTGGTAGTTGTGCGTGGTGAGGGTAATGTAGCCTTCCCCGGCGGGCGGGTGGAAGCCCGGCTGGCAGCGGCCGTTGAGCCGTTGCAGGAGTTCGCCGTGCAGCTGGTTGTCGCGGATGGCGTTGAGGATGTCAATGAAGGCCGTGTCGCGCTGGCGGTAGATGTGCTGGAGCATGACGCTCACGTACTCGGTCTGCCGGAGGGCCTGGCTGCCGAAGAAAAAGGGCGTCTGGTAGTGGTCCTTGAGGAGCTTCCATTCATCGTCCTTCACCACCGGCGCGAGTTGCTGGAGGTCGCCGATCATGAGCAGCTGCACGCCGCCGAAGGGCCGGCTGCGGTCCCGGTACTGGCGCAGCACTTCGTCAATGGCGTCGAGCAGGTCGGCCCGCACCATGCTGATCTCGTCAATCACCAGCAGGTCGAGGGAGCGGAGGATGCCCTTTTTCTCGCGGCCGAACTTGCGCGACGACTCCTGGCGGGCCAGCGAGGAAGGGGCTCCGTCGGTGGCCGGCACGTAGGGCCCGAACGGCACCTGGAAAAAGGAGTGGATCGTAACGCCGCCGGCGTTCATGGCGGCGACGCCCGTGGGGGCCACCACTACCATGCGCTTGTGGCAACGCTTCCGGAGGTTGTGCAAAAAGGTAGTCTTGCCGGTACCGGCCTTGCCCGTGAGGAAGAGGTGTTGGTTGGTGTGCTCCACAAAATCGAGAGCCAGTTGCAACGGGACGTTCTGGGGCTGTTCCATCATAGAATTGTATAAGAAATCGGGGTTTTACACGTACGGTCCGCGAGGCGCCGTATTAAAAATAGTTGGCGTAAAGAACGCAAAAATAAAACCCCTCCGGGATTGATAAAGACTTTTCAACTTACAAGGTTGGGCGGCCAAAAGTTCAGCGTGAATGCGTGCAAAGTTTACCAGTTTAGCGTTCACGCGCGGCCCGATCACGCGGCGTTTGTGCATAAATGTTGGAACGCCGGCCCGGCTTGCCCGTTACTCCCCGGTTTCGGATTCCACGAAGGAGATGAGCAGGTCCTTGATCTTGGGCTTGGAGAGGCCGGCCTGTTTCATTTCGATGCGCTGCACCACCACGTCGTACTCCTTGTTGAACGAGATCATGGGCACGCCCCCGTGCAGCACCGAGGCGATGAAGCCGCGGGAGTTGGGGTCGGCCGGGTCGTTGGACTCGAAGGCGTACGTGTTGTTTTTGACGTTGAGGGCCACGAAGCGGCCCGTCAGGCTCAGGTCCTCGTTGTTGAGGTATTCGAGCTGCGTGATGTTGTCGAGGATGTGCAGCGCCTCGCGGTGCGTGATCGTGTGCTGGCGGTCGGTGCGGCTGCTGGCGTTGGTCCAGTGCAGCGTCAGGCTCAGCTTGTAGGTGCGG
>CADCTQ010000591.1 GCA_902805615.1 uncultured Cytophagales bacterium
CTTGTGCGGAGGGTAGCGGGGAAGGGAAGGGGGCAGGGGGATGACCGCTCCAACTTCAAGCCATTTTCCCCCATTTCAATACTGTCCACCCCTCGACAAACCGCGGCTCAGTACCCCAGGAAATCCTGGCCGAACTGGTAGGCCGTTTGGTAGACCAGCCACACGAGGTGCAGTTCGGCGGCGGTGCCTTCTTCGACGTCGCCGGTGAGCAGGTAGGT
This sequence comes from uncultured Cytophagales bacterium, assembly GCA_902805615.1. Taxonomy (GTDB): domain Bacteria; phylum Bacteroidota; class Bacteroidia; order Cytophagales; family 172606-1; genus CADCTQ01. Next base: position 219 of record CADCTQ010000591.1, read on the forward strand.
GTTGCGGGTGCGGGCCCCGGCCGGTCCGCTCAAGCCGCCCTTCTGCGCCACGGCCACCAGCTGGTCGTTGTAGCGGACCTCGAACGTGTTCTTGGGCGCAATCCTGCGGATGTTGTACACGCCGTACCCCCACTGCCCTTCCAGCCCGTTGGCCGTCAGCGTAAACCGGCCCGCCAGCAGCCCGCCGGCCGTGCACCGCACCGATATGGACTGCCGGCGGCGTTCTTCGGACGTTGCTGCGTGGTCTTCGGGCAGCGCAAACTCGGCCACCAGTTCGTAGACCTGGTCGGTGGCCTTGTTGGTGAGGGTTCCCTTCGTCAGCGCTACCCCCGTGGTCATTTCGGGGTTGCCCACAAACTGCTGGTCGAGCCCGTAGGTGGCAGCGTCCGCGCCTTCCCCCACGGAGAAGGTGATTTTGCGGGCCTCGCCCTTCCGGTACAACAGCCCGTCGCGTACCCCTTCGCGGAGGACCACGGGTTGGGCGTGTTTGGGCAACGCGGCGTGGCTGAAGGGGGGACGGTAAAAAGTAGTCGGCGGCAGGCGGCGGGACTTGTGTTGCAGGGCGGCTTCCAGCGACGTGAGGAAAAGCTTTTGCCAGTCGGCGGCGCTCATTTCGGCCAGGCCGTAGGTGCTGGCGGGCGGTACGGCCGTGCCGAAAGGCATGGTTACGCGGCTCTCCCACACGGGCTTGCCCGACGCGTCTTCGGCCCGCACGCTGCACACGTTCACAAAGTACGTGACCGGCATTCCCGCGTCGTCGGTGGCCGTGGTGGTGGGGTTGAGGCCCTGCACGATGGCGACGAAAATGTCGCCTTCCTCCCGCCGGGCGGGCAGTTGGGGCGGCGGCAGGGCGGGCTGGCCCGAACGGATGAACCGGATGCGGTTGCCTTCCGCAAACGTCACCCGGGCGCCGGGCCACTTCTGCGCCAGCAACCCGCTCACCCGGTCCAGCACCTGCCCGGTGCGCACCGAGTCACGGCCGAAGTAGTCGGGAAAGCTCTCCTCGCCCAGCACACTCCGCCAGGCCGGCGCCAGCCGTACCACCTGCCGCACGTCGGAGACCACCACCCGGGTCTGGGCCCTGGCGGGGAACAGCACGGCAAAAATCAGCAGGCAACAGGCAGCCGGGAAGCGCATTGGCAATGAAAGTGAGGGTAATAATGGTACACTGATGGGTTATGATCCTTATGATTAGAACTGATTAAATGACTACATGATTAAATGATTGCATGACTTGATGCGGTAATTGGTGGGTGCAGCCACCTGATTATGTAGTCCTGCAATTATTTAATCATCATAACAAATCATACTCATCATAACCCATCAGCGTACCATCCCCGCAAGGTACTCAAAGCCGCTAATTTCGTTTTGTTAATTAAGGTTAAAACAGCGCCGACACCATCATGCGGCCGATGTGGACCACGCGTTGCCCGCCCGACTGCCGGCCTTCGTAGTTGACCGTCAGTTGCAGGCCGTTGGCGAGGCGTTGCTGCCAGTTCATGGACCAGTTCCAGTTGGTGCCGGGTTGCAGGGCCTCCAGCAGTTCGTAGCCCAGCGGCGAGTTGATTTGCCCGTTGAAGCGGATCTGCGTCCAGCGGGCCGTGGCCGTGAGGGTGCGTTTGGAAACTTTCGCCCACCGGGTTTCGAAGGTCACGGCGTTGGACACGGCGTTTTCCCCCAATCCTTCGGCGACCACGTTTCTTTTCACCGAGTAGAAGTACGACCCCGTGATGCGGAAGTCGGTGCGGGGCTGGAAGGCCAGTTCGGGCCCGTATTGCTGCGCCTGCACGCGGTAGTTGCGGTTTTCGAGGAAGTCCGAACGGTTGCTCCGCAGGGCGCGGCTCACGCTGCCCTTCAGGCTGTAGTCGCGGCCCAGGTTGAGCCGCCCGTTGAGCCGCCACTCCGCCGCGTCCCGCGCCTCGTAGCCGCCCGTGAGCAGTTGCCGGTTGCCGGTGCGCAGCCAGTTGAGGTCCAGCCCGTAGCGGGGGCTCGACCGGTTGTAGAACAGCGCCGACCGCACCGATTCCTGCGCCGACAGCAGCGCCGAGTCGGCCGTGGGCACGAACGGCACCCAGCGGCCGAGGCCGTGTTCGTCGGTCGTCTTGCGGTTGATGGTCCAGGCCGACACCGACGAGAGCCGGCCCAGCACCGACTTGACCGGCCCCCCTCCCTTCCAGCCGGCCGGCGGGGTGAGGTTGAGGCGGTAGTTGAAGTTCTGGGTGTAGGCCCGTTTGTACTCGTCGGTGGGCACGAAAAACTTGGCGAAGTTCTTCTCGTCGGGGTTGATGGCTTCGTAAAATTCGTTCAGTTGCTGCTTGCCGTCGCCGTTGTCGTCGCGCCAGGCGTGGGTGCCGGCCCCGGTGGGCACGGGCAGGAACACGTATTCGCGCCGCAGTTCGCGGCCCGTGGCGGCCGTGTAGGTCAGCTCGGAACGCACGGAGCGGGCCAGCCAGTTGCCGTTCCAGTCGAGGCGGCCCATCATCGTCTCCTCGGCGGGCAGTTCCCGCGCCGGGTGCAGGTGGTGCAAGGTGCGGTAGGTGGCCGTCACGTTCAGGTCGTTTTCGCCGAAGCGGGTCTGGAGGCCCGTGTTCGCCATGCGGGCCAGGGTATTTTTGACCATCCGGCCTTCGAGCGGCACGTAGTCCTGGCGGATGCTGTAGTCGGCCTGCCAGCGGGTGCTGAGCGAATCACTGGTGCGGAGGAACACGCGGTTTTCTTCGAAACTGACGGCCGAGCCGGCCACCGAATCGGCCGCGTGGCGGCTCACGAGGCGGTTTTTGTCGAGGCTGAAGGCGTAGCCCGGGGTGAGGAACTTGGTGCGGTACGAAGCCGCGGCCTGGAGGCGGGTCCACTCGGAAGTATAGTTCTCTTTTTCCGAATGCAGCAGGAGGGCATCCCCCCGCAGGTCCAGGCGGCCCAGGGTCTTGGCGCCTTCCACGCGTTGCTGCCAGCCGTTGGCGGCCGCGCCCCGCTGCCGCCGGCCGAAGCGGTACACCAGCCGGTCGCCCACCGGGGGCGGCAGGAACGACGAAGAAGGGGCCGGGGCGATGCTCATCACGGCCTGGGGCGGCGCCAGTGGGTGGTCGGCGGGCGTGACCGGCGGGGCTACCCCTTGCACCCCGGCCGAGTCGGGCGTTTCGGCAACCGGCGTTTCGGCGGTCCGAACCGATCTTTGGATGCCAATCGTGGCGTTGAAAATGTGGTCGTCGGCGGGCAGCGTGTCGGCGGGTTCAATGCTCCAGTCGCGGTCGAATTCCACCGGCCGGAAGCGGTCAATGGGCCGGAAGTAGCGGCTGTCGCGTTCAAAGTCGAGGCCGCCCACCCATTCGAAGCCCGGCAGCCACCGCAGCCGTTTGCCCCGGTTCACGTAGCCGGCCTTGAACGCCTGGCCGTCGTCATCCTCCGCGTTCAGCGGGGAGTACAGGTTCTGGTCGAGCTTCGAAAAGGCTCCTTCGGCAAAAACCGATTCAGCCGCATTGAGGGCGAACTCCCCTCCCACCGTGAACACCTGCCGTTGCGTGGGCAGCGGCACCAGCCGCACCGGTTCGAAGCTGCCCTTTTCCGGCCTTTTCTCCGGCGGCACCCAGGCGTACACCCGGCCGTTGGCGGTGGTGCGCAGGAGTTCGTAGCTGCCCTGGCCGGGCCCGACTTCGGTAAACTGTACCTGGTACCGGGCCAGCGCCGGGTCGTCGGATTGCACGTACACTTCGTACAGTTGGCCGCCTACGAGGGTATCGGCGCGGCGGTACGAAACCAGGGCGGGGTTGTAGCTTTCGGTTTCGGTGATGGCCGGCAGCAGCGCCCCGGCGGCCTGGTCGCCCACGTTCTGGAGCACGGTTTTTTCGGCGTCGGTGAGTTGCAGGGTCAGCGGGTTGCGGGGGTTGTCCTTTTCCTGGTAGAAGTTGGAGAAGAAGCGAAACTTGCCGGCCTCCTGCCGGTGGGTGGCCGCCAGGATGGTGCGGCTGTAGTTGCGGTCGGAATACTCGAAATCCACGCGGACGCGGGAGTACGCGGTGATGACGACGGACGGCGTGAAGGTGACTTCGGCCGTGTTGTAGTCAATCACGTAGTCGTAGTTGAAGCCGCGTTGCAGGAGCCGGCCGTCGAGGTACACCCGTTCGGAGTTTGCCAGCACGATGATGAACCGTTCGTTGCCCGCGCCGCGCAGCCGGTAGGGTCCCTGCACGCCTTCACTCACGGGCAGTTGCACCGAAGCGAATTTGCCCTTCGACACGGCCGCCCCGACGGAGGTAGTCGCCCGGCCCTTGCCCCCGGACGCGTACGTGGCCTCCACCTGGCCGCCCTGCACGCTGCGGTAGTAGCGCAAAAAGTGCGACGGTTCACCCCCGCCGTAGAGCCGCCCGGGGTTGCGGAACACCACGTCGCCGGCCAGCAGTTTCCAGCTTTTGCCCGTGAGTTGCACGAACACGCGGTCGAAGTCGCGGAGTTGCTGGGTGTTGCCTTCGGGCTGGTAGGGCACGTTCTGGTCGGAGATCACGGCCTGGATGGCGACGTCTTCGGAAAGCTGGCCTTCGAGCTGGAGGTTGAGGGCGGAGTTGACGAACACGTTCTGGGCGTTGCCGAACGAAAGGCCGCGGGTGAGGCTGCCGCTTTTGGTGATGCCCTTGGTGGCGAAAAACTCTTCGCGCCGCTCCCGGAGGGCGGGAGCCAGGGGGTCTTTGCCGCCGAAGTTGACCACGGTGTCGTAGCTTTTGGGGTCGCGGTGGAACACGGGTTTGGTCAGGTCGGCGGGGAAGGTGCGGTAACTCACCAGCACGGAGTCGGGCAGGCGGGTGCCGGTGAACCGCACGGTGTTGCGGCCCGGGTCGTAGGTGACGCGCAGCGACGAGTCGGCGGGGGACAGGATTTGCAGCGTGGCAGGTGACAGGCTGAGGGTGTCAATGGCCGTGGCTGCCGGTGTAACTTTTACCCACTTCGTGCGCAGATTCCCCGTCTGGGCGTACCCGGTCAGCCAACAACTGAGCAGGAGGCCCAGCGTGGCGAGGCACCGGCGGCGGGACCCGGAAAGGGAACGGGGAAAAAACAAGGCAGGAACGGGGTGTTGCTTCCTGCTAAATTACGCATAAAGCCCCGGTGTCTTGCCGGCAAGTAGGTTTTGGGGTGATTTCGATGCTTCGGGGCACGGATCACCGGCTGCATTCGTTTAGTGGATAAAAGGCAGTCCCGGCGCATGTTACGTTCACTCGCACTTAGCATCCTCATCATTTTACTGCACATCCACATTGCCTTCCCGGCTGCTCACCAAGCGGTTCCCCAGCCTCTCCTTTCCGGCCAGGCCCGGGTAAGCGTGATTACGTGCGGCCCCGGTGACCAGATTTACTCCGTATTCGGCCATACCGCCCTGCGCATTGCTGATCCGGTGCGCGGGCTGGACCGGGTGTACAACTACGGCACCTTCGATTTCAACACGCCGAACTTCTACCCCAAGTTTGCCCGGGGCAACCTGGCCTATTTCCTGTCGGTCACCTCCTTTGACGAGTTCGCGTATGCGTACCAGTTGGAGAACCGGTCCCTTTCCGAACAGGTGCTGCGAATGAACGGCGCGGAAGTGCAGGCGTTGTACAACCGCGTGGAGGCAAACCTGCGGCCCGACCAAATGTACTACCGGTACCAGTTCTTTGCCGACAACTGTACCACCCGGATTTACCACTTGCTGGCCCAATCCCTGGGCACGAGCCTTACCACCGACACGTCTTACATTCGGCAGCCGGCCAGCTACCGCCAGCTTTTCACGCCGTACCTGCGTAATTTTCCGTGGGTACGGGTGGGCATGAATGTCGGGTTGGGCGCCGAAACGGACCGGCAGGTTTCGTTCGCCGAGCGGCTGTTCCTGCCGGCGACCCTGGAGGAGGCGTTGAATCATTCCTACAACCACGGCCAGCCGCTGGTTGCGCGGGTGAACCCGCTTTTTACGCCGGCAGCGGGTGTTGCCGAAGCGCCTGCCCCGGTCGTGTCACCGTTTTTGCTCCTGGTTGTCGTTGCGGCCACGGCCATTGCCCTCAGCCTGTTGCAATACCGGAAAGGGATTTCCGTACCGCTCTTCGACGGCCTCGTTTTCGGCGTTACCGGCCTGGTGGGGGTGGTTTTGCTGGGGTTATGGGCCTTTTCGCTGCACACGCCGACGCACTGGAACCAGAACCTGCTGTGGCTCATGCCCCTGAACATGCTTTTCGTGATCGGGGGCAAAAGATGGGGCCGCGCGGGGGTTTATTACGCCAGGGCAAACCTGTTGCTGCTCGGCCTGCTGGTGGTGCTTAACCCGGTGCTGCACCTGTTCATCGTTGAATTTTACCCGGTTGCTCTCACCCTGATGGTCCGCTTCTGGGCTACCCTGCAACATGCGCACGAAGTAAAGAAGGCTGGTACGGGTTTCTCCGGGCTCTCTTCTCCCGCAGTCGTCCCCAAGGAACTTTCGTAGTGTATGGCAATCACTTCTTTTCACTACGAAGGTCTCGTTACGGCTGGGGGTAGGAGAGAAGGTTGCTCGGGGATGGCGCAGGGAGGGTTTCTGGCGGATGTGGGTGGAAGAGAAAGGGTTTCTCGCAGATTACCGCGGATAAGGGCGCAGATGAACGCAGATTTTTGATTGAAAGGGAGCTTGGCGGGTGGCCTTGCAAGTGCGGAAGGATTCGATCCCGCAGATGGTGTGCGATGCGCATTTGCTCGAAGGATTTTCAGGAGGTGCTGTGTGGTTCGATCCCGCAGATGGGGTGCGATGCGTTTTTGCTCGAATGATCGGAGATGAGTGCCGTAAAGAAGTTTTCGCAGATTAGAGCGCGTTTTACTTTCGAGGGTGAAATCCGGCGTACGGCGTAGCTGGAGCAAACCATCTCCCTTATCTGCGGTAATCAACTCCCGGCACCTGCCGCCGATTATTCGAGCAAATACGCATCGCACCCCATCTGCGGGATCGAACCACACAGCACCTCCCCTAA
>CADCTQ010000592.1 GCA_902805615.1 uncultured Cytophagales bacterium
CGGCGATGTACAACTACTTCCCGGGCGGCCTCTACGTGGACTGGCTGGGCGTGACCTGCCTCAACTACGGCACGGCTTCCGGCGACGGCAAGTGGCGCAGCTACGAAGAAATGTACGCCCCCTACCGGCATAAACTGCTGGGTCTGCAAAAGCCGGTGATGCTGGCCGAGTTCGGCTCCACGGCCTACGGCGGCGACCCGGTGCAGTGGACCGAGCAGGCCCTGCAAACCATCGGCGAAAAGCACGACGAGATCAAGGCGGCCGTGTTCTTCAACAGCGGCCAGGACAAGAACTGGGCCACCGCGTGGCGCCCCGCCCCCGGCACGCAGTACATTGACTGGCGCGTGCAGCAGCCGGCCCGGCTGGCAAACGGCCTGCGGAACCTCGGCCCGGCGCCGTCGTACCAACTGGGCGTTGCCCCCAAGGTGCAGCGCGTAGCCCACGCCGCGGCCCCGGCTGCCCACCCCAAGGTGGAGGTGACGGGCACGCCCGGCCAGTATCAATTACAGGTAGACGGCAAGCCCTTCTACGTGCGGGGCGTGGCCTACAACACGGCCCACGACTGGCGCGACGGGCACTTTCCCCTCACCCGCAAGCAGATCGAGCAGGACCTGGCCGACATCAAACACATGGGCGCCAACACCATCCGCCGCTACAACCCGGGCGTGTACGACCGCAACATCCTGACCGTCGCCAGGCAGTACGACCTGAAGGTGTGGTACGGCTTCTGGTTCGACCCCGAGGTGGATTACTACCGCGACAGCCTGAAGGTGCAGCAATACCTGGAAGAAGTGGAAGAAGCCGTGCTGGCGCACCGCGACGACCCGAGCATCCTGTGCTGGTCGGTGGGCAACGAAACCTGGGGCCTGCTCAAACACCAGTACCACCAGCCTTACCTGACGGTGGTGCGCAACGCCTACGCCCGGATGATCGAGCGGATGGCCCGGCGGATTCACGAACTCGACCCGCACCGGCCCGTTTCCACGTCGTTTGAACACGCCCTGCAACTGCCCGCCGAACTGGCTTCTTTTCACCAGCAGGCGCCTTCCATTGACATCGTGGGCGTGAACTCGTACTACCTCCAGCAGATCAGCCACCTCAACGAGATTGCGGCGCGCTTCGACTCCACCCGTCCGTACGTGGTCTCCGAGTTCGGCCCCAATGGCTACTGGGACCCGGAATATTCACACTTCACTAAGAGCAAATCGCTGTGGGAAGCCTCCGATTTCGTGAAGGCCGTGTACTACAACAAGCAGTGGACGGGCTACGTGGAGAAGAACCGCGGCTACAACGTGGGCGGGCTGGCCTTCTGCTGGCGCGACCGCCTCGAAGGCACGGCCACCTGGTTCGGCCTCACCGACTTCAAGGGCCGGCGCAAACCCGCTTACTACACGCTGCGCAAGCTCTGGACCGGGCAGAACAACATTCCGGGCCAGCAGAGCAAGTACCGGATGCACGACCTGGTCATCAGCGGCCCCGAGAAGCTGGTGGCCGGCAAGACCTACACCTTCACGGCCCTGGGCGAGAACATGGTGTACAAGAACTTCGAATGGTACCTCTACAAGGAAGATTACCTGCGGGAAGCGGGAGACGTGGAGCAACTGTCCGACGAGATCACCACCAAAGTGTCCACCACCGAGCCGGGCCACTACCGGTTGTACGTCTACGTGCACGACTACGCCGGCAACGTGGTCACGGCCAGCACGCCGCTGATCGTAGCCCGCAAGTAATACCCCCTACCCGGCCTTACCCACCCCAACGAACTTTCCTGGTATGCTTTCTTCCCCCAAATCCGGCAACGCCTCCCCCACCACCCGGGCCTACGTAACGGGCCTGGCGACGGGCATCAGTCTGGCCGCTTTCCTGGTGCTGATCCGCTTCAAGGTACTCGGTTTCCCGATCCGGGGCACCCTCTTTTCGGCGTACTTTCCGAAGGCGCTGCTCACGGGGTACTACGACGTGCTGTACGCGGGGGGGCTGGCCCTCCTGTTGGGCGGGCTGCTCCTGCTGCTGCCCGGCAAAGCCCGGATGCTCAGCAAGGTGTATAAAATAGTGGCGGTCCTGTCGCTGCTGGCGGCGCTGGCCAACGTGCAGGTGGTGAAGATGCTGGGGACGCCCTTCAACTACCAGTGGTTCTACTACGCCGACTTCCTCAACAGCACCGATACCTTCTACGCGTCCCTTGCCGGCCTTTCGCTCAAAGAAATACTCACCGCCGTGGGCGTGGGTGCGGCCGGGAGCGGGGCGATGCTGGGGCTGGCGGCCCTGCTGTACCGCGGGTTGCATTGGCTGCACCGGCGGACGAAGCGGTACGCCCTGGCGGCCCTCGCCGTGGCGGCCATGGCCGTGTACCTGCCCGTCGCCAACCGGTACATCCATAAAAAGAATTTCAACCCCCACAAGCTTGCCAACCCGGTGACCGCCTTCCTCGCTTCGGTGGTGCGCAGCGTCGTAACGGCGCCCGACCTCTACACCCGCCAGGTGCCGCCGCACCTGAACGAGTTTCTCACCGCCGATGCCGATCAGGAGGGGTTGCCCGGCAAACTGGTGGGCGCCCCCGCCCCGGCCCTCCGCAACGTGGTGTTTTTCGTGCTCGAATCAGTGCCGGCCGAGTACGTGGGCAACCCCAAATACACGCCGGAGCTGTGCAAATACCTGCCCGAGGCGGTCACCTTTTCCAACGTGTACAGCCACTGCCCGTCCACGCACAATTCGATGGCGGCCCTGCTCACCTCCACTTACCCCTGGATTTCCTACAAAAGCATTACCCACGAGTACCCCTCCATCGGGTTGCCCTCCCTGAGCGGTACGTTGCAGGACCAGCACTTCCGTACCGCTTTCATGCACGCCTCCGACAACCGGTTCCAGCGCATGGACGACTTTCTCAGCCACCGCGGGTTCGACGTGCAGCAGGACTTCCGGACCCTGCACTGCGGCACGGGCGTCAAGGAATTCAAGCCGGCGGAAGGCGACTACCTCAACGGGGTGGACGATGCCTGCGTGGTCCGGTCGTTGGGCCACTGGCTGGGCAACGGGGATACGACGAAGCCTTTTTTCGCCATGCTGTGGACGATGCAGACGCACTACCCCTACTTCCTGAGCAGCCCCGAGCAAAAAATGGGCGTGTCGGACCCCTACCAGAACCGCTACCTGAACGCCCTGCGCCACAGCGACGCGGTGCTGGGCGAACTGCTGGCCGAACTCAAGCGGAAGGGCCTGTACGAGTCTACCCTGGTGGTGGTGGTGGGTGACCACGGCGAGGCGTTCAACGACCACGCCCAGTACGGCCACGGCAATGCCATCTACGAAGAAAACGTGCACGTGCCGCTGGTGCTCATCAACCCGTCGTTGTTCCGGGGCGAAACGTACGCCACGCTGGGCGGCCACATTGACGTGGCGCCTACGGTGCTGGAACTGCTGGGCATCCAGTGCCCCGCCGGCTGGGAAGGCAAGAGCCTCTTTGCGGCCAACCGCCGGGAGCGGACGTACTTTTTTGCGCCCTGGACGGACTTTAAATTCGGCTACCGGCAAGGCCCGTACAAAGTGATCTACAACGCCACGCTCAGTACCATCGAGGTGTTCGACCTGACCAAAGACCCGGATGAGCAACACAACCTTGCCGACCAGATGCCGGAACTGGTCAATGAAAGCTACGACCGCCTGGCCGCCTGGGTGCAGTACGAAGACAAACGCTTCAAAGCGAACCTGCTGAAGTCGGGATTGCAGTAGCTGAGGCGCCCCCTGACCAGGGCAAAGGCTTGGGGTGGAACAATGCCGCAACACACCACCGGCCGGGCTAAACGCCAACGGGCCGATTGCCAAAAGCGACCTACTGCTTGAGGACTTTCAGTACGTACGTGTGGCTTTCGGCCTCCACCACCAGCAGGTACGTGCCGCTGCTGAACTGCGAAATGTCAACCAGCGTCCACCGTCGCCGGCCCGGGTCGGTATTCTGCCAGGTGGCTACCGTCTGCCCGAGCAGGTTCACCAGCCGGACCCGGCCGATGGGCGGCAGCACCGGCATCCCTTTCAGGCGAAAGAGGCCCGTCGTGGGGTTGGGCCACAGCTTGAGCCGCGGCATCCCGTTCACCGGGATGGCCGCCAGGTCCACCACTACTTCTTCCGACCGGGACCGGCAGCCGTTGGCGTAGGTGACCTCCACGCGGTAACGCCCGTCCTGCCACACCTCCAGTTGACGCATGTTGCTTTCCGGCATGGCCACCCCGTTGAAGAACCATTCGTAGCGTGCCCCTTCGCTGGCCGTCAGCAGGTGTTCCGCCACCGCAACGGTAGGGACGGGGGCGGGCCGCACGGTTACTTCCGCTCGTCCGGTAGCCCGGTACACGGGACAACTCCTCGCGTCGGTGAGGGCCGTGATGGCGAAGGTGCCGGCCCGCGTGGTGCGCATCCGCCAGGGCGAAGCCGTAATGCCGCTCACCGCCGTGGTGCCCGTGCCGTCGGTATAGGTCAGGTTCCAGGGCGGCGTGCCGGTGAGTTGCACCGTCAGTTGCGCCGTATCGCCCTCGCACACCGTACTGCTGCCGGTCACTAGCGCCGTAGGCGCCGGGGCGTCTACCCGGCTGGCGGCAACGGCCACCCGCGGCCCCGGGCATCCCAAGGCGCGTACCTGCACGTCGTAGAGGTAGTAATAAAAGTTCTCCGCGGCAACGGTTGCCGTGTTGCCGGTAATCGCCATCACGCCCGGGATGGTGAACGGGTACCCCGCCACCACGTTGTTGTTCCGGAAGAGGGTAGCCCCGTTCTCGTAGCTCACGCTGATCTGGTAGTTGCCGGGCCGCGGCACGGGCAGTTCGAGCAGGTACACCTGTCCCGTATCGGCCGGGCTGTTGGGCTGCACGCCGGGGCCGGCCGGGCGGCGGGTGGGCGTTACGTCAAGCACGCGGCTGGACACGGGAATGCCCATGGGGGTTTCCAGCGTAAAGGTGACTCTGCCGGCGTTTCCCACGTAGAGCCGGGCCCGTTCAATGACCAGGGGCACCTGCGTGGTCAGGCGGATGGCCGGGGTAAACTGGTTGTATCCGCCCTCCGCGGTGAAGCCCTTGCGGGCCGGGCCGATGCGGCCCGCAAACGCGTCGGTTGCCGCGTAGTAAGTCAGGCCCGGCGGCCGCACGGCCGTATTGACCCGGTTGCCCGCGCCGACCAGGTTGCCGCCCGCGGGGGCGTCGTACCAGTACGTTACGCCGGGGCCCGCCGTATGTAGCTGCACCGAGTCGGCCGCGCAGGCCGTGGCCGTGGCGACGGGAGGCCCGCCGGGCAGCGCCACCGTGCGGCTGAACGAAAGGGTATCGTTGGCCCGGTTGGCGTCGCCGGGTGCCAGGGCCGTGATGGCAAAGGTGTAGCTTTCGCCGGGCCGGGCCGCAAACGTGCCCTCGAGGGTCACTTTTCCTTCCGCAAAAGGAGCCAGCCGGCCGGCGAGTACGCCCGTCAACGTTTGTTGCGGGCTGTTTCCCCCTTTAATCACCACCCGCACGGGCACGTTTTCCAGCGGCTCCGCCCCCACGTTGCGAACGGCCACCACCACCGGCACCGCCGGTTGCGGGCACAGGCCGGTTTCGGGAAAAGCCAGGGCGGCGGGCTGCGCATCCAGCGCGGGCCGTACCACGCGCAAGGTATAATCTTCCGTTTCGCCTTCCGCGTAGTCGTCGCAGGGCTCCACGGCGGCGGCACGGCTCACCACCACCCGCAGCCGCCGGGCCGTGCCGGGCACCAGCGACGCGGGAACCGTGATGCGGGCGTTGTACGTGCCCGCCGCGGGGAGAAGGCCCGAAGCCGCAGCCAGTTCCCCGGGACCGGAAAAGAGAAAGTCGCCGTCCCAGTCCGCGAACACCTGCACATAGCCACCCGCCGTGCCGCCGCAACCAGCCAGGGTTACCGCCAGGGACACGCTCTGCCCGGGCGTGACGTTTGCCGAAAGCTGCGTAAAGTCAGTGTAAACCGCGCAATCCGTCCCCGACGCGTTGTTGATCGAACCCAGGGAGACCTGCCCGACCCGGGGACCGGTGGGGGCCAGGCCGGCGGAGGCGCAGAACAACCGGTCGTTCGTACCGCTGACCAGCAGGGCGCACGCCTGGCGCCCCCCTTGCAGCGCACCTTTGTGGGTGATGCGAATGGTGTACGCGCGGCCGGGCACGGGGTTGGGGATCACGACTTGCTCCACGTTGTCGCGGGTGTTGTCGCCGCCCGCGGCCGGAGCGTTGGGGACGTCGGGGCTGAGGGTCCAGGGCAGGTACGTGCCGGCCGCGTCGAGCACCCGTACGTCGAGGTCGTTCACCAGGCGGGGCGACCGGTTGTTGAGGTTGGCCGCGCTGGCCGACAAGGCCGGCCCGGGCGGGTCGGACCAGGAAATGGTGACCACCAGTGGGCCCTGACCGGAGGCGACTACGGGCTGCACGAAGGCCGCGCCCTGCGTCATCGTCATTTCAGCCAACAAGTGATTCCGTCCGTGGCCGGCAACTACCTGGGCAGCCCGCTGGGCGTTGAGCAAACCCCAGCCGTGTACGTAGTCGGGGCCCGGGGCCGTACCCGCCTCGTCGGCCGAGTGGATGACGAGTCCTTTGAGCGTGGCCGCCCGCATGAATGTGCCCCGGTTGAGACTGGCGTAGTATTCCTGCAACAGCATCAGCGTACCGGCCACGTTGGGCGCAGCCATCGAGGTGCCGTTGAGGGTGGCGTAGGCCGAATCGCTGGCCCCGCCCGGGGAGAATACGGCCACGCCGTTGGCAACGAGGTCGGGCTTGATACGGCCGTCGTCGGTGGGTCCCCAGGAGCTGAACCCGGCAATGCGCACGTCGGCGGGCTGGTTGTAGCCGCCGGTGATGGCTTCCACCGCCCCCACGGTGAGGATGTTTTTCGCCGTGGCGTAGGTGGTGATGATGTCGTAGCCGTTGTTGGAACTCATGCCTTCGGGCCGGGCGGCCACCAGTTCGAAGGCGCCGCTGCCGACGCGCTGCCAGAACGGTTGGCCGGGGGCGGGTCCGTTCTGGGTCCGGAAGTTGCCCGCCGACTTCACGGGCAGGTAGAACGGGGCGTTGTGGGTGACTTCGTCCCAGCGGCGGGCATCGGCGTTGTAGAAGCCGAAACGGGCGTCTTCGGTGGCGCTTACGGCCGCGTCGCCGAGCCACTCCCACTGCGGGTCGGCGGCCGTGCCGGCGCGGGTGCCGTTGATGCGCCAGCCGGCCAGGGCGCTGTACGAATGGTTGGAAACGAGCAGGTTGGGGGCGGCGGCGGCCATTTCGGCCACGTCGTTGCCGAAGTCGTAGGCTTGCAGCTCCGTCAGGCCAAAGGCCATGCCCCGGGCGTAGGGCTGCACCCCGGCGGCGACCAGCGTGCCGGCTACGTGGGTGGCGTGGTTGGTGCCGGTGCCCGGGTCTACCACGGCCCCGGCGTCGGCCTGCACCACCCGGCCGGCCAGTTCGCGGTGGGTGGTGCGCACGGGACCGCCGTCCCAGAGGGCCAGCTTGCCCGCCACGAACGGACTGTTGCCGCTCAGACTCAGCCCCAGCGCCCCGCCGGCCCACAACTGGTCGGTGCGGGTGGTGGCGGCGGCCCGGACGTTGAAATCGGTGGCGTAGTACACCGGGTGGCCGTTCTCGTCGAGCCGCTGCAGGACTACGAGGCTCCCGTCGGGCAGCACCTGGCGCACGGGCCAACCCTTCCGGCGGGCCCATTCGTAGGCTTTGTCCCGCTCCCGGTTCCCTTCCCGGCGCCACTCGCCGGCCCTCCGCTTCAGCAAGGCACCATTGGCCGGCAACTCCGCGCGGTGCTGGGCGGGAGCCGCAGCGGCCAGGGCCAGGCTTAGGATCAGCGGGAGCAGCAGGCGTTCGCAGCGCAAGGGAGGGAGGGAGTTAAGGAGTTTGAGAGTTTGAGCATTTAAGAAGTGAACGGGCGGCGTTGGCAGGGGTTCAGGGGGCAGCAGGTGGACTGAATGGTCATGCTTTGGCAGGATGGGCAGCAACGCTTACGGCTCCATAACATCATCCCCACCCCCGCAATGCCGCTGCTAAACGCTCAAACTCCCTCACTCCCAAACTCTCCTAGCACGGGTACGATCCGCTCCAGGCTTCGAGGCGTTCCTGGCGGGAAACCTTGCCGCCTTCCACCCACACCTGGGCGTATTCGTAGTTGGTGCCGCAGTTGAGGTAGGAGTAATATACTTCGTAGCTGTTGTTATCCACTTTGCGGAGGGCAATGCGCTTTTTGTAGTCGTCCAGCGTGAGGGGCTTGGTCGGGGGCAGGTCGGGGCTGGGCATTCCGTAGCTGCCTTCGCGCAGCCACTTGGCGGCAAACAGGGCCGCGTACACTTCCCGGGCCTCCGCCGCCGACAGGTCCGACTGGCTGAAGCGATCCCGCATCCGCCCGCAGAACTCCTGCATGCCGGCGGCCGTGCCCGTGTCGTTGCCGTACGGGAACTGCTTGACGGGGTCTTCGTTCTCCTTGAGGGCGCAGGGAATGACCGGGTTCTTCCAACGTTCGGTGCCGAGGGCCAGGCTGATTCCCAGCACCAGCCATAAAAGGGCGAATAGGTTCATAAGGGTTGGGATGGGAACGCTTCAATTTAAGCAGATTACCCAGAAATAGAACAGGGAGACGGGAGATTTTAGCTGTACTGCCACGCGCGGCACCGGATGTACATGAAAAAGGGAGGCCGGAGGAAAGGATACGGGAGGAGAAACTGAACCGCAAGGATCGCAAAGAAGACGCAAAGGGCGCAAAGCAATACGCGTACGCCTTGCGAGCCTTGCGTCTCCCTTACGCCCTTTGCGGTTAAGTGCTCTTTGTTGCTACGATTGATTTCCTGGTGAGTAAAAGCAAAACCCAGCCCTGGTGGGGACTGGGTTCGGCAAGTGATTCGTTGGGCAATCAGTTGTGTACAATCACGCTGGCCCCGAGGGCCTGTTCGCCGGTTCCGCCAACCAGCCCCCTAAGGTAGATCGTGTATATTTTACCCGATTCAAAAACATAACCCAGCGGAATGGCATCAGGCAACGCCTTCGTCCCCGCCGCTGCCGAGCCACTGTTCTGAATTTGCAACGCGTAGGTTCCGGCGTCAATCGGGGTAAAACCGGTGATGCTTACGTTGATCCGGTCATTATCAATCGTTGCCGACTTTTGGATTTCCTTGTACGCCCTGCGCTGGAAATTCGTAATGGGGGCGGAATTGCCCGTTCTGCCATTTCTTGCCGTTCCGGCTATCGGCAGCAGACTCTGGGTGGTAAGCACGTTGATCAATTCAACCGCCTGGGTACCGGGAGCCAGGTTGATGAAACGGATGTGTGCCTTCCCGGCCGCCGGGGCGGCCAGGTTGTCTTGCAATACCAGGAAACTCAAGCCGCCCGGGTCTGTAACCCCGGCCGGGGTAGTAGGCCGCGGACGTGTAAGGGTATCCGTGGCAAATACCGTGTAATTGGCGTTGGCCGCAAAAGTAAAATTATTGTTGTTGGTGGCCCCGGCCCTGAACAAAAGATCATTGGACCCTAGAGTTCCACCAATCGTGCCGTTGGCCGCTTTACTCCTGATTTGCAGGTTGCCTACCCCGACTTGGGCGTAACCGGGCTGGGTGCCGGCAAACGGAACGGCTTGCGCCACTTGCACATTGTTGACGAGTAAGTTCAGTGCCGGCGCCCCCGGGGCGGCGTTTACGAAAAGGACCCTGGACCTTGCGGTCGAAGCCTCCGTAGAGGGGGTCGGTTCGGGGTATTCGGGACGGTCGCAACTGGTCACCAGCGTCAGGGCGCCGACCGCTGCCAGGGCCAGGTGTATGTATCTTTTTAATTTCATGGTGTTCAGGAATGTTTTTGGCATAAGCGTGGGTAACGCCCGGCGGCCACCGGGGCAGCCGCCGGGTGAACCGGAAGGTTAATTGAAGATGTACCGCAACCCGAACTGCATCTGCCAACGTGAATCAATGATGTTGTTGTTGATGAACGAGTTGTTCAGGGCGCTGTTGTCGGGGTTGGTGGCAAACGTGTAAATGGGGCGGCCGGTGGTCGGCGCCGTAGCCGTGTGCGGCGTTTCGTACCCTGAGAAGCCGATCAGGTTGGTCCGGGCCGGAATCCTGACCAATCCCCAATTGGAGTTGAGCAGGTTCAGGAAGTTTACCACCTCCCACGAGAATTGCAGCGTGTTGCGTTTGCCGCCCACGTTGATGTAGAAGTCCTGGAGGAGGCGGATGTTGAGGGCATTTACCCAGGGAGCCACGGCGCCGTTCCGCTCGGCGTACTGTCCCCGCCGGCTGTTGAGGTACTCGTCCTGGCTGATGTAGTTATCCAGTTGTTCCCAGATCTGGTCGGTGGTGCGGGTATCCCGGGCGTCGGTGGTGGTCAGCAGAATTTCGTTCTGGCTGCGGGGAATGTAGATCAGGTCGTTGTTGTTGATGCCGTCGCTGTTGGGGCTGCCGCCGTACGCGTAGGAGAAGGTGTTGCCCGAACGGCCTACGTAGGTGAAGGAGAACGTAGTCGCCAGGAAGCCCAGGTACTCTTTGCGGTAGGAAGCACTGGCTACCACGCGGTGCGGGGTCAGGTTGCTGGAGTAGGCCAGCGTGGGGTTGTTGAGGTCGCCCACGATCTGGTTGCCGGTAAACAAACCACCCGCCGTCGAACCGCTCTGGCTGTTGAGGTCGCGGGAGTCGGTGTAGGTATAGGCCACGTTGGCGTAGAAGCCGCGGTCAAACGTTTTCTGCAACTGGCCCGTGATGCTCCAGGAATACCCGCGGTTGGTGTTGTCAAGCACCAGCGCCTGCACAAGCGGATCATTGATGCGCCGGTCATTGGGCGGCCCCGCCGTTGCAGAGCCCGCCACTGCCCCATACAGGGGGCGTCCGTCACCGTTCAGAACACCTACCGGGTCCGACAGGTTGGCATCGCGCAGGAAGATGGCGTTGATGTCTTTGGTGTAGATGGCCTCAACCGTGGCAATCATGCCCCAGGGCAATGCCTGGTCAATGGCCAGGTTGGTGCGGAACACTTGCGGGAAACGGAAATTACGGGCGGTACTGTTGATGGTATACGTACTGGCGACTGGGTCTCCTTCCACTTGTCCTTCGGGCAGTTCCGGTACGTTGGCAAGGGGGTCAGGGCTAAATCCGGGACTGTTGGTCTGATCAGACTGGATGGTTCCGAAGAACAGCCCATTGTTACCCACCTGGTTGGAAATCCAAACGAAGGGAATGCGGCCGGTGAAGATGCCGGTACCACCCCGGATCTGAGTTGAGCGGTCACCCTTTACGTCCCAGTTGAAACCGACCCGCGGCGACCACAGCAGCGAAGACTTCGGCAGTTGCCCTACCTGGATGCGCTCCCCGCCGGCAAAAGTAGCGGTGTCGGACTCAAGGTTGTTAGGCAGGGTGGTCGGGAACACCGGCACGTCTACCCGCAGGCCGGCCGTCAGTTTGAGGTTTTTCACCCCCGTAAATTCATCCTGCGCGTAGAAGCCCAGTTGCGTGGCGCTCCAGTCGGCGTTGGGCGTGGGGTCGTTCCGCAGGGCGGAGTACTGCAACAGGTACTGTGGCGCGAAGTTGTTGGCACCAGTCACCCGGGACGGGTTCTCCACATTGCTGATGAAGTCGTTGATGCTGTTGAACTGGTACACGCCCCGGATCTGCGGCGTAAAGACGTTGTTGAACCGGAAGAATTCGTTGGCCGTACCCAGCGTAACGGTGTGGTTGCCCAGGTATACCGTGAAGTTGTCGTTGAACTGGAAGATGTCCTGGTTGAGCACGTTGTTGGGCGTAAAGGGCTCGGCCCCGAACGTGGTCAGCGTCTGGCCGGTCGGGCCCACGATGTCTACCGTCGGGAAGTTGGGCGCCTGGCCGCCGCCGGCCGTTTCGCGGAAATCGCGGAAGGCCGAATACCCTACCGTAAGGCTGTTGGCGAACTTGTTGCTGAACGACGAGTTTACTTCCCCGATGATGTTGTACAGGTTCTGGTTCTGCCGGTACCACGAGTTGGAGAAGGGCAGGGCGTTGTTGCTGTTCTGCCGGCCGCCGGGAGGCGCCGAGCCGAAGCCGCCGGAGTTGCTGGGCGGAATGTCGCGGAAGGAGTTCAACTGGTTGTAGCGCAGGGTCACCTTGTGCTTTTCGCTCAGGTTCCAGTCGAGTTTGGCCAGGAACTTGCTGCTCTGCGTGGGCACGTCGAAGTTTTCGAAGGTGCCCGGGTCGTAGGTCCAGCCGCCGGGTTTGCTGGGGTCCAGCAGGAAGTTGCGCAGGCGGGTGAGGTCGTCCACCGTTTGCTGGTAAGCCCGTCCGTTGGCGTCCGAACCGCCGGCCGGGAAGGTCACGGCCGGGTCAATGCGCTTTTCCAGTTCGGCGTTCACGAAGAAGAACAGTTTGTTCTTGACGATCGGGCCGCCCAGGCGGAAGCCGGTGTTGTAGTAGTTGAAGTTGAGCACGGGCTGTTCGGCCCCGCCGATCTTGTCCCCGACCAGGCTCTGGTTGCGGTAGAATCCGTACACGGAGCCCTGGAAGTCGTTGGTGCCGCTCCGGGTCACGGCGTTCACGCCGGCGCCGGTAAAGGAACCCTGGCGTACGTCGTAGGGCGCCACGGCCACGGTGATTTCCTGGATGGCGTCCACGCTCACGGGCTGGGCGTTGGACTGGCCGCCCGGCACGGCGCTGAGGCCGAACACGTTGTTGGAAGTAGCCCCGTCAATGGAGAAGTTGTTGTACAGGTTGCTGCGGCCCCCGAAGGTAAAGCCCGTTCCCGCCTGCGGCGAAAGCACGCTGAAGTCCTGGAAGCTCCGCGTGATGGTGGGCAGCCGTTCGAACTGTTCGCGGTTGATGTTGGTGGCCGCCCCGGTCCGGTCGGCGTTGAGGGTCTGGTTGGCCGTGCCGGTCACCACGACTTCGGAGAGCTGCACGTTGGATTCGGTCAGCTTGAAGTCGTAGGTGTACGCCTGTCCCAGGCCGAGCTGAATGCCTTCCTGCTTTTGTTCGTGGTAGCCCACGAACGTGGCGGTGATGGTGTACGGACCGCCCACGCGGGCGTTGGGAAAATTATACTTGCCGGTTCCCAGGGTGGCCGTGGCGTATTGCGTACCCGTGGGCGTGTGCACGGCTACGACCGTGGCGCCCGGCAGCGGCTCCCCGTTGGCATCCGTCACGGTGCCGCTGATGGAGGCGGTGGTTACGCCCTGCGCCATCACCCGCGCACCGAGTGCCGACAGGATCGTAAAGAGCATCCAGGTGAGTAAACGTCGTTTTAACATAATTAGGATGAATTGGTTAAGGAATAGGATTATGAGATTCTGGATTGATTGCAGACGCAGTTGGCATTACACGGGTCAGGAGCCCCCGTCCTGCGGATGGTGACGGCGGGTGACTGCCGCGAGGAATACACGGAAAGAAAAGCATACGGGGTGGCAGGCGCACTCCCGGCCGGAACGGCGGGAACGCAGGCAGGAGAAGGGCTGAATGGCGAAAACCGACCAGGATAATTACCGAACATCACTTTTTAGTACACGCAAAATTAGGAGGATTCATGCCGCTTGCCCGGCCCGGCAAAATTAAGAATTCGCTAACAAAACCCGGTAAAGTTAAACCAATCATAACGCGAACCGTTTGGATTTTTGCAAGAATTAGCTTATACTCAAAGCAGTTCTTAGATTAGCTCAACTATTTCAAAAAATACTGCTATTCACCGGCAATCCCGTTTTCAGCAAAGCCGCTTGTTTTCACCTTGCGGATATTCCCCGGGGTCTTTTGCGAAACCAGGCCGCAAAACCGGCGGCCCTTTTTTGGCGAACTTCCGCAAAAATATGATTCGGGTAAGATTTCACCAACTCCGTTACTTGACTTAAACTCGCTTTACCCCTACTCCCCGTTTTCCGCCCCCCGTCCCGGATGCTCCCGTTTGTTCTTCCGGCAAGGAACCGCCAAGGCGTTACTCCGGGCAAAGGACCCGGCACCTATCTCCTTCGCATTCAAGGCCCCGTGCCGCGCCAACGCGGCAAAAGGGTTCCCGTACTTATCTTACGCCGTTGCCGGCGGGAAGTTTTGCCGGGCGACAAAAGGACGGCGAAATGTTCCGGTTTATTGCAAAACCCGTATACTGCGGTGCATGAAAAGATACGCGCTGTTTGCCCTGCTGCTGGCACTATCGGCCTGCGCGGGCAAGTCGAAAGGGGGCCGCGGCGGCGCCCTTCCGCCCACGGTACTGCTGATCTCCCTGGATGGCTTCCGGTACGACTACTTCGGAAAAGCCCCCACGCCGCACCTCGACCGCCTCGCCCGGGAAGGCGTGAAGGCCCGGTGGCTCACGCCGGTATTTCCCAGCATGACGTTCCCCAACCACTACTCCATCGTGACCGGCCTGTACGCCGAACACCACGGCATCGTCAACAACTCGATGTACGACCCCGAATTCAAAACCGGCTTTTCGCTGGGCAACCGGGCCGAGGTAGGCAACGGCCGGTGGTGGGGCGGCGAACCGCTGTGGGTCACGGCCGAAAAGCAGGGCCGCCGGGCCGCCACGTTCTACTGGCCGGGCTCGGAAGCGGAGATCGGGGGCACGCGTCCCTCCTACTGGAAACCATACGACGAAAAGGTGCCCGACGCGGCCCGGGTGGATACGGTGCTGGCCTGGCTGAGCCTGCCGGCGGCCCGCCGCCCGTCATTTCTGACCTTGTACCTGAGCGACGTGGACCACCAGGGCCACGCGCACGGCCCCGATTCCCCGGAAGTAGTGCGGGCCGTGCAGGCCGCCGACAGCACCCTCGGGCGGCTGATCGCCGGCCTGGAAAAGCGCAAACGCTACGACCAGGTCCACGTGCTGGTGGTGTCGGACCACGGCATGGCGGCCACCAGCCCCCAACGGATCAACTACCTCGACGACTTCGTGGACATGAACGACGTGGAACGCACCGACTGGGGCGTGGTGACGGGCATCTGGCCGAAGTCGGGACGGGAAGAAGCCGTGTACCGGAGCCTGCGGGCCGAACACCACCCGCACATGCAGGTGTACCGCAAGTCGGAAGTGCCCGAACGCTACCACTACCGCGACCACCGCCGCATTGCCCCCATCGTGTGCGTGGCCGCCGATGACTGGTACATTTCCTCCCGCGCCTACATGGAAAAAAACAAGGGCAAGTTCCTGCGGGGCAACCACGGCTACGACAATCAGACGCCCAACATGCGGGCCATTTTCATCGGCCGGGGGCCGGCGTTCAAACCGGGCCACACCGCCGAACCCTTCGCCAACGTGCACCTGTACAGCCTGATGGCCCACCTGCTGAACCTCTCCCCGGCTCCCAACGACGGCAGCCTGGACTCCGTCCGCACCGTACTGCGGGATTAATCAAGCATTACGAATTACAAATGACGAATCACCAATGACACCTACCGAACAACGAATAACGAATAACGAACAACCCGTTATCCGCCTCACCCAGTACAGCCACGGGGCGGGGTGCGGCTGCAAGATTTCGCCCAAGGTGCTCGACACCATCCTCAAGTCGGAGACGGCCCGGCCGCCGTACCCGGCGCTGCTGGTGGGCAACGACACCAAAGACGACGCCGCGGTGCTCGAAACCGGCAACGGCGAGGCCATCATCAGCACCACCGACTTCTTCATGCCCATCGTGGACGACGCCTTCGACTTTGGCCGCATTGCCTCCACCAACGCCATCAGCGACGTGTACGCGATGGGCGGCGAACCCCTCATGGCCATTGCCATCCTGGGCTTCCCCATTGACAAGCTGCCGCCGGAAGTGGCGCAGCAAATGCTCGAAGGGAGCCGGGCCACCTGCGCCGAGGCGGGCATCCCGCTGGCCGGCGGCCACAGCATTGACAGCCCGGAACCCATCTTCGGCCTGGCCGTGACGGGCCGGGTGAAGGTGAGTCACCTGAAACAAAACAGCACGGCCACGGCCGGGTGCCGCCTGTACCTGACCAAGCCGCTCGGCGTGGGCATCCTCACCACGGCGCAGAAGCGGGGCATCCTGCAACCCGAACACGCCGACATTGCCCGCGACCTGATGGTCAAACTCAACAAGCTGGGTGCCGTGCTGGGTACGATGCCGTCCGTAAAGGCCCTCACCGACGTAACGGGCTTCGGCCTGCTCGGGCATTTGTCCGAAATGTGCGAAGGCAGCCACCTCCAGGCGGTGGTGACGTTCGAAGCGGTGCCGCGCATCCCGGTGCTGGACGCCTACATTGCCCAAAAGTCGGTTCCCGGCGGCACGCATCGCAACTGGGACAGCTACGGCGCCAAGATCGGCCCCATTACCGAGTACCAGAAAGCCATCCTGGCCGATCCCCAGACCAGCGGCGGCCTGCTTATTGCCGTGGAAGAAGGAGCTACCGGGGAATTCGAAACCGAAATGGGCCGCCAGGGCTACGCGCTAAACCCCCTCGGGTATCTGAAAGCGCCGGAAGCGGGCAAGCCGCTGGTGGAGGTTGTCTGAACCTTGATGGGAATGATGAAATGATGCACTTGATAGTCTGAACCTTGATCTACCTGATGAAATGATGAACGTGATGCAGACGGGTGTGATGAGAAGATTAAACCCGAATAAGACTGACCTGCCGGGATAAAAAGATGAACCGGATTAGCTGGTGCGCAATCCGGTTCATCTTTTCATCAGGTAAATCACGGTTCAGACAAGTAACCCAAGGCTCAGTCCATCATGTGCATCATTTCATCAGGTAGATCAAGGTTCAGACTATCAAGTGCATCATTTCATCATTCCCATCAAGGTTCAGACTTACGACGCCGCTCCCGCCTGCTGGGGCACTTCGGACAGGCTGGCCGGTTCGGGCTTTTGGGCGGTGCCCAGATCGCACCGTTCGATCAGGTCAATGATGAGGCCCGTCCAGCCCGTTTGGTGCGAGGCGCCCAGGCCCTTGCCCGATTCGCCGTGGAAGTATTCGTAGAACAGGATGTGGTCCTTGAAGTGCGGGTCGTGCTGGAACTTGGGATCGTCGCCGAAGCACGGCCGTTCGCCCTTTTCGTTGAGCCGGAACAGCTTCACCAGCCGCGCCGACAGTTCTTCGGCGATCTGCTTGAGGTTCATCAGCCGCTTGGAGCCGGTCGGGTACTCGATGGTGAATTCGTCGCCGTAGTACTCGTAAAACTTGTGCAGCGACTCGATGATCAGGTAGTTGACCGGGAACCAGATCGGGCCGCGCCAGTTGGAGTTTCCCCCGAAAAACGACGAATCCGACTCGCCCGGCGTGTATTTCACCGAGTACGCCGTGCCGTTGAGGCCGTACACGTACGGGTGTTCCCAGTGGTAGCGCGACAGCGACCGGATGCCGTATTCGGAGAGGAACTCCGTTTCGTCGAGCATCCGCCGCAGCGTACACTTCATCCGGTGGATGCGCACCAGGGCCAGCATCCGGTTTTCGCCCTTGCCCGGCTCGTGCCAGCGCGAAATCATGCGGGCCAGGTCGGGGCGGTTCTTGAGCACCCATTCCAGCCGCCGGGTAAAGTCGGGCAGCTTTTCGATGAGGTTGGGCGTGAGCACTTCCACCGCGAAGAGCGGCGTGAGGCTCACCAGCGAACGCACCTTCAGCAGCACGCTGGGCTGGCCGTTGGGCAGGCGCAGGGCGTCGTAGTAAAACTCGTCCAGGGGGTCCCAGAGGTCAATTTCCTCCTCGCTGATGTTGCGGATGGCCTTCGAAATCGCCAGGAAGTGCTCGAAGAACTTGGAAGCCATTTCCTCGTAGGTGGCGTTCTGCTGGGCCAGTTCAATGCCGATCCGCATCATGTTGAGCGAATACATCGCCATCCAGCTGGAGCCGTCGGCCTGTTCGATGTAGCCGCCCGTGGGCAGCGGGTGGCTCCGGTCGAACACCCCGATGTTGTCCATGCCCAGGAAGCCGCCTTCGAAGAGGTTGTTGCCTTCGCGGTCCTTCTGGTTGACCCACCACGTAAAGTTCATGAGCAGCTTGTGGAACACCGTCGCCAGGAAGTCGGTGTCGCCCTTGCCACCGTTGTTTTCCTTGTCAATGCAATACACCTTCCAGGCGCCCCAGGCGTGCACCGGCGGGTTCACGTCGCTGAAGTTCCACTCGTAGGCCGGAATCTGCCCGTTGGGGTGCATGTAGTATTCGCGGAGCAGGATGATGAGTTGCCGCTTGGCAAAGGCCGCGTCCACCTTGGCCAGCGCCACGCAGTGAAAAGCCAGGTCCCAGGCCGCGTACCAGGGGTATTCCCACTTGTCGGGCATGGAGATCACGTTGGAGTTGTGCAGGTGCCGCCAGTTGGTGTTGCGGATCTGCTTGCGGTTTTCGGCCGGGGGCGGCGAGGCCGGGTCGCCGCGCAGCCACTGGTCCACGTTGTAGTTGTAGTACTGCTTGTTCCACAACATGCCGGCGTACGCCTGCCGCTGCACCCGCCGCAGGTCGGGGTCGCCCACCTTGGCCTGGATGTCGTTGTAGAAGTCGTCGGCCTCCGTCTTGCGGGCGGCAAACAGCTCGTTGAAGTTGACGAAGGGCGTTTCCAGGTAGCGGTTGCTGAGGCGGAAGCGCAGGATGGTGGGCGTATCGGGCTTCACGGCCACCTTGTAGCGCAGGGCCGACTTGGTGCCCCGCAGTTCGGGGTTCACCAGCGCCTTGTTGCCGGAGAGCACGTAGTCGTTGATGCCGTCTTTGGGGTAAGGGGTCGTGGCCGGCTGGCCGAACAGCTTGTGCCGGTTGGTTTCGTTCTCGCAGAACAGCAGTTCGGGCGTTCCCTCGTAGAACAGGTAGTAGTTGCCCACTTCCCGGTGTTCGATGCGCAGGCACGGGTTGGCCGTGGCGTACAGGGCCGGCGTGTAGGTGCCGTCTTCGTAGCCCCAGTACCAGGTGTTGCGGAACCAGAAGTGGGGCAGCACTTCGAGGGCGGCCTTCTGTTCGGCCCGGTTGTAGATGGTGAGTTGCACCAGGATGTCCTCCTCGGAAGCTTTGGCGTACTCGATGTAGATGTCGAAGTATTCGTTGTTGGCGAAGATGCCCGTGTCCATCAGTTCGTACTCCCCCTCGTACTTGCTGCGCCGGGCGTTTTCCTCCCGGAGCTGGTCGTAGGGAAACTCGTTCTGCGGGTACTTGTAGAGCATCTTCATGTAGGAATGCGTGGGCGTACTGTCGAGGTAGTAGTAGTACTCCTTCACGTCTTCCCCGTGGTTGCCTTCGCCGTTGGTGAGCCCGAAGAGCCGTTCTTTGATGAAAGGGTCCTTGCCGTTCCAGAAGGCGTGGCCGATGCAGATGCGCTGCTTGGTGTCGGAGATGCCCCCGATGCCGTCTTCGCCCCAGCGGTAGGCCCGGCTCCGGGCGTGGTCGAAGGTAAAGTACTGCCAGGCGTCGCCGTGTTCGCTGTAGTCTTCGCGCACGGTGCCCCACTGCCGCTCCGACAGGTAAGGTCCCCACCGCTTCCAGCCGGTATTGTTGACGGTAATCTGCAGGCGTTCTTTTTCTGAGGTAGGCTCCATCGCACAATGAGAGTTGAATCCGGAATCGAAAGGGCTTTCCGATAGGGAGTGAGCCAGAATTCGCGTGTATCGCCCTGAAAACTAAGCCCGGGGCCAAACGGGAGGGTAAAACTAGGGGATAAGCGCCTAAACTAAAAACCGATTTTGGGCCGGCACGGCGCACCAGGGCCGGTACCGGTGGCGGGGTAGGGTACAAAAGGCGCTAAAAAACGGGTTGCGGTTTTGCAGGTACAAGACAATTTTGATAACTTTGTCCCTATAGAAGCCTTCTTAGCTCAGTTGGTAGAGCAACGCATTCGTAATGCGTAGGTCGCCGGTTCGAGTCCGGCAGTGGGCTCTGCAAAAACCGCTAAATCCTTCCCGGATTCAGCGGTTTTTTTTGTTTACATTCGTCAAGATAATATTTAAGGAGTGAATGATACTGGAAACCAGGAAAAATGGCCTGGATTTGCAAAAGTCATCCCCCTACCCCCTTCCCTCACCCACAAGTCAACCGCACAAGGGGGACCGCGTACCTCACCACTTCCGGATAAGGGGACCCTCTACGCGTGCGGTGGTCATGGGTCCCCCTTGTGGGTTTGCTTGTGCGTAGGGGAAGGGGGTCAGGGGGATGACTTGCGGTTTCAATCCACGGGAGTGGCTTTAACCAATGGTGGCAACGCTGCCTTTTTACTTCCCTTCCGCAACGGCCACCGCGATTTTTGAATCAGCCCCAGTGCCCGCGCCGGCTGCCCACCGGTGGAATCAGCCGTTTTTGCCGCCTTTCCCGCCGCAACTGATTGCCAACGCCGCTACCGCCGGCAGCAGGGCTTACGCGAATGTTCTGAATTTCCTCATGGCGGGTATCTGGCGGAATTACGGGAGATGCGCAATGGTTTCAACCCCCGGCGTACCGCTCCCGCGACAGCACGTAGTAGCGGTACTTGGACTCCTGCTCCCCCACCGCGTACAACGCGTCGGAGTTTTCGAAGCGCAGCCGTTCCAGCAGCCGGGCGGCGGCAAAATTTTCGCGGCGGGTGTACGACAATACCTTTTCCATGCCCAGCGTGCCGAACAGGTAGCCCAGCAGGTGTTCCACCGCTTCCCGCGTGAAGCCCTGCTGCCGGTAGGGCCCGGCCGTGGCAAAGCCGATGGTGCAACGCCGGTGCCGGTCGTCGGTCTGGCTGCGGGAGAGGTCGTAGAGGTGCAGCACGCCGGCCGGCCGGCCCTCCCGGAAGAAAAACCAGTCGCAGCCCCCGCGGTGCGCCGAGTACCAGGCGTAGTCGAGCTGGTACTGCACGTACCGCCGCAGCTCCCCCGGCGACTTGAAACGTTCGTCCACGAAAGGATTGGTGTCGCGTTCGAACATCTCGTGCATGAGCAGGTAGTTGTCCCAGGTCAGCAGCCGGTACGCCAAGCGGTCCGACGGCGGCAAGTCCTGGAAGTCGAATGCCGGTTCGCGGCCCATCGGCTGCGACTGACCGGAAAAAGAAGGTTCGTTCATACCCATTGGCGTAAACACGCCGCGAAGCTACGCTTTTGCGTGCCTTCCGTGAAGGTACTTACGTGAACGGCGGGAGGCGGGGCGGTGTTGCTCCCGGCCGGCCGGAAAGACGGACGAAAAGAATGAGGCGCGGGCTGCGCGGGAGAGAAGTTACGAAACGGGCCGGTTCAGCGCATCGGCCGTTTTTTCGGTGGCCTCCACGATCCGGTGAATGGTTTCATCCAGTTTGAGGGCACTGATTTCCAAGTAATTGATGAGCTGGGCGTTTTCCTTGGTGAGGGTATTGCGGTTGAGCAGTTGCAGGAGCCCCAGGATGGTAGCCACCGGCCCCCGGATCTGGTGCGACTGCAAGTGGGCAATCCGGAGGAGTTGTTCGTTCTGCGCCTGGATCAGCAGTTCGGCCCGCTTGCTTTCGTCAATGTTGCTGCTGTTGATCGTAACGCCGATGACGTCGCCGTGCTGGTTGACGGCCGGGAAATACCGGAACAGGTACCAGGTTTGGCCGCCGCCCAGGCCCAGCTCCCGCTCCACCGTCACCGTCTGCCCGGCCAGCGCCTGGCTCACGTTCCGCTCGAAATCCTTCCGGATGGGACTCGGGATGTAGGCCCGGAAGTCCTGCCCGGCCCGCAAGGGGCGGCCGTAGAGGTGCGTCACCGTATCAGCCAGGGTTTTGTTGAACGACAGCACCCGGTAGTCGCGGCCCAGGAGCAGGTTGTTCTCGGAAGTGCTGTTGAGGATGGCCCGCAGCTTGTCTTCGGCTTGGAAATGCCGGTTGAGGTTGCGCCGCAGTTCGAGCTGCTGCACCACCTGCCGGGCCAGCACTTCCAGCCCGAAGAGCTGTTCGGCGTTGAGGACGTGGGACTGCGTGTGCAGCAGGCACACCGTCCCGATGGAAAAGCCTTCCGGCGTCACCAGCGGCACCCCGGCGTAAAACACCACGTGCGGGTCCTGGGTCACCAGGGGATTGTCGCTGAACCGGTCGTCGAGGCGCACGTCGTTGACCACCACCGGCACCGCATCCATGATCGTGTGGGCGCAAAACGCAACCTCCCGGGGGGTTTGGGTCAGCGTAACGCCCTTTTTTGCCAGGAACCACTGCCGGTCGGAGTCAATGAGGGAGATCATGGCGACGGGCACCCCGGCCAGTTGCGCGGCCAGCGTAACCAGGTTGTCGAAGTCCGGCTCGGCCGGCGCATCCAGGATCTGGTAGCTGCGCAGGGCGGCCAACCGCTGGGATTCATTAGGGGGTACGGGGCTGTACTTGCCTGTTCTTACTGCGTGGGAATGAGAACCCTCGGGGCTGGTTTCGTCGAACGACATTGACAATACGCTCCTGATTAATCAGTCTAAAAAAAGTTTTCTACCGGGAAGAAGGTAGTAAAAGCTTGAAAAGCTACACTTTATAAAACTACGTTAACGAAGATACCGAGTAATCTCCAGGCGGCAAAACGCCGTCCGGCCGTAGCCCGGCCCGGCAAAGCTCCCGCAAGTGCGCCTGCCGGGCGCCGCGTGGTTGGGAAAAATAGGGCTGGAACCAACCAGGAGGGGTTTGCCGCCCTACCGCCACGGGCTACGGTCCCGCGCGGGCCCGTTCCGAAAAAATGATTTTTTTAATGACTGGCAGCCAGCCCGGGCGGGACGCTCCCCTGGCCAAAAAAAACCGGCGGACCTGTTGACTCGCATGCCTATATCTTCCACATTTAGGTAAATACTCTTGCCACTGCCATTATGAAAGGAACCAACCTGGGGGAATTCGAAGAAATCGTAATGCTCACCGTGGCCACCCTGTACGACGAGGCGTACGGCGTGGCGGTGATGGAAGACATTGAACGGCGCACGGGCCGTTCGGTCAGCGTGGGGGCCCTGCACAGCGCCCTGGAGCGGCTGGAAGAAAAAGGCTTCGTGCAGTCGCGCTTCGGGGAAGCCACGCCCGAACGGGGGGCCGGCGCAAGCGGTTCTTCACGGTGACGGCCGCCGGGGAACGCGCCCTGCGCGACGCCCGGGAACTGCGGAGCGGCTTGTGGGCCGCCATTCCGAAAGCGGCCTTCGAAGGGGGCCTGTCATGAAAATGCCGCTCACACCCCGCCCCGGTGGACCGAGTACCTGCTCGAATTGTTCATTCCGCTGCACCACCGCATCGCCCCGCTGGTGATGACCCTGGGCGGCAATTCGGGCGGCATCCTGGTGAAGCTGGAGGCTGGCGGCCTACACGGCCGAACGGCGCCGCCGGGAGATCGGCATCCGCAAGGTGCTGGGGGCCACGGCGGGCAGCATCCTGTTGCTCTTGTCGCGGGACTTCCTGCGGCTGGTGCTGCTGGCTAAACTGGTGGCCTGGTACGCTTCGCGCCAGTGGCTCGAACACTTCGCCTACCGCATCCCGCTTTCGCCGTGGTACTTCGCGGCGGCCGGCGGCACGGCGCTGGGGGTGGCACTGGTCACGGTGGGCTTCCAGTCCCTCAGAGCGACCCGCACGAACCCGGCGGCGACGCTAAAAAGCTACTAAGTTGTCTGAACCATGATTTAGGGGATGAAAGGATTGCCGTGATTATTTATCGGGATTCGCTGATTGAAGGATTGCCAAGATTTATTCATTCAACTACTTAACCATATCATTATGAAATCATTACGAAACATTGCTTTGTTTACCACGGCGTGGGTGCTGCTCTCAAGCCAGGGGCCGCGCAAAGAGACGCCGGCCGCCGCGGACCTCATCGGCAAGTGGCAGAAGGAAGCCGGCACGACCTGGGAATTCCGGGCGGACAATACGTACACGGTGGCGCTGGGCGACGGCAAAACCTCCGTGTCGGGCAAGTATACGATCACGGCCAACCAGTTCACAATTGTGGACCAGTCGGCAACGGGCATGGCCGGTGCCTGCCCGGCGGAGCAGAAAGGGGTGTACAAGTTCACCGTGAAGGACAAAACCCTGCAAGTAACCGCGGTGAGTGACCCGTGTACCGGCCGCAACGGCATTGCCCCGGGCAAGTACACCAGGGAGTAAGGGTAAAGGAGACGGGAGGAAGGGAGACGGGAGGAACTGAACCGCAAAGGGCGCAATGGAGACGCAAAGATCGCCAGCAATACGCGTATTCCTTTGCACCGCAATCCTGTTGATCCTTTAATCCTGTAAATCCTGATTCCTTTGCGGTTCAGTTTTCAGTTCGTCAAATCAGGAGCAAAAGCGAAAACCGGGGAACAGACGTCCCCGGTTTTTATTTTTCCATTGTCCTTTTTCAATTTTCCTGCGCTTCGGTTTTCTGTTTGGCCCTGCGCTTGCTTACTTCCCGCTTGAGGAATTTGAAC
>CADCTQ010000593.1 GCA_902805615.1 uncultured Cytophagales bacterium
CTATTACTTACCATTACCCAAAAGTCTTATGAACCCATCAGGCGGCTCTTTGGCGTGAATAATGCTATCTAAAAAAGCTTCGTCAGATAACTAATTCTCAAAAGCATTCTAATAAAAACGTTAGTGCAAAAAACAGGGTGCTGAGGTGGGGAAAAACAACGAGGGTTTTAAATTGGGGTCGCCAAACAAAAACCACACATGAACATGTGCAGTTCACCAACTCGCTGCCCTCGTTGTCTGACTACAAACGTAAAGAAATACGGCCTCAATTTCAACCATAGCAAGCAGCAGCACAAGTGCAAAGACTGTAAATACAAGTTTGTCGATAAAGGCCAGCAATGGTTCATCTCATCAGAAAAGCAGCAGTTGATTAAAAAGCTGTTAGCTGAGCGGATTTCCTTGAGGGGTATTTGCCGGGTAGTGGACATCTCACTGACCTGGCTGCTCAAGTTCCTCAAAGAACTCTATAGGCAATTGCCCGATGATCTTAATTGTCATATACCCATCAAAAGAGTCAAGCAAGGGGATCGGTTTTACATAAAACTCTTTGACAATGAAGCTGATGAGCTATGGTCTTTCGTCAGAAAAAGGGACAACGTGTACTATATCTGGCTGGTGATCCACCGGGCTACAAGGCAGGTAGTAGCTTTTCATGTGGGTGACCGAAGTCGGCAGTCAGCCCGGGCTTTATGGGAGAAAATACCTCAACAAGTTCAAAAGTATGGCTTGTTCCACACCGATGATTGGGAGAGTTACAAAACCGTCATTCCACAAGGACAGCACCTATACTGCAAGCAAAAACAGTATACCAACCACGTGGAAAGATTCAATTGTACGCTCCGCCAACGATGCTCTCGACTGGTGAGAGAAACCCTATCATTTTCCAAAACGCTCGACAATCACATTGGAGCCATCAAATTCTTCCTCTGCCACCATAATTTGAAACAACAAAGTTCAAGTACAGCACCCTAATTTGCGCACTACCCACCTCCGAACGGGAGGCCGATCAGGTGTGGGAAATAACACCCCTCGAAGGGCCACCCTTCGTACTGCATTGCGAGTTCCAGACAAGCAATGACAAGCAAATGCTCTCGCGTATGCTCATCTATCATGCCTTCCTGCATTACCAGAGGCGCATGCCCATCCGCCAGTACGTGGTGTATTTCGGCAAGGAGAAGTTGAATATGGAAAGTCGGTTGGCATCCGATTCGCTCACCTACCAATACCAGTTGGTAGATTTGCGGACGTTTCCCTACCAAACCTTCCTCCAATCCGCACACGGACAAGAAGTCCTGCTTGCGATTTTAGCTGATTTTGGAGAAGAGTCTCCCGCATTGATTGCCGGGCAAATTCTGCTTAAATTACGGCAAGTCTCGGAAAGTGAACTTCAACTGGCGCAACGCGTATTGCAATTGGTGCGTTTAGCCGTATTGAGAAACTTAAGCACAACTGTCTTCAACGCCGCTCAGCACATGGCCCTTCACATTGACATCAAAGAAGATGCCCTTTACCAGCTAGGTAAGGAAGCAACTGCCCTGAACCTGCTCAAAGAAGGCTTTCCGCCGGAGGCCGTAGCCCGCCTTACGGAACTGCCCTTTGCGCGCATCATGCAACTGAAGCTGGAGTTGGACGCTTCCCGCAAAGAATCTTAGCGTGAACGGCTACGTACCCACCTATCGGACGTAGCCGCTATCCAACGCCAGCAACTCGACGACTTCCTGCAACGTTATCCCCAACTACGCGTTCTTGCCCCTGCTCGAACTGCTTGCCGCCAACTCGCCCGACGCCTACGAATCCTTCTTCAACCACGTAATCGAAATCGTGTGCTGGCATTTGCAAAACGACGCCTGGGAAGGCAAATACCTCATGCACATCCTCCAGGAGCTGTTCCGCCTCCGCGACGCCTTCCGCAGTGTAAGGGGCGGCGAAGCCTGGCAGTAAGGGAAACGGCCCTTTAGAAAAGTCGGCGCCACTTACCCTTTTGCCCGTGATTCCGTACCTTTCACCAACTGACGCCTTACCACAATGGCCTATCCACAGGAACAGAGAACGCATTACACCTTCGAGGCGTACACGCACCTGGACGAAGACAGCGAAATCCGCAGCGAATACTACTACGGAGAAGTCTTTGCAATGGCGGGGGCAACGCGGAATCATAACCTGATTACCCTGAATACCGGCACTCTTTTGCGTCCCCAGGCCCGGCAGAACGGTTGCCAGGCTTTTGTGTCGGACATGAAGCTGGAACTGGTTAAGGGCAGCTTTTACGTCTACCCCGACGTGCTCTATACGTGCTACGAAGCCGACAAAAAAGAACACACTACCCTCAAACACCCGGCTCTGGTGGTGGAAGTGCTCTCCGACAAGACCGAAGCCTACGACCTGGGTACGAAACTCGACGGTTATCTCAAACTGCCTTCCCTGTTGTACTACCTGATCGTGAGCCAGAGAGCGTATTTCGTCCGCCTCTACGAACGGGCAGGGGAGAAGTGGGAGTACCGCACCGTGGAAGGATTGGCAACTGCCGTAGTGCTACCGCAACTGGGGGTCACCCTGCCGATGCATAGCATCTACGAGGATGTTGCCCTTGAACCCGTCGCTCAAGGTTGACTCAGTTGACGCAACGCGTATTGCAACTGCGTCTGGCAAAACTGCCCTTTGCGTGCAACTGAAGCTGGAACTGGACGCTTCCCGCAAAGAATCTTAGCGTCAAGGGGTGCGTGCCCATCTATCGTACGCCGTCGCTGTTCAACGCCAGCCCCTTGACGTGTTCCTGCAGCGCACACCCTCTCTCTATTCAGGTGGAAACTTCATAACAGCGCACGCCAAACAATGCAGCCGGTACTTGCGGGTGGCTGGCTTTCAGGTGAATGCTGAGGCGGGTCGTTTCCAGGGGTTCGGCAAAAATGATCACGTTCCGGGCCTGGTGGTTGTCGGCCCGGTGGTACACCTGTTCATTCAGGTCATTGCAGACCACGTACTCCGGCACGCAGAACGGCATCACCGCTTCCGGGTGCGTCATCAACACGGTTTCCATGGGATGGTCCCAGTCCGGGTCAAAGGCCAGTTCCACCCGGCTGATCCGCTGCTTTGCCGGCCAGGTCAGCGTGACCGTCGGGTCGGCGTCGTCGGCGGCCGGCAGCCAGGCATTGGGCCGGTCCACGGGACGGTCCACGCCGTTGCGCAGGTTTCCCCCCCCGAACGCGGCGAGGGCCGGCTGGATCGTGAGGGCAAAGTTCAGGCCCTCGGGCCGCCGCTTGGGCGTCCAGAACTCGAAAGCCTCCACGCCGATGCCCGCGGGGGGCTCCTGCCGGCCGTAATTGGATACGGCGGGGTTGGAATGGTTAAAGACCGACAGGATGCCCGTCACCCGCAGTTGGCTGTACTGCACCCGGACGTGTTCGTTCCCCATCAGGCACACGAAGGCGTACAGCGGTTCGGCGATTTCGCTTTCAAAGTGCAGGTGAACGGGTTGCCGGCCGGCGTGCAGGGGCATTTGTTGCGTTTCCAGCGTGACGTCGGGCGTGTGGTTGCCCGGCTTGCTGCTGCGGCGCAGTGCTACCGTGAGCGTGGTTTTCTCCCGGGCCTCCACCCACAGGGTAAGCCGGGGTACCTTGCCGGGCGACAGGGGCAGCATCTGGGCGGCCGGATGCGCGAGCGGCAGCAGCGGTCCGTCGGCCGGCAGTTCCCGCAGGCGCATTTCGCTCGATACCGTCAGGGTGGCCCCCAAGGCCAGGTCCCGGGGGTCTTGCAAGGCGAGGCCCGGAATGTGCTGGCCCGTTTTGAGGAGTTCCCGCTGCAAATGCGCAATCCGGTTTTCGGCCCCCAATGCCCGCGGCAGGCAGCCCTCAGCCGTACACAGGGCCGCCGCCATCCCCACCGCCTGGCCCACGTACGCACTGGTGCCCATCACCCGCGACGAACCGAAGGCCACGTGCGACACGCTGATGATCCGCCCGGCCAGCAGCAGGTTCTTCACGTTGCGGCTGTAGAGGCAACGGTACGGAATCTGGTAGAGCCCTTTGCCGTGCCACTGGTTGCACCCGGGTTTTTCGCTGAACACCCCGTCGGCCGGGTGCAGGTCAATGGACCAGCCGCCGTACGCCACCGCGTCGGGGTGCGTGCGCTGCTCCACAATGTCCTGCTGGCGCAGGATGTAATCCCCCTCGAAGCGCCGGCTCTCCCGCTTGCCGGGAATCTGCCCCACCCATTCGAGCGTCATGGTTTCGGCTTCGGGGAAGTTGCCCGAGTTCTTGATGTAATGCCACACGCCGTACACGACTTTCCAGAGTTCCCACTTGATCTGCTCGGTGTCGTGCACCGTGTCGAGCCGGCCGCCGTACTCGATCCACCAGAGCTGGCAGCCGTGTTCTTTGGCGTTGAAGCGGCGGTACCGCGGGATTTTGGTAATGTCCCGCAGGGCGTAGCTGGGCGGCACGAAGCGCACCGGCTTGCCCGTATCTTTGGAGTAGAAATACAGCGAATGCCCCAGCAACTCGCCGTATTCGGCCGTCGGCGCAAACCCTTCCCCGAACTCCTCTTGCGACTCGGCGCCCATCCGGAAGGCCGCTCCCGCCCCGAAGGCCACGATGCCGTCGCCGGAAGCATCGCAGAAAAGCGGGGCCGAAAGTTCGTACATCGTGCCGTTCTGGCTACAGAAAGCCTTTACGCCGGCGATCTTTTCCGGACCGGCTTTTTGCACCTCGAACACGGCCGTGTTGAGCAGCAGGGTGATGTTGGGCTCCCCGATTGCTTTTTCGAGCAGCACGGTGTCGAAAATCACCGGGTTGCCCTCGGGGTTGCGGTACATGTTCTCCACCAGGATCTCGTCAATCACGCCGCCCTCGCGGGCCCAGCGGTTGTTGTTGCCCATGTGCGAGGTAGCGCCCAGCACCCACAGGCGCACTTCGCTGGAAGAATTGCCGCCCAGCACCGGCCGGTCCTGCACGAGAATGACGGCAATGCCCGCCCGGGCCGCCGTAATGGCGCAGCACGTGCCGGCCAGCCCCCCTCCCACGACCACCAGGTCGGCGCCCAGGCGTTTGGCATTGGGAATTCGGTTATCGGTTACTTGTTCGCGGATCATTGGTCAGGTCAATCAGTTGGTGAAGAATGGGAAAGCCAGTGGGTTTGTGAATTTCCACGGCCAGGGTCCGGGCAAATCCGCGCACGGGGATGGTGAGTTCGGCGCTTTGCCCGGGTTGCAGGTCGGGAATGGGCAGGGCAACCGGCCCGGCCTTTAACTGATAGCCGCGGACGGCGTACGACGGAAAGTCGTTGCGGGCCGTAATGCGGACGCGGAGCCCGTGCCGGCCGTCGCCGCCGGGCAGCCAGCTTACTTTCCGGAGCGTAACGGGGGCCATCTCCCGCCGGTGTGCCGCGTACAGCGGCCGGGGGTTGCGTTCGGGCCCCACGAGCCCCCAGGGCCGGTACCCGTTGGCGTTCGTGCCCGGGTAGCGGCTCTGGTAGTCGTTGAAAGACCACCACGCCGCGCCCATCACGTAGGGCATCGCGCGGATGTCGGCCAGGAACTGGGCCAGGTAACTCACCTGCCCGGCTTCCCCCTCGGCGTCGTCGGCGCGGCGGCCGTACTCGCTGACCAGGATGGGCTTGTCGGGGTAGAGTTCGTGGATTTTCTTCAGCACGGCCGCGTGGTTGCCGTAGGTATTGGTGGAGACGAAATCCACGTACTGGCTGGCCTCGTCGGCGGGGTTTTTGGGCATCGTGTTCAGGCGCATGGAGGCAAAGGTGAACAGGCGGGTGGCGTCCAGGCTCCGGCCGTACGCAATCATGTCTTTCGTCCAGCGTTGCCCGGCGGCCCGTTCGGACAGGTATTCGTTGCCGACGCTGTAGGCAATCACGCTGGGATGGTTCCAGTCGCGTTCGGCCATTTCCCGGAACTGCGTGCGGAACTTGGCCCGGATGGTGTCGTTGTCCATCTGCCGGGGCGTCAGTTGCCAGTTGCCCGCTTCGGTAATGATGAGCATGCCGTTCCGGTCGGCCCAGTCCAGCACGGTCTCCGAGGGCGTGTAGTGCGTCAGGCGGCTCAGCTCCATGCCCGCTTCTTTCATCAGGCGCAGGTCTTTTTCCACCAGCCAGTCCGGCTCCAGCGAACCCAGTTCGGGGTAATCCACCACCCGGTTGCCGCCGGCGGCCCGCAGGGGCTTGCCGTTCAGCAGGAGCTGCGCGTTGCGGACTTCCACCTTGCGGATGCCGAACGGGGTGGTCAGCGTATCGCCGGCGAGGGTTACCCGCAGTTGGTAGAGGTTCGGTTCGTCGGGGCTCCACAGCTTTACGTCGCCGGCTTTGAGGACCGTTTCGGCCTCCACCACCGCCGTCCCGCCCGCCGGGATGCTCACGGTACGTACTTTCCAGTTGGCCGAAACCGTTTTTCCGTTCCCTTCCACCCGGAAAGCCAGTTTGGGTGATACCGGTTGGCCGGAGGCATTCCGGATGCGGATTTTCAGGCGGAGGCGGGCCGTGCCCTTGGCCAGGTCCGGGTCGGCTTCCACCTTCACGTTTTCCGCGTATACCTCCGGCTCCACGGTCAGGTACACGGGCCGGACCAATCCGCCGTAGTTCATCCAGCCCGGGAACTGGCCGCCGGGGGCGTCGGCTTCCCGGTATTCGTCCTTGGCCCCGGGAATGGTGCCGCGCTTCCAGGTATTGTTGTCCACGGAGACGGCCAGGGTATTTTCCCCCTCTTTGAGCAGGTCGGTCACGTCGAAGGAGAAGGGTGTGTAGCCGCCTTCGTGGGTGCCGGCTTGGCGGTCGTTGAGCCAGACGCGGCACGCGTAGTAGGCCGCGTCGAAGTGGAGCCGTACCCGTTTGCCGGCCGCCGGCCCCCAGGGAAACGTGCGGCGGTACCAGGCGGTCCCGGTGTAAAAGAGATACCGCTTATCCACCGAAAAGCAGTGCGGCACCGGCACCTGGTCCCAGCGGCCCATTGGGTAATCGCTCCGGTACCACCCTTCGGGCTCCCCGACGGCGGCCGGGTCGAGGGTGAAGTGCCACGCGCCGTGCAGCGGAATGGCATCGGGCTGCCGGATGGTGTACTGGGCGGTGGCCGGCAGGGCCAGCAGGAGGGCCAGCGGGAGGGCCAGCATCAAGGGAAGTACAGGCATCAGGAGTTGATTTAGAGGGCGTGTTGAACCGGGGACGTCTTTTGCCGGG
>CADCTQ010000594.1:0-5964 GCA_902805615.1 uncultured Cytophagales bacterium
CGATGATCCCCTTATCACTCGTCTCCTGGAAGTAAACCCACCCCCTAACCCCTCCGAGGAGGGGAGCCGCGATGCGACGCCTTCCCGCCATGCGCCTCGCTGAAAACGAAAGGCGTCCGGGACGTGCATTTCTCCTTGGCACGCAGCCGATTGTCATAGTTCCCCTCCTCCATCAAGGAGCGGCAGGGGTGGTTCTCCGCCGGAACAGCCCATCTTCTTGATAACAAGAGGTAAACCAGTCTATTCGAAAAATGCCGCTCCAACAGGGGCAGGGGGATGACTGCGGCGAACCCAGGCCCATTTGCAACTACTTGTTATGAAGCGCCGCGGCCAGGTTCTGGCGGAAGGCTTCGCTGACGGGGATGCGCCGGTTGTGGAGGGTGACCTGGTGCCGCTCCACCTTGTCAATCCGGGGCACGGACACCACGTAGGAGCGGTGCACCCGCACGAACCGGTCGGCCGGGAGCAGGTTGGTGGCCTCCACGAACGTGCTGCGCGACAGGATGCTTTTGTCCTTCAGCGCGAAGGTCACGTAGTTGCCCGTGGCTTCCAGGTACAGGATTTCGTCGTAAAACACCTTGATCTGTTCGTAGCCCGTCTTCACGTACAGGTGATCGGTGGCCGCGGCGGCGTTGCGGGTGTTGTAGAGTTCCAGCGCCTTGTTGCAACCCTTGAGGAAGCGCGACAGCGAAAACGGCTTGAGCAGGTAGTCCACCGCGTCCATTTCGTAGCCCGTCACGGCGTGTTCGGTGTAGGCCGTGGTAAAGATCAGGAGGGGCTTCTTGCTCAGGCTGTTGAAAAACTCAATGCCCGAAATGTCGGGCATCTTGATGTCCAGGAAGATCAGGTCCACCGGCTCGGCCTGGAGGTATTCGAGTGCTTTGAACGCGTCCGTAAAGGCTGCCTTCAGGTCGAGAAAGGGCACCTTGGCCGCGTGCGCCTTTACAATCTCCAGCGCAATGGGCTCGTCGTCAATGGCAATGGCCTTCATGAGTATTGGGTATTGAGTATTGGGTATTGAGTACTCGCTGCTTACTACGCAATGCGCAGCGAATCGAACGTCGGGCATCGAACATCGGGCATCGAACGATCATTTCTCACGCCAGCCGCACGGTGAGGTGGACGAAGAACTCTTTGGCGGTCTGGCGGATCACGAGTTCGTGCCGGGCGGGGTAGAGTTGCTGGAGGCGCTGCCGCACGTTGGTGAGCCCGATGCCGCTCTTGTCCCGCTCCGGGTCGTGGTCGGGACGGCTGTACCGGCTGTTGTGTACGTCGAAGTACAACGTGTGGTCCTTCACCTCCAGCGAGATCGAAATGTGCGACGGTTCCCGCAGGCTGATGCCGTGCTTAAAGGCATTTTCCACGAAGGGAATCAGCAGCATCGGCGCAATCCGCACGGGCCCGGCCGGCCCGGCAATCTCCGCCTGGATGCGCACGTTGGGGTTGGGGTCGGTGCGCAGCTTCTGGAAGCTGATGTAGTTGTTGAGGTATTCGATCTCCCGGGCCAGCGCAATTTTTTCCTGCGTATTCTCCTGGAGCATGAAGCGCATCATGTCGGCCAGCTTTTCGATGCCGTCGCGGGTACGTTCGGCGTTCTCCTGCATGGCCGTGCCGTAGATCGTGTTGAGGGCGTTGAACAGGAAGTGCGGGTTGATCTGCGACCGCAGGAAATCCAGGTTGGCCGTGGACTGCCCCAGCTTCGTCTGCAGGACGTACACCTCTTCGTCCCCCTGCAGGCGGCGTTTGAAAAGCACCCACGACAGCGGCGCCGTGATCAGGAGCTGGCACACCGCGTTGAAGAATCCCAGGGCAAAGCCGTCGTCTTCGTTCCCGGTGATGCGCACGAGCACCAGGCTGACGGGCAGGAACGTCACGGCCAGCACCACCAGGATACTGACCAGGTAGCGCAGCACGGCCCGCTTTTTGGCGTACACCCGCGGCATGAGCACGTGCAGGGAAAACCAGTAGAGCGCAATGCCCGCCGGCACGACCACCGTCCACGCGGCCAGCATTTCTTCCCAGTCGCCGAAAATACTGCCGAGGCCCAGGAGGAACAACCCGATCACCCACAGCACCCCGGCGACCAGGCCGCCGGGCGTCACGAACCGGTACCGGGCCCGGATGGCCTCCGACCTGGACAGCAGGTACACGCCGGCGTACTTGACCAGGGAATAGAGGACCAGCAGCAGCAGCAGCCACAGGGCGTACAGGAAGGAGCGGCTGAAAATGTGTTCGTAGGCGTCCCCCGTCGTGGCGTAGTCGTTGAACAGGTAGGCTTTCAGGTACGTGTCGGTGGTCCCGAGCACCAGGCCGCCCGCCACGAACAACATGACCACCAGGATGCCGTTGCGCACGGGTGACTCCTGGCGGATGAGTTGGGGCACCACCCTGAAGTTGAGCAGGGCGAATGCCCCGAACAGGAACGTGAACCGGATCAGGCACGGCACGAAGTAGTTGTCGTAGTAGTGGAACGGGACGTTCGCCTGTTCGAAGAGCAGCCTTTCCGGCAGCCCCTCCCGCGAGGGGACGTCCTGGCTTTCGGTGATGAAGAAAAACAGGAAGAACGCGAAGAGGGTGCCGGCCGCCCAGAACTCGACCCGGTTGAAGCCGTCGGATTTGGCAATGAAGTCTTTCATGAAGGTGCAAAGTGGGTAAATGCGCGGACGTGCAGGAGCGTAATCCAGCCGCCCCGGCGCGTGATCGTTTTGAAATTACCGGGCACTCGGGGGTCAATGGGCGGGTGGTCGCGGGGGGAGGCCCCGGGACCGGCGCGCCCCGGGGTCGCTCAGTTCCCGGGACGGCTGGTACCCCAGCAGGGGCAGCCAGCGTTTTTCGTCCGGTGGCAGGGCCGGCAGGTGCCTGAAGTAGGAGCCTTTGTCGGCCACGGCCGTGTGCGGACCGTCGAGGGGCAGGCGGGGAGCCCGGTACTGCACCGTAAAGTGCAGGCGCAGCGAGTCACCCGGCCGCAGGGTCCGGGCCAGGGCGTACGACCGGTGGCCCAGTTCGGCATCCACCCGCGCACCCCGGAAGGGCCGGTCAAAGTGCACGGCCGTCTCCACGCCGGGATGGGTGAGCAGGTGCACCGTGTCAATGGGCGCCCCGCTCCGGTTGACCAGTTGGTACGTGCCGCGCACCTCCGCCCGCCCGGCGGCCGGGTACAACTCCACGCGCACGGTGGCGCCGGTGAGCCGGGGTTGCGGGGCGTGCCGGTACTTGCCGTAGCGGCGTTCGTAGGCGGCCCGGCGGTCGGCATCGGTCAGGCCGTCGGCCGGCGCGTGGTACCGGGGAAGTTGCAGCCCGAAGCGGATGAGCCCGTACGGGCCGGGTCCGGAGGGGTAGTAGCCCCACAGGGCCGGTACGGCCATGCCCGCCAGCATCAGCACGGCCGGAATGACGAGCAGCGCCCCGAAGCGGGCCAGGCGCTTGCCCGTCAACCGGCCCGGCGCGGGCGGCACGGGAGCGGTCGGTTGCGTGGCCGGCCCCGTACCCGGGCGCGGTTCCCACGGGTGACTGGGGCAAGGGTTGGAGACGTTTTGAAGGGTAAGTTCCATCATGGGCAGCAGAATGATGGACTAGTTAGCCAACCGCCTCGTCGGGGTCAACGGGGTGGGATGAAAAGCGGGAAAAATGGGACGAGCCCCGCGGAAAGCTGCCCCCTTCCCCACCCGCCCGGCACGCCTTGTCCCCTGCGCACGTACTTTTTCCAGCAGATTTTACCCCGTAAAATGATTCATCAGGCAAAGCCTAGCCGAAATGTTTGGACAGCCGCAGGGCAAGGGCAACCAGCGTGCGCACCGGGTTGGCCGCCGAACTAAAGGGCATTACCGACATATCACAAACGTAGAGATGCTGCGTACCCACCACGCGCAGGTCTTCATCCACCACTGAATTGAATTGCAGGGGACCCGTGTAACTGGTACGGTGCGGCATGCGGAGTGTTCCTACTGCGTGATGCACGGTTCCCAGGCCGAAGCCTTTCCCGCCCTGTCCATACCAAATCTCATTCTCGGGTCTGCACTTGCTGCCGTGGTGGTCGAACTCGGAGAATATCCGGTAGGTAATGTCATTGAGGACCTCAAAAATTTCACCGTAGTTTTTCTGCCAGCCAGCCAGTGCCGGAAAACGCGACGTTGCCAGGTATTCCATCCATTTCTGGTTCTTAAATACAATATCGGGCACGTAGCCAAAGGGCGGAGCGGGCTTCACCTGGTTCTGATCATCAAGACAGTTGCCGAAACTGAACTTGATCTGCATCCGGGAGGCGCCGCTGTTGTTGACCGGTACTGCGGCGGCGCCCGGATCGTTTTCCCGCAAGTGCCAGTATTCGTGGTTGATGTTCATTTCCACATTGAACGGGTAGAGAATCTGGTTTTGTGCGTTGCGTCGCCCCTTTGAGTAGAACACAATTTTTGCGTGGGCATTTTTGGGAATCGGTACCTCTCCCATGTTGGTGGTCAGTGTATCGATCCAGTCGGTGGTCGGGTGATCGGTCAGCCCCAGCCCGACCAGCGACTTTACCCCGCCGGGCAGCGAAGGAAACAGGCTCGAACGACGAAGCAATTTAGGACTTTCAATGGAGCCTCCGGCCAGCACCACTGTACCCGCCTGGAAGTTCTCGATCTGGCCGTTCAATGTGTTGCGCACAACGAGGGTGAACTGGTTTCCCGGCATTGACTGCACGTCCTCGACGTAACGGTTGAGCAGCAGGTGCAACCCCGGATCGTCGCCGCGGCTCACTCCCGGCGCCAGCCCTACCTGGTTGATGAGCAGTTCTGCCGTGTTGAAAACGCCGGTCGGCTCGAAGAAATATTTCCCTGCCGGCATACCTTGTTCGGTGAGGTAGGGCTGGTGGAGTGCCCGCGGCGTTTCCCGGATCTCGAAGTCCTGGGCAAGGGAGCTTTGCCGAAGCTTCTTTACCACATCATGGGCGGTCGTGCCCATGGTGATGGATTCGTTCATCTTTTTACCCGCTTCGGCAAGAAGTCCACCGGAGAGGTCCTGCCGGACGCGCGGGGCGAAAAAATCCAGTTCCCAGTCCTGGACCGTGGGGATCAGGCCGGACCAGAAAATGGAACGGCCGCCCAGGTTGAGTTGAGGTCTTTCGTGAATATAGTACTCATCCCCTTCATTTGAATGCTGGTTAAAGGTTCTGCATTCAAACTTGTCAGCAACATCAGCATTGGGGAAACGCGAGAAGTTGTAGACGTGGCTGGGAAACAGGTAGGAACCGGCCTCCAGAACCAGTATCCGCTTTTGCTTCCCGAGCCGGTCGGCCAGGTCGTCGGCCAGAACGCCCCCACCAATGCCCGACCCGATGATGATGATGTCGAAGTCGGTACGGGAGCCTTGGTATTGAGAAAAGAGCCGCTCCTGCTGCGGACTGGTTGCGGAAAGGAGATTGCTGTACGTGGAAGAATTGAAACTCATGGGGTTGTCTCGTCTCGGGTGGCTGAAAAAGTTTGTCAATAATAGCCGTGCGCACCTTTTAACACAATACCTACTTTCAGGTATTTTCCGTACAGTATGATTGTCGCCATCGGATAAAAGTGCAGTTCCATGAGAAGCAAGCACGCCTATCTGCTTTTGGGGTTCCGGGCCAGCTTGCAATTGCTTCACGCGGTCATTGCAACCCATCACCGTGAGGACGATGGGTGAGCCGTGAGCTTGGGTAAGAATGTATCTTTTTTGCCTCCTTTGCCTCCATCAGCGGGGGTAGTACTGTTTATAATGCTTTGAGGGGTGGGCACTATTGAAAACCGGGAAAAAGAGTTCCGGTTAGCCGGAGTCATCCCCCAACCCCCTTCCCTTACC
This sequence comes from uncultured Cytophagales bacterium, assembly GCA_902805615.1. Lineage (GTDB taxonomy): Bacteria > Bacteroidota > Bacteroidia > Cytophagales > 172606-1 > CADCTQ01. The sequence continues at coordinate 5,812 of CADCTQ010000594.1, forward strand.
CACAAACAGCCGCACAAGGGGGACCCGTACCCGGCGGCCCTGTGATAAGTAACCGTCCGTACCCATTGGACACTGTAAGTTGCATTGGTACGGATTGTTGCCTGGTGGCGGCACCGCCCGGTACGCGGTCACCCTTGTGCGGCTGTTTGTGGG
>CADCTQ010000594.1:5974-7151 GCA_902805615.1 uncultured Cytophagales bacterium
AGTCATCCCCCAACCCCCTTCCCTTACCCATTGTCCGTTTTCGATACGCTGACGGCGTAACCAGTTTTAGCTTATAAAACGGCTCGTTGAAATTTTGCAAAACCAATTGATCAGGTCGTCCGGCTGCGGGGTTGGTGTAGTAGCCGGATGTAATGAGGGCGTCTGGCAGCTACCCGCTGCTGACTCGTGTTGTACATGCGGGAACCCGCGTTCGATCACGTGGAGGATCGCAGGAATCTAAAAAAGTGCTTAGCCCCCGGCGAGTGGTTCGAGGGAAACATCCTCGTAAATGGTTTGCATCGGCAGGGTGAGCCCCAGTTGCGGCAGCACCACGGCAGCTTCCAATCCTTCCACGGTGCGGTACTGCCACTGCTCCCCTACCCGTTCGTAGAGGCGCACAAAATACGCTCTTTGGCTAACGATCAGGTAGTATAACAGGGAATGCAGTTTAAGATAACCGTCGAGTTTCGTACCCAGGTCGCAGGCTTCGGTCTTGTCGGAGAGCACTTCTACCACCAAAGCCGGGTGTTTAAGGGTAGTGCGTTCTTTTTTGTCGGCTTCGTGGCAGGTGTAGAGCACGTCGGGGTAGACGTAAAAGCTACCCTTCACCAGTTCCAGCTTCATGTCCGATACAAAAGTTTGACAACCGTTCTGCCGGGCCTGGGGACGCAAAAGGGTGCCGGTATTCAAGGTGATCAGGTTATGATTCCGCGTTGCCCCCGCCATTGCGAATACTTCCCCGTAGTAGTATTCGCTGCGGACTTCGCTCTCTTCATCCAGGTGCGTGTACGCCTCGAAGGTGTAATGCGTCTTCTGTTCTTGTGGGTAGGCCATGGTGGTAAGGCGTCGGTTGGTGAAAGGTACGTAATCACGGGCAAAAGGGTAAGGGGCGCCGGCTTTTCCAAAGGGCCGTTTCCCTTACTGCCAGGCTTCGCCGCCCCTTACTGAGCGGAAGGCATCGCGGAGGCGGAACAGCTCCTGGAGGATGTGCATGAGGTACTTGCTATCCCAGGCGTCGTTTTGCAAATGCCAGCACACGATTTCGATCACGTGGTTGAAGAAGGATTCGTAGGCATCGGGGGAGTTGACGGAGAGGAGTTCGAGCAGGGGCAGGAACTGGTATTGGGGATGGCGTTGCAGGAAGTCGTCGAGTTGCCGGCGGTCGGTAGCGGCATAG
>CADCTQ010000595.1:0-6667 GCA_902805615.1 uncultured Cytophagales bacterium
CCCGACCCGACCCCTACCTTTAACTCTCCCTGACAACTAGGCCCAATGATGCTCCCCCCCGCCAGTCAACCCGCCCCTCGCCATTGGGCCGGGCCCACCCGCCGCGATCCCACCGGTGCCGGGGAAACGATACGGGCTCGCAACGAACCGTGCCTGCTCACTGCCTGACCACACACTGCCTGGCCACTCAATGCGTATCCACTAGGCAGGGCGCTAATCACATACCAAAACCCGAAAGGTGTACGAGGCAGACGTTTTTCCGACAAGTTGTGACGTGCTCTGTAAAAGCTCAACCGGGAATTGCTGATTACGCATGGAGTCATTGTGTATTCCATTGACTTGCAAGGGGATGCGTATTTCACCAAGCCGTCCTTTTCACTAAGCGGCGAAACGTTCAACCCGGCCGGGCCGGCCCCGTTACTACCAAATTCAACCACTAACGCTACCATTTATGGCTACCGGACAAAACCGCTCCCACAACGATACCTCTTCCTACACGAAAGTAGGCCCCGCCAACCTCATTCCCGCCAATGCCTCCGCCGAAGAGGCCGCGCAAATCCTGGGCTACGGCATCGGCGACACGGTGATGCTGGGCGACACGGTCACCTCCAACCTGACCAGCGGCGGCACTTCAGCGGGCAACACCCCCAACTCCACCAACGGCCCGGCCATGCTCACGGGGGACACCCCGATGGCCAACATCAACGTTGACTACGATTCGGGCAACTCGGCCCGCAATCCCGACGATTCGCACCAGGCCAGCATGGCGAACGCCGGCCCTGATCAGCGCTTCCTGGTCAGCCGGTACGACGACGTAAAGGGGCTGTTCTACGCCTATAAACTGGACGACGACGGCACCCACGACCATTCGGAAGTGCCCCTGGCCCCCGATGAGAATTACCAGCCCGTCGCCGGCCCGCAAAGCGACGCGGGCGGGGCGCAGTAAACCCGCGACGACGCTGGTGCATGGACGCCGCAAAGGCTGACCGTCAGGTCAGCCTTTTGCATACCCGGCACCCTGAGCGTACCCCAAACCGACCCACCCAACGCACCGGAGCCGCCCGGTGCCAAAGTCTGCCGGAATTGCCCTCACCCGTTGCGCCCGGGATGGCAGGACTTACGCATCGTCGCCAAACCGCCGCACCCGGGCAGGTGCTCTTCTTGCCCGTACGCGCCGGGCAATTGTGTAACTCCTGGTATGCCTACAACGCGTGTGTAGTGTTTCTCTTCCCGGCCGGGGTAAGGACAATAATGCACCTGCTGAGCAAAGTAAAATGCCTTCGTTCCGCCAGAGGCGGAACCAACGTCAACGAATACTGCACTCAAAATTACCTCACTGGCAAAACTGGCAGATGGAAGCGGCAATAGATCGAAAACTGCAGGGTTTACAATCACGATGCGGATGCCTCAATGAACCAACTTCCCTTCCCCCAGAGGCGGAAACCATACTCGGCACAAAGCAGCGCTTCGCGCCAGCCCGTTCTGCTTCGCCTCAGCAACGCCAAGCACAAACGAGCTTCTCGTCAGCCCGTTCTCGCCGGCAAGCAGCAACGATGCGCACCTGCCTCGTGCCGCTTCGGCTCACCGGGAAGTGCCCCCGCCTGCCGCCGTCAGGGTATGACCCGGGCGAAGTGCGCTGGGACTAAGGCTAACGGGAAAGCTAACTGGCTCGGTGTGAGCCAAGTGCCTGCCAATGCACCCCGGCTCACCCACACTGCCTCCCTGCTCATTGAGGAGGGCCGCCTGCTCATTAGCCCCATTCGGCCCCTCCCCCCGGTGTATATTGATAGGAACCTTCACTTTTTCATGTTTATGCGACACACTTACTTCACCAAGGGCCGGGGGCAGGGTGCCTTCTGCTGCTTATTCGGGTGGCTGCTGCTGGCGGGTATTTCCCTGCGGGCTCAGCCTGCACTGGTCAAAGACGTTTTCCCGGTACGGAATGAACCCGTTGCGGCCGTAGCCCTCAACGGCAAGCTGTATTTTGCCGCCGCGGCTGCCGGTACCGGCGTAGAACTGTGGCAAAGCGACCTGAACGGGGCCAACATGGCGCTGGTCAAGGACATTGTGGCCGGCACCGGCAGCGCGAACCCCACCGCGTTCACCCTGGTCGGCAGCACGTTGTACTTCGTGGCCAGCGGCGGCCTCTACAAAAGTGACGGCACCGGCCCCGGGACAACCCTGGTGAAGCGCTTTTCCGTAGCCCCGACGGGCATCACCCCGGTGAATGGGACCTTGTACTTTGCCGCCGGTGCGGGGGACTCGGGCGTGGAGCTGTGGAAGAGCAACGGCACGGCCGCCGGTACGACCCTGGTGAAGGACATCAACCCGGGGACCGGCAGTGCCGATCCGGGCAGCCTGGTGAACCTGAACGGCACGCTGCTGTTTGCGGCGACCGACAACACCCGCGGCCGTGAACTCTGGAAGAGCAACGGGACGGCGGCCGGCACCACGCTGGTCTCGGACATTTTTCCCGGCACTTCCACCGACCCGGGTTCCCCCGAACCCAACAGTTCGAACCCGGGCGATTTGACCGCCTTCAACGGCCGGGTGTATTTTGCCGCCTCCACCCCCGAGCACGGCCGCGAACTCTGGGCCTCCGACGGCACGACGGGGGGGACCCGGCTGGTGGCAGACCTCCTGTACGTTTCCGAGCCCGATCACATCGTGTCTTCGGTCCCGCGCCGGTTCGTGGTGGTAAACGATGCCTTGTACTTCGTCGCCTGGGCGGAGCTGACCGAGGTCGAGAAGATCTTCCGGATTGACGCCAGCGCCTCCGAGCCTACGCAAGTGGGGGGCGCCACGCCCATCCGGTATTACGCCGGCGCCGAAGTAACGGACATGGCGGTGATCAACGGCATCCTCTACTACGGTTCGTACTCCTACACGCCGTCGGCCGGGGCCAGCATCGCGTTGCGCAGCCTGTCGGGCAGCACCGATCAGTTCATCCGCAGCTTCGGGCAGAACGAGACGGCAATCGGGGAATTCACCAACGTGAACGGGACGCTGTATTTTGCCGCCGACGACGGCAGGACGGGCGTGGAGGTCTGGCGGAGCGACGGCACCCCCGGGGGCACTGCCGTATTGCCGGAAGTGAACCCGGGTCCGGGGGATGCCAGTCCGGCGGGCCTTTTCGCCATCGGCAAGACCCTCTATTTTACGACCACCTACGGAACGGGCACCCCGGCCCTCTGGAAGTACGACCTGACGACCCCGCCCACCACGGCGATCCGGATCAACGCGGGCGGACCGGCCCACACGGTGACCGAGTATGCCGAGGCGCCCTTTGATTCCTACGCGGGGGATTATTTTGGCAAGGACGCCTATTTTTCGGGCGGCAATACGGGCAGCAGCACCGGTTACACCGACGTGTACGATCCTACCCTCTACCAATCCTACCGCTGGGGCGTGTTTTCCTACAACATCCCCGTCCAGCCCGGCAGCTACTCGGTCGTGCTGCACTTTGCCGAGCCCCACTGGGGCGACCGGGCCCCGGGCGGCGCCGGCTCCCGGAAGTTCAACGTGAACGCGGAAGGGAGCCGCAAGCTGACGGAATACGACATCTTCGCCCGGGCGGGCGGGGCGATGCAGGTGGTGAAGGAAACCTTCGCCGTGAACGTCACCGACGGTACCCTGAACCTCAGCTTCCTGAAGGGAACGGCCGACAACCCGGTCGTATCGGCGCTGGAGATCATCCCGGTCGGGATTACCAACCACGCCCCGGTGCTGGCCGAAATTCCCAACCAGGAGCTTTCGGCGGGGCAGACGCTCTCCTTCACTGCCTCCGCCACCGATGAAGACGGCGACGCGCTGACCTACAGCCTGGTAAATCCGCCCCCCGGCGCCGGCATCAACCCCACCACCGGGGTGTTCACCTGGCCGCATACCCGGGCGGGCAACCTGGTGATTACGGTAAAAGTCACCGACAACGGCAGTCCCGCCTTTTCCGACACGCAAACGTTCCGGGTGTGCTCCGGTCCCCGCGTGGACCTGGAAGTGCTGGGCAGCACCCAATGCGACGTAACCCCCGGCACGACCAACTTCATGGGGTCGGTGACGGTGAAAAACGCGGAGCGGGGCGTGCAGTACGAGGTCTGGGGCGGCCGGGACACCTATCAGCGCTACGCCGAGCCGCAATTCGGGGACGGCGGGGACCTGGTGTTCCTCTTCCAGGTCGCGGCCCGGGCGAACGCGCCCGAGACGTACACGTTCTACGTGGAAGCCACTTTCTGTTCAACGGCTACCCTGACCCAGGCCGCCCGGGTGGCGCTGGTGCCGCCACTGGCCGCGCCCACGGTCCCGGGTAAACACATCCGCAGCGGCCAGACGGCCACCCTCACGGCCAGCAGCACCCAACCCGGCGTAACCACGTACCACTGGTATTCGGCCGCCACGGGGCACCCCGTCTTTACCGGCGCCACCTTTACGACGCCCGTGCTCACGGCCACCACCACCTACTACGTGTCGGCCGCGGCGGACCGCTGCAATAGTTCCGGCACGGTCGTTACGGTAAAGGTAAGCGCGACGGGTGGCCTGACGGCCTTCCGGGTGAATGCGGGCGGCAATGCCTTCTCCACGGTGGATGCGCGGGGTTTCAGCGCCGATGCTTTCTTCGCGGGCGGCACGCGATCCGCTGAGACCACGCTGGGCATTGCCGGCACGGCCGACGATTACCTCTACCAGACCGGCCGGCACGGGGCTTCCTTCTCGTTTAACTTCCCCACCGACAACGGCGCGTACGACGTGGTGCTGCACTTTGCCGAAACGTACTTTGGCAACGTCGCCCCCGGTGGCGTGGGCTCCCGCAAGTTTCACGTGAACGCGGAAGGGAGTCGCAAGCTCACCGACTACGACATCTTCGCCCGGGCCGGCGGCGCCCTGCGCGTGGCCCAGGAGACGTTCCGGGTGAACGTGACCGATGGCACGCTGAACGTGGCCTTCCTCAAGGGAACGGCCGACAACCCGGCGGTCAAAGCCATTGAAGTGCTGCCGGCCGGGGAGGCCCTGGCCATCAACGTGGGCGGCGGCGCCTTCACGGCGGCGGCCGGCAAGCAGTTCGCGGCGGACGTGTACTACGCCAACGGCAGGGGTTTCAACATCTACGAAGGGGAGATTCTCAACACCACCGACGATGCGATGTACCGCACCGGCCGGTACGGGGTGTTCTCCTACGGCATCCCTTCCGGCAACGGCACCTTCGACGTGATCCTGCACTTTGCCGAAACCTACGGGGGCGTCCGGGAGGATGGCGGGGGAGTCGGTTCGCGGAAGTTTGACGTGTACGTGGAGGGGAGCAAACGGCTCTCCGGCTACGACGTGTTCGCCAAAGCCGGCGGGGCGATGCGGGCCGTGAAAGAAACCCTGCGCGTAACGGTCAGTGACGGCGTACTGAACCTCTTCTTTGCCAGGGGCACGGCCGGCGATCCCATCGTTTCGGCGGTGGAAGTCGTGCCGGCAGCGGCTGGGGCCCGGATTGCCGCAGGGGAACCGGCGGAAGACTGGCAGGTGCGCCTGTATCCCAACCCGGTGACGGACAAACTCTCCGTCGGCCTTCCCTTCGCCGCCGGCGCGGTACGCGCCACGGCCGTTACCGACGCCGCCGGTACGGTGCACCTGACCAATGCCCACCGGGTAACGGGCGAAGACCAGCTCCAACTGCCGGTCGGTACGCTGCCCCGGGGCTTCTTCCTGCTGCGCCTCGACACGGATCACGGCTACCGGGTGGTGAAGTTCGCCAAACAGTAAGCACCACGGAGGTTTCACGCAAAGGCGGGTTTCACGGAGGTTTCACGCAAAGGCGCAAAGGAGCGCAAAGGGCGCAAAGGGGATTCACTTCCCCTTTGCGCCCTTTTTATTTTTACTTTGCGGTCTTTGCGTGAAACCTCCCCGCAAGTTGCACAACCGTTTGCGCAGGGGAAATGGTGGTCTAAATGCCTCTTTTCTCCGCTTCCGGCCCGCAGCGCATTGATTACTTGCTAAAATACTACCTACTTTAACTATTCAGGAAAAAAATGTAAAGAACCGAATACCAACCGGCCTTTTACGCTTCCGTCGTTGCTTTTTCCTACCTAACCCTCAATCTACCCCATGAGAAACTTTACCAGGAATGTGTTGTTGCCGTTGCTGCTGCTGACCGGTCTCCGGGTCTACGGGCAGCAGACAGCGGTGGGCGGCAAGGTGATGGATGCCGACAAGAACAGCCCCCTACCGGGCGTTTCCGTCCTGCTGAAGGGGACCACGACCGGAACCGTAACGGACGGCGACGGCAACTTCCAGCTGACGGTGCCCGACGGCAACGGGCAGCTGGTCTTCTCATTCGTGGGCTTCCTGACCCAGGAAGTGGCCCTCAACAACCGGAGCACCGTCAACGTGACGCTCAAACCCGACATCAAGGCCCTCGAAGAGATCGTGGTGGTGGGCTTCGGTACCCAGAAAAAAGGCGACGTGACCGGCGCCGTGGGCGGCATCCGGGGCGACGACATTGCCATCACCACCAAGCCCGTCACCAGCCCCGACCAGGTGCTGGCCGGCCGGGTGTCGGGCGTCAACATTGCCAACCGGAGCGGCGACCCGGGAGCCCCCATCAACGTGCGCATCCGGGGCATCGGCACCACCGGCGTCAACCAGCCCCTGTGGGTGATTGACGGCGTGCCCATCGTGCAGACGA
>CADCTQ010000595.1:6677-7133 GCA_902805615.1 uncultured Cytophagales bacterium
TGGACGTGCTCAAAGACGCCTCGGCCGCCGCCATCTACGGGGCCCGGGCCGCCAACGGGGTCATCATCGTGACCACCAAGCGGGGCAAAGACGGCAAGGCCAGCTTCAGCTACGACGGCTATTACGGCGTGGGCACCACCCAGAAGCGCCTCGACGTGCTGGGCGTGGAGCAGTACATTGACATCCAGTCGGAACTGGGCCGCGACCTGAGCGCCTTCCGCGGACAGCCCTTCGTGGACTGGCAGGACGCGGTGTTCAAAACCTCTACCATCAAGAACCACAACATGGCCATCAGCGGCGGTTCGCCCACGGCCAACTACTTCGTCGGGGGCGGGTACTTCAGCCAGGACGGCATCGAGCGGGGCCAGGATTTCGAGCGGTACTCGGTGAAAGCCAACGCCGACATCAAGGTGGGCCGGAAACTCAAGTTCGGCGAGTCGCTGCTGCTCAGTTCGG
>CADCTQ010000596.1 GCA_902805615.1 uncultured Cytophagales bacterium
GTGGTCTACCTCTTCCGGCGGCAGCGGCGGCGCCTGCATTCCCACGGCCAACGACGACGTGTTTTTCGACGCCAACAGCGGGCTGGGCGCCGGGAGAACCGTTGCCGTAACGGCCGGTACGGCTTTCTGCCGGAACATGGGTTGGACGGGCATTCCGTCCGCTACCACCACGGTTTTCGACTTGGGCACCTCCTCCGTGGAGGTAAACGGCTCCCTCACCCTGGCGCCGGGTTTGACGGTACTGCCCGTGGCTGCGTCGGCCAGCGGTCCGGCGTTCGTGTTTACCAGCAGCAGTACGGCCAACGCGGCCACCACGGCCATCGCCAACCGGACCCTGCACACCCCCGCCGGCACCACGGCGCGGCTGCCCAATGCCCTTTTTACCGCCCCGGGCGTGGCTTGGTCGCTGAACGGCCCCGCCCCCTTCGGCGTCACGTATCAGATCGGACTCGGGGCCGGCACGTTGCGGGCAAATGGGACCACCCTCACCTGCAACCACCTGACCACCCACCTGCCGGGCGACCTGGCGCGTACGCTGGACCTGGGCAACGGGCACCTGATTATCAACGGGAGCGTGACCACCGGACAGTATAACGTGCTGGACCTGCGGGGCAGTAACCTGACCTTCGTCACCCCGGGACCGGCCGCCCGGGTGCAGTTTACCAGTGGCGCCGCGTACCTGGGGGTGCAAACGGGCGACGTACCCAAAGAACTGCCCGACCTGCTTTTCGAAAGCATTCCGGCCAGCCCCACTGATGGACCGGCCGACATTGACATCCATACCTCCAACGTTGCGAGCCGCATGACCTTCCGGGGCATCCGGATCACCCGGGCGACCGGCACCCAAATGTACGTGTACGGCAGTTGCCCGAAAACCTACAAAGGGGCTCTGGTGTTCCCGGATGGGTTCAACCGCAACATCCCCACCGAACGCGGCTTCAGCGGCACGGACAACCCGGCGCCGGACAACAACATTTTCGCCGGGCCGGTCACGTTCGGCAACGACTGCGGGGTAACTTTCTACAACAACAACAGCTTTCTGAGTACCGTCACCTTCGGAACCGGGACGGGCAGCGGCGGCGGCGTGGTGTTCCGGGACCACAATACGTTCAGCGGCAAAGTGACCATTGCCGGCACCGGGAATGTCAATGACGCCGTTCAGTTCGCCGGTACCAACGTTTTCCTGAACGGCGCGGAGCTAACCATTACCGCCACCACCGGCGTTCCCGCCCGGAGTACGCCCACCGTGCAGTTCAACAACCTGGGCGGTACCTCCGCCTTCGCGGACCACGTTACCCTGCAAGGGCCGCGGGCCATCTACCGGTTCAACGGCTCGGCGTACTTTACCGGCACCGACAAAAAAGCAACCATCGGCCCGCAAACCCGGGCCTGGTTCATCGGCGGCGGGGCCACTTCCGGCTCGGGCGAACCCGTGCCGGGACCGGGGGAATACAGGTTCAACGGGGTGCTCCAGTTGGGGGACCAGTCGCTGGCCCGGTTCCGGAACGACGCCGGCAACGCGTACAACCACGTGGTGATGGACGAATACACCATCCTCGAACTGACGGCGCTGCCCGGCCGGGTATCTGCCATTCACGGCGACGTTACGGTGGTGGGCAGTTGCGCCGTGTGGACCCAGGTAACTTCCAGCTTCGGCGGGGTGGCCGCCACGGCCGCATTTGCCCGGAACCAGGCCTGGCAGGGAACCATCGTGCAGGACGTTCACAATACCGGCCCGGGCACCGTGACGGTGAGCAGCGGCATTGACCAGGGCAACAACACGAACTTCCTTTTTACCGGCACCAACCTCGCCACGGGTACCCTGGTATGGGTGGGAGGCAACCCGTTGAACCTGAGCACCAACAACTACTGGAACAACCCGCGGAACTGGGCCCGGCCCCCGCTGGACGACGCCAAGCGGGCCAACGGCGGCAGTTGCGTGCCCGGCAGCGAAACCGACGTCCTCTTCAACGAAGAATCCTTTAGCCTGGCCGGTACGGGGACCAAGCCCGCGGGCCAGCTCAGGACCGTTTTCGTGAACCTCGTCGAAGCCTCCTGCGGCAGCATGACCTGGACCGACAACGTGAACCAGAAAACCGGGGCTACCCTGCCCGGCCTGCTGGGCGGCGTGCCCGACAACCAGATTGAAGTGAACGGCGCCCTGGTGTTTGCGCCCCCCGACCGGATGTTCAACAATTTCGACGGCACGTTCAAGTTCAACCTCAACTCGGCGCCCTACTTCCGGCCGCTGGACGCCAACGGGGGCGATGGGCCGGACCGCCCCGTCACCCGCTTCGCCGGGCCGGTGGAGTTCGCCAACGTTTCGGCCACGTGGCGCCTCGAAAGCGATTTGCTCATCAACGCCAACTCCGCCCAGGGCGACTTCATCATTACGTACGGCACGGTGCAGGCCAACGGGCGAACCATTACCCTGGACGGCGACTGGCTGGTCAAAAGTCCACTCGGCGGCAACCCGCAGGGCCGGTTTGAGGCCGGTACCGCCGGGAAAGTGCTTTTCAACGGGGGCAACACCGGCCGGCCGCAAACGGTGGTGGCCGCGGGCAGTCCTTTCTGGGACGTGGAAATCAATCGGGGTGAAGCGGGAAACCCGGTGGACGTCACCAACGACAACGATACGCCCGACGCGTACAGCCCCCTGCACCCGAACAGCTTCGTCATTACCCTCAACAAGAACGAGACCTTCCCGCTGGAAGCCACGGCCGACACGGCTGCCCGGCTCAATGCGGCCACCAATGGCATTACCATCAAGCACAACCTGACCATCACCCGCGGGCATTTGTGGGATTACGGGTACCAGTTGGTGGGCAACACGAGTGGCGGCGGCACGTTGACCATCCGCGACGAAGGGGTACTCAGCCTCGGCAACGCCAACGGGGGCAACGCGTCCGGGCCGGCCAACAACAGTCCCTTGACTACCCTGTACCCCGCTGGGTACGCGGGGGTAGGCGGCAGTACGCTTTCGGCAAGAAGCACCACTTCGTACGCGGCCAACGGTCACCAGGATGTAACGGCCGGCCCGGTCTACGGAAATTTGTACTTCCGAAACCCCAACTGCGCCGACGCGGGGCTGGATGCCATCGGCGGTCCCTGCCAGCGGAAGCGGCTCGCCCTGGGACCATTGCGGGTGGACGGCGACCTGACCCTCGAAGCGGGCATTCACTTGGTTGACAATGGCTTCCAGATTGCGGGCAACGCCGGGGGAACGAGCCGCTTCACGATGGACAGCGGTGCCATCCTGACCCTCGGCAGCGGCAACGCCACCATTGCCACAACCACGGGAGTTGGGGCCGACCCGGCGGGCAACACCACCGGCATGACTGCCGTGACGGCTTCGGCCTCGGCGTTTCCCCAACACATTGCCCCTGCCAACCTGGACCTGGACGCCAACAGCGTAATCATCTACCAGGCTTCCGTACCCCAGCCGGTCCGAGGGCTGAATTCAACCGTGGCCAATGGGCAGTACGGCCACTTGGTGGTGCAAAACGCGACGCCCGGTGCGGTGGCCGCGAAAGCAGCCGACGGCCCGGTCCGGGTGCGGGGTTCGTTGGTCATCAACCCCGGAAGCGCGCTGGTGGACAACGGACACCAAATGAGCTATACCGGCACGGGCGGCCAAACTTTCCGCATGGCGTCAGGCGCGGCAAGTACCGGCGTGGCCCGCATCCAGGACCTGGGCCGGCAGCAAACCGATGCCTTCCTGACCATCAGCAACGGGACGGCCGGCCTGGTGCTGGGCGACGGGACCCGGGCAACAACTTTCCCCAACTACGCGGACGCGGAACTGGATTTTGACCCGAACACCACCATTACCTACCACGCCGGGGTCCCCCAAAACATCCGCGGGCTGAGCGACGCCGGCGGCCCCGTGGCCGGGCAGCGGCAATACGCCAACCTGGTACTGACCAACCCGGTAAGCACTTCCCCGGCGCTGGTGTCGAAGACATTAACGGGGCCGGTGGTCATCCGTGGGCAACTTACCATTCATCCCAACAACCACCTGGTGGACGGCGGCCACGGCATTGCCGGTACGGGCGGACAACTTTTCGCCATGCTCAGCCTCACCCCGGCTCCCGACCCGGTTGCCGGCAGCGGCACGGCCGGCACGGCCGGCCGGAGCCGCCTGACGCTGGGAACGGCCACGGCGGCAACGGGTTTCCCGACGGGTTACCGGACCGGGGACGGCACGGCGGGGAGTCCTTCCGACATCCATTTTGAACCCGGCACCACGGTAGTCTACGCCTCCGGCCGGCCCCAAAGCATCCAGGGGTTGGGCGGCACCGGCAGTACCACCTACGCCAACCTGACCCTCGCCAACCCGGCCCCCACGCCGGCCGCTGCCGGGCTACCCGCGTTGGTTTTCCCCACGGTGAAAACGTTAACCGCCCGGCCTACGCTTGTACGCGGCGCCTTGACCATCTGCCCGAACAATACGTTGTTCGACAATGGCTTGCAACTTGATGGTGCGTCCGGCAGCCGGTTCAGCATGCACAGCGTCACTGTCACCGATCCGGAAACGGGCGGCCCGGTAGGCGGTTCGGGCGGACCGAGCCGCTTGGTACTGGGCAACGGCAGTGCGGCCACCCGCTTCCCGCCGGGCTACCGGACCGGGGACGGCTCCGCGGCAAATCCTTCGGACATCCACTTTGAGGAAAATACGGCGGTGGTGTACCATGCCGGCGTAGCGCAACCCGTCCAGGTGCTGGGCAATGCCGGCAATACGGCTTACGCCGATCTGCTCCTGAGCAACCCGGTAAGCGCCGGGGCCACGCTGGCTACCAAGACGCTGCAAGCCGCGGCGGGGAGCACCCCCACGGGCACGACCATCCGGGGCGCGTTCACCATCGGGCCGAACAATCACCTGGCGGACAATGGCTACCAACTGAACGGCACGGGCGGCCGGACCTTCTCCATGCGCAACGCGACCCCCGCCGCCAACCCGGTACTAACGTTCACGACCGACCCGCTCACCACCGGCACGACCGGCCCCAGCCGGCTTACCCTCGGCACGGCGACAAGAGGAACCGCTTTCCCGACCGGCTACCAAACCCTCAATGGCACGGACGTCAACCTGGAACCCCAGACTACCGTGGTGTACAACGCCGGGGTGGACCAGCCCGTGCAGGCCCTGATTACCACCGGCTCTCTCACTGCCAACGCCAACTACGCCCACGTGGTGCTTGCCAACCCGGCCGGAACGGGTTTTCCCGCCAAAACCCTTACGCCCGGCAACGTCCGCATCCGGGGAAACCTCACCATCCACGCCAACAACAACCTGGACGCGGGAGCCGGCAGCGGCACGATCTTCCTCGGGGGCGACTGGACGAGCAGCGGCGCATTTACGGCCCGCACGGGAACCGTGGTGATGGAAGGGGACGCCACCCAGACGGTAATCCACAGCAACACCGCGGCCGGTGAACTTGCCGCCGCTCCGGAAGCCAACCAGGATTTTCACCACTGGATCATCAACAAGCCCGCCGGGGACGTGGTGCTGCAATCGCGACTCGCCGTACGCGGAACGGCTACGTTCAGCAACGGGTTGGTGCACTCAGGCCACCTAAGCGGCCCCGCCCTCACGGTTTCGCCGGCCCCCGTACTCATCTTCCGGGACAATGCGGTGGCAACCGGGGCCAGCAACCGCAGCTTCGTGACGGGCGCCGTGCGCAAAACGGGTGATGATGCCTTCGTGTTCCCGGTCGGCAGTGCCCACGTGACGCCGCCCGCTTTTGCCGCGCCGGCCGTGCCCGAACCCAATCTGTACCGCCCGGTGGGCATGTCGGCCCCGGCGGGTGCCGCCGCCTTTATTGCCCAGTACTACTACGCCAACCCGGGAACGGCCGGCTTCGACCCGGGCCGCAAGCAAGCGGGCACCATCAACCAGTCGCAGCCGCCACTCCGGGTAAGCACGATGGAATACTGGATGCTGAACCGGGAGGCTGCCGGGGCAACGGCCGGCACCGGGGATGTATTCGTGACGCTGGGCTGGCGTGATCCGCAGAGCGGCGGTGTGGGAAAAGCTACGGCCACCACCCCGGCCACGCCCCTCGACTACCAATGGCTGCGCGTGGCCCGGTGGAACGGAACTGCCTGGCAAAACGTGGGCGGGGCCGGTTTTGGCCCGGACCCCATTGGCGGTGCTGCCGCCAGCAACGCCGGGGGTACGGTTACTTCCACCTACGACGTGAACGGCACGCCGGGGCCAGTGAACCAGTTCAGCCCGTTTACGCTGTCTTCGCTCATTCCCAACAACCCGCTCCCGGTAACGCTGGTCTCGTTTAAAGGGCACCCGGCCGGAGACCACGTGCAACTGAACTGGCAAACCGCCAGCGAAGTAAACACCGATCATTTCGTGGTGGAACGGAGCCGCGACGGCGCCCATTTTGCCCCGGTTGCCACGGTGAAAGCGAAAGGCAATCCGACGGACGTGCAACGGTACGGGGTGCGCGACACCAGCCCCTTGCCGGGCACTTCGTACTACCGCCTCAAAATCGTGGACGCGGATGGGCGCTTCCAATACGCCAACGTCATCAGCGTCTCCCGGTACGCCACCGGCAACGGGACGATACGCCTGTACCCCAACCCCAATGGTGGGCGACAGTTGTTCCTCGAATGCACCGACCCGGCCGCTCACCCGGTGGCTACGTACGACCTGGTCGGGCGTAAGGTGCCGTTTAATGGAAAAGACCTGGGCAGCGGAAAGTGGGAAGTAACGTTTAGATCGGGCTTAAAGCCGGGGGTATACCTGGTGGTAGTTGCGGGCAACACCGGGACTCCGCCCGAAAGGGTTCGTTTTGTGGTCCGGTAACCGTCAGACGTAGCTTAGGTAGAAAAAAGGGTTAACCACGGAGACACGGAGGGCACGGAGTTTCACGGAGGAAGAAACTAACGGTAATCGGGGTACGTGTCGCATCGCGGGGAAGCGCCGCATCGCGGCTCCCCTCCTCGGAGGGGCCGGGGGTGGGTTTACCTCTATGAGACAAGTGATCAAGGGATTACTGCCCGGGCAGAACACTCCGGTTCCGACCCTTTTGCAGATGCCCTCTTGCAACGGGTTGTTCCTGCGATGATCCCCGCATCACGCGAGGCATATCAGTAAACCCACCCCCGGCCCCT
>CADCTQ010000597.1 GCA_902805615.1 uncultured Cytophagales bacterium
GCCCATGTCGCGGACAATGCCCTGCACTTTGTCTTGTAACTTTTTGGTGACGGCATCGAAGTCTTCCTTGCGGGGCAGCGGTTCGTTGACGCTGACGTAGAACTTGATCTTGGGTTCGGTGCCCGAGGGCCGCGCCGAAATCTTGCTGCCGTCTTCGGTGATGAACTGGAGCACGTCCGACTTTTCGAGGCTGATCGGCGTTTGCTTGCCCGTGCGCACGTCGGTTTCCACCCGGTGTTCGTAGTCCATCAGCCGCACCAGCGGGGAGCCGGCCACGGTTTTGGGCGGGTTGTTGCGCAGCGTGGTCATCATCTGCTTGATCTCTTCGGCGCCGGCCTTGCCCTTCTTGGTGAGCGAAATGAGCGTTTCGTAGTAGAAGCCGAACTGGCCGTACACCTCCATCATCATGTCGAAGAGGCTGATGCCTTTGTCCTTGGCGTAGGCCACCAGTTCGGCGATCATGGCGCAGGAGGCCACGGCGTCTTTGTCGCGCACGAAGTCACCCACCAGGTAGCCGTAGCTCTCTTCGCCCCCGGCGATGAACTGTTGCCGGCCTTCCCGTTCGTGGATCACGGCGGCGATGTACTTGAAGCCCGTGAGCGTATTGGGGCATTCCACGCCGAAGGAGGCCGCCATCTTGTCAATCAGGTCGGTGGTCACGATGGTTTTGGCGACGAACTCCTTGCCCGTGATCTTGCCGGCTTCCTTCCAGGCCCGCAGCATGTAGTAGATGAGCAGGCTGCCCGTCTGGTTGCCGTTGAGGAGCTGCCACTGGCCGTGGTGGTTTTTGACGGCAATGCCCACCCGGTCGGCGTCGGGGTCGGTAGCCATCACCAGGTCGGCGTCGAGGGCCTTGGCCTGCGCCAGGGCAATGCTCAGGGCCTCGTGTTCTTCGGGGTTGGGGTACTTCACCGTGGGGAAGTTGCCGTCGGGCGTGGCCTGTTCCTGCACCACCGTCACGTTGCGGAAGCCCATTTCCTGCAAGATGCGGGGCACCAGCGTAATGCCCGTGCCGTGCAGGGAAGAAAACACGATTTTGAGGTCCTGCTGCCGGGCCAGGGCCCCTTTGGAGATGGACAGCGCAAGCACCTTCTGAATGTACGCTTCTTCCAGTTCGGGACCGATGAAGGTTACGTTTTCGGCCACGCGGCTGAATTTCACCTCGTCCACCGAAGTGATCTTTTTCACCTCCGCGATGATGTTCTTGTCGTGGGGGGCAATGATCTGACCGCCGTCGTTCCAGTACGCTTTGTAGCCGTTGTACTCCTTGGGGTTGTGCGAAGCCGTAACGACCACCCCGCTCTGGCAGCCCAGGTGGCGGATGGCAAACGACAACAGCGGCGTGGGGCGCAGTTCGCGGAACATGAACACGTGGATGCCGTTGGCCGAGAACACGTCGGCGGTGATGCCGGCGAAGTAGTCGCTCTGGTTGCGGCTGTCGTGGGCAATGGCGACCTTGATGGGCTGGCCGGGGAAGCTCTTTTTGAGGTAGTTGGCCAGGCCCTGCGTAGCCATGCCGACCGTGTACTGGTTCATGCGGTTGGAGCCCACGCCCATGGTGCCGCGCAGGCCGCCCGTGCCGAATTCGAGGTCTTTGTAGAAAGCGTCCACCAGTTCGGTTTCGTTGCCTGCGTCGAGCAGTTGGCGGATGCCGGATTTGGTTTCGGAGTCGTAGTTGCCCTGCAGCCAGGTATCAAGTTTAGACTGGATGGCAGGGTCAAGGGTTTGTGGCATAAAGCGTGTCGGGTTTGATGGATGAACGTAAAATTACGAACCCCGGGCACTGCCCGGGGCGGGACTTATTGAAAATTGGATAACGCTACCTTTCGGAAGTGGAGGTCTTTCTTGACCCGGTACAGCACCAGCACCGCGGTTTCCGACCCGTACACAAAATCGAACGACTTTACTTTTTCGGTAACGCCCAGGTTGGCAAGGTAATAGGATTGTACGGGCAAAGTGTTGTCCCCGGTGAAGCGAAAAACGCCGATCCGCTGATTCTCTTTCACATTTTCCTTGATGAACCCGTACGGAGCGGCCCCGCCGGCCGGTTGCAGCGTGAAGTGGTGGTCGAACACGCCGCCTGCCCGCATAAAATGCGGCGACGTCATGCCCACGTAATCGTTGCGGATGGCTTTGTAAGAAGGCAGCTTTTCCACCCGGCCAATGCCGGTCAGATTGCCGGCAGGGCCGGCGTTGAAAACGAACATGTCCTGCACGCGGAACGTGCTTAACTGGGAATTCACGTATGGCAGCGGCAGGCCGGACATCAGTTCTAATACGCCCAGGGCGGCATTGTTGGCAAAGTCCACGCCATTGGCTACTTTATCGAAGGTTTCGACGAGCACCCTGAAGCCGTCCCGCGCCGGCACGATCTGCTGGCACACCACGGCGCGCAAATCGCAATTGATGCCGCTCTTGCGGTAGGCGGGTCCAATGACGGTTTCCCAGTCGTAGAGTTGCCGGAAGAGCGGCGCCCCCTGTTGGTTGAATGCCGCCAGAAAGATCCCGTCGCAGTCCTTCGTGCGCATTTGTCCCTCCCTGAAAAACGAACCCGCGACGAGCAGGGTATCACCCGAAAGCCCAAATGCAGTAGGGTCCGTCACCAGTTGTTCGTCGGCCAGCGGTTTATCGAAGAGCACCTGCCCATTTTCCCGGCTGATGCCCACCAACCGCACACTGACCTTGCGCGAGGTTACCTTGGCGCGGGTGGTAAACAGCAGGAGATTGCCCAACAACTGCATTTGCCCGATTTCGCCTTTTTCGTCGGCTACAAAGTTTCTTTTCCACAGTGACCGGCCGGTACTGTCGAGTTTGCCGAAGGCTAAGCCGCCCCGTTGATCGAGGTAATCGAGCCGGTAAAATGCCGGGTCGCCCCTCTGGGCCAGCACCACCGGGGGCTTGGCGAAGCTCTGCGAGGTAAAGGAGTGCTGGGCCGTGATGATGCCGTTTTTGTTGAGGATGACGGCGCTGCCGTTGTCGCCGATCTTGCTTTTGAACACGAAGAGGTGGTGGAAACCGTTGTAGTCGTGGCTTGTCAGCACACTCTGCAAAGGGATGGAAAGGTTTAGTTTCTGGCCCTCCCGAAACGTGCCGTCGTAAAAAGTGAATCCGGCGCGGGAAGTGTTGTTGGGCAGGTCGGTGGTGCTCACAGTGACGAAAGCGTCATTGTCGGCGGAAACCACCTGTAGCCTGCTTTTTCCATCGGTGCGGAGCGTCAGTTCCTGGGCCCGGCTCGGCACGGGGCGGAATACACTGACCAAAAGAAAGCAGAAGATGCCGTAGCAAGAGTACTGTACAAGGTGCCTCATAAAAACCGGGTTGGGGGCGGTTGCCCGGGCGGGGCGGAAGAACCGGACAAAGCCCGCGTGTAAGAAAATTTTGCGGTTAATCGGACTTTGGCAGCAACAAGTAACCCTCTTTTTGCCGTTATTGCTTGCAAGTTAAGGCAAATCGCCTGTATTTTGTACCAGTCTTTAATTTTTGAACGCCATGAATACCAAGGCCCTGAACAAAGATCTCGTCGCATTGGTGGAGAGGAAAATGCTGCTCAGCCGGTTGAGTTACGCCGATGCTCATTACGACGACTTAGAAGAAGAGTTGCACAACCTGGAGGACCAGTTCATGGAAAAATACGGGGAGGATCTGGAGAAAGCGCTGGAAAAAGTACACAATACGCACCGCATTGATTCGGACGTGCTGCTGCCCATTGCTTACCTGGCCCAGAACTACGTCCAGAAGGGCAAAAACCCCGATGGCTCGGCCATTTACGAAGTGAGCCACCGCGAAGGCGTGTGGGTGGAAACCGAGAAGTTCTCGGGCCGCGAAGCCCGCCTCGTGTTGCTGCCCAATCCGCCCCGCATTGTCCTTTCCGTCGGTCCCCGCTACCAGGAAGAAGTCTGGAAAGCCGAATAACCTCCCAAACCCGCAAGGTTGCGGGGATAACGTGGATAGGGTTGAAACCTTATCCTACGGATCGCAGAACCATATTCGCAAACCTAAGCGGTCCCAGGGCAACGTTGCTGAGCAGCAGCATCTCTCCAAAAGCGTCAGCAATATTCATAGGATAGGGTTTCGTATGTGAGTAGCGTTGGTGAGGCGAAGTAAAACGGGCTGGCGCGAAGCTCTGCTTCGTGCCGACTATTGCTTCCGCCTCTGGCGGAACCAAAGTCAAACAGTACTGCGCTCAAAGTCAACTCACTGGCCCACATGAAAGCGGCAACAGGTCGAAAACCGCAGGGTAACAGGTACGATACGAATGTCTTTATACAAATGCCTCAATGACCCAACCCTCGTTCCGCCAGAGGCGGAAGAATAGTCGGCACGAAGCACAGCTTCGCGCCAGCCCGTTTTACTTCGCCTCACCAACGCTACTCACACAATAAAAAACCCCGGCTCAGGGAACCGGGGTTTTTTGTGGTGTAGCACCTACACTGAATTGTTAACCTTAAACCTGGTTAGCTAACAAAACAAGTATTGTGCCAGAAAAAAGCAGTTTTGCAACCACAAGTACCCTTTTTGCGCATTTTCTCCCCATTTTTTCGAGACTGCCCCCCTTTTAACAAAATTCAACAAATCAACCACCTGGTTACCCGGGGGCACTACCCATCCTTCCCGCAAGCCGTCAATGCGGCAATCAGGCAATCCTTTTTATATTTGCTTTTTCCTGGGGTGAGCACCCAACCCGGCGAAGGTCTGGCGGCTCACTTCTCATCCCTCACGTCTTCCTCCCATGAATCGCTTGTACGGGCACCTGCTCCTGCTGAACGGTATTCTCTTGCTGACCCTGCTCTATTCCTCCTGCGCCTCCCGCCGCGCCCCGGGGCCGCCGGCCGCCTTCCGGGTGGAACCTACGCCGGCGCTGCTCACGCGGGGGGCGGCCCTGGTGAGCATGATGTGCAGCGACTGCCACCGCGACCCGGTAACCGGCGTACTTTCGGGCAAGCGCCTGACGGACGTACCCAAAATGCTGGGCAAGGTGTATTCCGCCAACATTACCCGGCACCAGGCGTTGGGCATTGGCGCGTACACCGAAGGCCAACTCGCCTACCTGCTCCGCACCGGCGTAGACCGCCACGGCCGGACGCTGCCCATGATGCAAAAGCCCGGCCTTTCGGACGACGACCTCCGGGCGGTGATTGCCTTCCTGAAGCATTCGGACGACCCAATGGTACGGCCGGCCGCGGTGGCGAGTGTTCCCTCCCGGTACAGCCTGCCCGCCCGGCTGGCAATGCCGCTGGTGGCAAAACCACTGCCCTACCCTGCCGGTCCCGTGCAACCCGACACGGGTGCGGTGGTGCAGGGCAAATACCTGGTCAACGTGCTGGGCTGCTACGAATGCCACTCCGGCAGCGTGCTCAAACTGGACCGGCTGGCCCCCGAGCAATCGAAGGGATACCTGGCGGGCGGCGGCAAACTGGTTACCTTGGAAGGCGAACCGGTCCGCACGCCCAACCTGACGATGGACGCCGGGACCGGGCTGGGCCGCTGGAGCCGTACCCAGTTTGTAGCAGCCCTGCGGGAAAGCCTGCGGCCCGACCACTCCGTGATCCGCTACCCCATGCCTACCTACGCGCAGCTTTCGGAGGCCGAGGCCGGGGCCATCTACGCGTACCTGCAAACCGTGCCGCCCGTCCGCAACCGGGTGAAACGCCGCCCTTCCGCTCCCGCCGTGCCGGCCCGGCCCGAAGATACCCTGGCGACCGGCGGCCGGCTCTACGCTTTTTACGGGTGCCGGTCCTGCCACGGCGCGACGGGCCTGGGCATTGCCGACCTGCGCCCGGCGCACCGCAAGTATTCCGACGATGCTTCCCTGCAGGCCCGCATTAAGAATCCCGCCGCGTTCCGGCCCAACAGCCGGATGCCCAAATTTGAAGGAGTGATTGCTGAAAAAGACTACGCTCCGCTGCTGGCCTACGTGCGGTGGTTGGGAAAGAAGGGTACGTTTTAAATCCCTTCTTTGGTCTTTTTGGGACCAAAAGGCCCGCGTTATGCATTCTGGTTGTATCTTCAAACGGGTACGGCAAGGGTGCCGTATCATTAGAGCAACTCTTCCATCCCACACAACCTTACGGGCCGCTCTCCGTTCCCCTGCTGCATGAAGCTTTTTCGCATTCTGTTCCCCGCCCTGTTCTTTCTGTCGCAAGCGGCATGCTGCCAGATCACCCTCACGGGCAGGCTGGCAGACGCCCAAACCCGGCAGCCCGTTACGGGAGCTTATTTTACCGTGCGCTTGCCCGATAGCCTCGGCACGTCCCGCCCGGAGTCCAGGAGCGGTGAACTGACCCCCGACGCAAGCGGCAACTTCTCCCTGCCCCTCGGGGCGGGCGAAACCCAGGTGACGGTCGGGCGGCTGGGCTACGTGCCGCAAAAAATTGACGTATCGAACAAAAACTTCCGCAACGGCGCGACCATTTTCCTCGAACCCTCCTTCACCCGGCTCAACGAGGTGGTGGTGAGCGGCTACGAATCCGGGCGGCGGCTGCTCGAAACGCCGGCCTCGGTGGGGGTGATCACGCCCCGGGACCTGCAACGCTTCGGCAACGCCTCGCTGGTGCCCGCCTTCAACACCCTGCCGGGCGTCCGCATGGAAGAACGTTCGCCGGGCAGCTACCGGCTCTCCATCCGCGGCAGCCAGCTCCGCTCCCCGTTCGGCGTGCGCAACGTCAAGGTGTACTGGAACGACATTCCGTTTACCGACGCCGGCGGCAACACGCCCCTCAACCTGGTGGACTTCAGCCACGTGGGCCGGGCCGAAGTAATCAAGGGGCCGGCCGGCAGCACCTACGGCGCCGGCACTGGCGGGGCCGTGCTCCTCTACAGTCCCGTGGCCCCGGCCGGTGAGCAAAGCGTGCAGTTGAATACCCTGGGCGGATCGTACGGGTTGTTCGGCATCAACGGGGCTTACCAGGCGGGCACGGAGAAAACCAACCTGTACGTTTCCTACGCGCACCAGCAGTCGGACGGCTACCGGGTGCACAGCGCCATGCGGCGGGATGCCGTGCACGTGCGGGGACAGCTTTTTGCGGGCCAAAAACGGACCCTTTCGGTGCACGCCCTGTATTCGGACCTGTCCTACCAGACGCCCGGCGGGCTCAACCTGGCGCAGTTCACCGAAGACCCGCGGCAGGCCCG
>CADCTQ010000598.1 GCA_902805615.1 uncultured Cytophagales bacterium
TTCGATGTCAAGGGCGTGCTGGAGCAGGTTGAACTCCTCGTTTTCGTACACCACCTTCTTGGTGAGGCCGTAGCAGTTGAGCGGCTTGCCCCGCAGGCTGAACACGGCCTGCAGTTCCACGTTGCGCGACTTGGTGATCGAGCCGCTGGCCGAGTCGCCCTCGGTGATGAACAGCGTAGTGTCCTGGTGCTTTTCATTCTTCACGTCGGGCAGGTGCACCCGGCAGTCGCGCAGCTTCTTGTTGTGCATGCTGGCCTTCTTGGCCCGTTCGTTGGCCAGTTTCTTGATGCCGGCAATCTCCTTGCGTTCCC
Source organism: uncultured Cytophagales bacterium (assembly GCA_902805615.1). Lineage (GTDB taxonomy): Bacteria > Bacteroidota > Bacteroidia > Cytophagales > 172606-1 > CADCTQ01. The sequence goes on from CADCTQ010000598.1 coordinate 312, forward strand.
GTTCCGACTGCTGAATCCGCTTTTCGAGGGCGTCGGCCACCTTAGGGTTCTCGTGCAGGAAGTTGTCGAGGTGCTTGGAGATGAAGTCGTTCACGAACGTAGGCATGGTCGGCCCTTCCGGTCCCACGTTGAGCGAACCCAGCTTGGTCTTGGTCTGCGACTCGAACACCGGCTCCTGCACCCGCACGGCAATGGCGCCAATGATCGAGGCCCGCACGTCGGAGGCTTCGAATTCCTTCTTGCGCTTCTTGAAGAATTCGATCACGGTTTTGGCCACCGAGGCGCGGAAAGCCGCCAGGTGCGTACCGCCCTGCGTGGTGTACTGGCCGTTCACGAACGAGTAGTATTCCTCGCCGTAGGCGTTGCCGTGGGAGAGGGCCACTTCAATGTCATTGCCCTTCATGTGGATGATGTCGTAGCGCAGCTCCTCGGCTTTGGTCTTGCGTTCGAGCAGGTCCTTGAGGCCGTTCTGCGACACGTACTTCTTGTCGTTGAACACGATGGTCAGGCCGGCGTTGAGGAAGGCGTAGTTCCAGATCTGTTCTTCGAGGTAGAGCGAATTGAACTTGTAGTGCTTGAACACCGTGTCGTCGGGCTCAAACACCATCAGCGTGCCGTTGCGGTCCTTGGTGGGCTGCTCGGGCGACTCCTTTACCAGCACGCCCTGCTTGAACTCGGCCACCTTCGTCTTGCCGTCGCGGAACGACTGCACCTTGAAGTAGTTGGACAGCGCGTTGACGGCCTTCGTACCCACGCCGTTGAGGCCCACCGACTTCTGGAAGGCCCCCGAGTCGTACTTGCCCCCGGTGTTGATCTTGGAAACGCAGTCCACGACCTTGCCCAGCGGAATGCCCCGGCCGAAGTCGCGCACGGTCACGCGGTGGTCGGTAATGGTGAGTTCGATGCGGGTGCCGAAGCCCATCATGTGCTCGTCAATGGAGTTGTCAATGACTTCCTTGACCAGCACGTAAATGCCGTCGTCGGGCGAAGTGCCGTCGCCGAGTTTGCCAATGTACATGCCGGGGCGCAGGCGGATGTGTTCCCGCCAGTCGAGCGAACGGATGCTGTCTTCGGTATAATTATGAGCAGGTGCTGCCATGTGGTGCGTATATGATCGGTGAATGTATGGTTTTGTAACGCGTACGCAATAAACAAAGGTAAAAACTTACTTGTTCGTGCGCGAACATTTTGTTTGCGGAATGTTCCCGAACCCGGCGCGAAAAAAGACAAATGCGCGGGGATGCGCAAGCACGATATTTTTTTGATCGGCGTCCGAATGGGACTATTTCAAGCGCCTCCGCAACCCGTTTAATTGGCTAAAATTACCCCATTTTTCGCAATAATGCAAGTATTCCCGCGTTTGTCAATCGTCCGCCCGGCCGAAACGATTTTATCTTTTTTTGATAAAACTTTTTTACGCCCGCTGCCGGCCGCAAAAAAAGTGTGCGAACATGTAACCCCTGCCCGTCGCTTTCCGTTCCGGTAATCAAGAAGGTTAGGGATGCAGTTAGTAAGATTGTCGATCCTAACTTTCATGAACCTGTATGGGGCCAGAGGCGTCCGATACAGGTTTTTTTGTTGGTAATCAGGCACGGATTGCGGAATTTTGGGAAAGTACGCCCCCTCCGGCACCCATCCTCCCCCCAAATGTCTCTTCAACCCGTGGAAAGCCTCTTCAAAAACAAATTGTTCGCGTGGTGCCTGGCGCTGCTGGCCCTGGCCGCCTGCACGACGAACGAAAACCGGGAGGTCAAAATCCCGCCCATGCCCGACAACCCGGCCGCCATCCAGCAGGCCAGCCTGCTGGCGCTCACCGATGCGATTGAAGACGAACCCCGCCGCAGCGAATACTACTACCGCCGCGCCCTGCTCTACCAGCAGGCCGGCCGCAAGGAACTCGCCCTCCAGGACCTCACCCAGGCCATTGAATACCGCGGCCTCGACGAACGGTACGGCCGCTACTACGCCCTGCGCGCCCAGATGCACCTGGAAGCCGGCCGCGTGGACTCGGCCTTCCGCGACGCCGAACGGGCCCTCAAACTCGAAGAAGGCGAATCGCCGGGCTTCGTGGCGCTGCTCGGCCAGCTCTACGCCGTGCGCGGCGAGTACAAAAAAGCCAACGCCTCCCTCGACGCCGCCCTGCGCCGAACGCCGGGCGAACCGCAGCTCTACTACTGGAAGGGCCACGTGGCCGCCAGCACCGGCGACACCAGCCGCGCCATTGCGCACCTCAACAAGTCCATCGAACTCCGCCCGCAGTACAAGGAAGCCTACAACCGCCTCTCGGAAATCTACCTGAAGATGGGACAGGTGGGCCAGGCCAAAGCCAAGGGCCTCAAAGCCTACCGCATTGACCCCGCCTACACGGCCGTCAACCTCAACCTGGGCCGGCTCTACCACGTGGCCAACCAGAAGGACAGCGCCAAGCTGTTCCTGCGCAACGCCCTCCAGACCAGCCCCGAACTGCACGGCACCCGCCACCAGCTGGCCGGCCTGTACTTCGGCAGCGACGAGTTTTCGCAGGCGCTGCCCCACTACGAAAAACTGCTGGCCCACCGCAACCGCTGGCCCGAAGTGCCCTACCGGCTCTACGTGTGCTACGACAAATCGGGCCGGGGCCGCGAAGGCCTCAACCGGTACACGGAAATCCTCCAGAAGGACAGCACCAACCTGGCCGCCCTCGAAGTGTACGACCTGCTCAAAAAGCGCGACGACCAGAAAAAGGAGTGGCGCACCCTCGACTCACTGGCCCGCCGCCGCAAACAATTGTTTGACATTCAAACCATACCTTTAGAGATTAACGAGTAATTTTGCGGGCATGAGTGAACCACAGATCAACATTACGCTTCCCGACGGGAGTGTCCGGCAAATGCGTAAAGGCAGCACGGGCCTGGAAGTCGCCTTGCAGATCAGCGAGGGACTGGCCCGCAACGTACTGGCAGCCAAAGTGAACGGTGAAGTATGGGACGCCACGCGGCCCATCGAAACCGACGCTACGGTGCAACTGCTGACCTGGAACGACACGGAAGGGAAAGCGACGTTCTGGCACTCATCGGCCCACCTGATGGCCGAAGCCCTCGAAGCCCTCTACCCGGGCGTGAAGTTCGGCATCGGCCCGGCCATCGAAAACGGCTTTTACTACGACGTGGACCTGGGCGGGCAGTCCTTTTCGCAGGAAGACTTTGCCACGCTGGAGGCGAAAATGCTCGAACTGGCCCGCCAGAAGAACGCCTACGTGCGCAAGCCGGTGGGCAAGGCCGAAGCCATCCAATATTTCAACGAGAAGGGCGACCCCTACAAGCTGGACCTGCTCGAACGGCTCGAAGACGGCACCATCACCTTCTATTCGCAGGGCAACTTCGTGGACCTCTGCCGCGGCCCGCACATTCCCGACACGGGCTTTGTGAAGGCCGCCAAGGTGCTCAACGTGGCCGGCGCCTACTGGCTCGGCGACGTGAACAGCAAGCAACTCACCCGCATTTACGCCATCACGTTCCCCAAGCAGAAGGAACTCACCGACTACCTGACGCTCATCGAGGAGGCCAAAAAACGCGACCACCGCAAGATCGGCAAGGAGATGGAACTGTTCACCTTCTCCGAGAAAGTGGGCATGGGCCTGCCGCTGTGGCTGCCCAAAGGCACCGTGCTGCGCGAACGGCTCGAAAACTTCATGCGCAAAGCCCAGGTGCGGGCCGGCTACCTGCCCGTGGTTACGCCGCACATCGGCAGCAAGCAACTGTACGTTACCTCGGGCCACTGGGACAAGTACGGCAAGGATTCGTTCCAGCCCATCCGCACGCCCGACGTGGACGAGGAGTTCCTGCTCAAGCCCATGAACTGCCCGCACCACTGCGAGATTTACAAGGCCAAGCCCCGGTCGTACCGCGACCTGCCGCTGCGCCTGGCCGAGTTCGGCACGGTGTACCGTTACGAACAGAGCGGCGAACTGCACGGCCTCACCCGCGTGCGGGGCTTTACCCAGGACGACGCCCACATCTTCTGCCGCCCCGACCAGGTGAAGGAGGAGTTCGTGAAGGTGATTGACCTGGTGCTCTACACGTTCAAAGCATTGGGCTTCGAAGACTACGTGGCCCAGATTTCGCTGCGCCACCAGACCGACCGGGCCAAATACATCGGCGAAGAGGCGCACTGGGAGCAGGCCGAACGCGACATCAAGGAAGCCGCCGCCGAACGGCCGCTCAAAACGACCATTGCCTACGGCGAGGCGGCCTTCTACGGCCCCAAGCTCGACTTCATGGTGCGCGACGCCCTCGGCCGCCGCTGGCAACTGGGTACCATCCAGGTGGATTACCAACTGCCCCAACGCTTCGAACTCGAATACGTGGGTTCCGACGGCGCGCGGCACCGGCCCGTGATGATCCACCGGGCGCCGTTCGGCTCGCTCGAACGTTTCATTGCCGTGCTCATCGAGCACTGCGGCGGCAACTTCCCGCTGTGGCTGGCCCCCGAGCAGGTGGCCGTGCTGCCCATCTCCGAGAAGTACGCCGACTACGCCGCCGAGGTGTTCAACGAGTTGCAGGCCCAGGACCTGCGCGGCTTCCTCGACAGCCGCGACGAGAAGATCGGCCGCAAGATCCGCGACGCGGAAGTGGGCAAAGTGGCTTTCATGCTCATTGTGGGCGAAAAAGAAGCCGCCGAAGGCAAGGTGTCGGTGCGCAAGCACGGGCAGGGCGACGTGGGCAGCATGACCGTGGCCGAGTTCGTGCAGCTCTTCAAGGAAGAGGCGGAAGGCGTGCTCACGGCCCAGGTGCAGTAGCGGGAAAAGTACGTTTATGAAATTTCGTAGGCAGGTCTGCGGGGCAAGGCATTCCGCAGACCTGTTTTTATCTTTTTTGTGAATGGGCTGATTTTATTATTGTCGAAAATAATCAGATATTTGCAGGCTCATTCGCAGCTTAACATTCAGGGATTTATCACTTAAACACGGAGGTAACCATCAATAGACCACAAAGACCAGCGCCTCGGGGGAGAGTCGAGGAGCCGTACCGCGTCAACGAAAGAATTCGTATACCCCGCGTCCGCCTGGTGGGCGAAAACGTGGAAACGGGTATTTACGAAACGCCACAGGCATTGGCCATGGCCAGGGCTCAGAACCTGGATTTGGTGGAGATTTCACCAAACGCCGACCCGCCCGTGTGCAAGATCATTGATTATTCTAAGTTTAAGTACGACCAGAAGAAGAAGCAGAAGGAGATGAAGGCCAAGGCCCAGAAGGTCGTGGTAAAAGAGATTCGCTTTGGTCCCAACACCGACGAACACGATTTCGAGTTCAAGCTCAAGCACGCCCAGACCTTCCTCAAGGAAGGTTCGAAGGTGAAAGCGTACGTGCAGTTCGTGGGACGGGCCATTGTGTTTAAGGAGCGGGGCGAAATTCTGCTGCTCAAGTTTGCGCAGGCCCTCGAAGACGTAGCCAAAGTGGATGAAATGCCCAAGCTGGAAGGCAAGCGGATGTTTTTGATGCTTTCGCCCAAGCCGGCCAAGGCGGCCAAGTAAAAAGTGTAAACTCGTAAACTTAATTCTTATAACAATGCCAAAAGCGAAAACCAACTCGGGGGCCAAGAAGCGTTTCCGGCTGACGGGTACGGGTAAGGTGAAAAGAAAGCAAGCTTTCCACAACCACATCCTGACCAAGAAGACGCACAAGCAGAAGAAGCGCCTCTCTAAGTTTACCCTCGTGTCTGAAGCCGACATGGGCCGCGTCAGAGATTTGTTGAACATCTGATGACCGTCCGCAAACCGGTACAATAAGTTCGGTTTAATTTATGTTTCACCCGGTTGTTGGCCCCCAAGTATTCCGTTGAGAATCGCCAACCGCCAAAAAACACCACAAAATGCCAAGATCAGTAAATGCAGTTGCCGCCCGGGCCCGCCGGAAGAAAATGATGAAGCATGCCAAGGGCTTCTGGGGCAGAAAAAAGAACGTTTGGACGGTTGCCAAAAACGCCATTGAAAAAGGCTGGCTGTACGCCTACCGCGACCGCAAGGTGAAGAAGCGCGAATTCCGCTCCCTGTGGATCATGCGCATCAACGCCGCCGCCCGCGAGCACGGAATGTCTTACTCCGTATTCATGGGCAAGGTTTCGGCCGCCGGCCTCGACCTCAACCGCAAGGTGCTGGCCGACCTGGCCTTCAACCACCCCGATGCCTTCAAAGCCATCGTGGGCAAACTCGCGTAACCAACACGAACCCATATACAAAAGCCGGAAGCATCCCTTCCGGCTTTTTTGTTGTTTCCAGGATATTTGGGGAAGAGAAGGGGTTCTCGCTGAGTTTGCTGATGATGCAGGAAGAAAAGGAGGGGAAGAAAAGGGTTTATCGCGGATCTCGCAGGGAAGAAAAAAAGGGGTTCTCGCAGATTGTCGCGGATAAGGGCGCAGATGAACGCAGATTTTTTGATTGAATGGGAGCTTGGCGGGTAGCATTGCAAGTGCCCAAGGATTCGATCCCGCAGATTGGGTGCGTACCGGTTTTGTTCAAATGATCTTCAGGAAGTGTCGTACCATTCGATCCCGCAGATTGGGTGCGATCTGGTTCTGCTCGAATGATCTTCAGGAGGGGCCGTGCGGTTCGATCCCGCAGATTTGGGCGGGACCGTTTTGCCCGAATGATCTTTGGCCGTTGCCATGGCATTGGATTGCGCAGATTTAAAAGAAATCGCTGTATCGCTTCCTGAGTCTCGTTGAACTACTTGCATAATCTGCGCAATCCAATTTGCGCCAACAATCCAGAATCATTCGAGCAAAACGGTCCCGCCCAAATCTGCGGGATCGAATGGTACGACACTTCCTGAAGACCCC
>CADCTQ010000599.1 GCA_902805615.1 uncultured Cytophagales bacterium
CGGAACCACAAACCCAGCAACCCTGACAACTCCAATGACCCCACACAAAACACTGAGAATCGGAATGATCGGGGGCGGCTTCATGGGCCGCACCCATTCCAACGCCTACAACCAGGTGTCCCACTTTTTTCCCGAACTGGCCTACCGGCCCGTCCTGCAGGCCGTGTGTACCCGCTCCGCCGACAAGGTGCGGGCCTTTGCCGACCAGTGGGGCTACCAGGCGACCGAAACCGACTGGCGGGCCCTCCTCCGCCGCGACGACATTGACGCCGTGGACATCTGCACGCCCAACGACACCCACGCCGAAATCGCCATTGCCGCCGCCGAGGCGGGCAAAATGATCCTCTGCGAAAAACCCCTGTCGCGAACCCTGGCCGAAGGGCACCGCATGGTGGAAGCCGTGGAACGGGCCGGCGTGCCCAACACCGTGTGGTACAACTACCGCCGCCTGCCCGCCGTCACGCTGGCCAAGCAACTCGTGGACGCCGGCAAGCTCGGCCGCATTTACCACTACCGGGCCAACTTCCTCCAGGACTGGACCATCAACGCTGACCTGCCGCAGGGCGGTACGGGCCTCTGGCGCATGGACGTGGACGCGGCCGGCTCGGGCGTGACCGGTGACCTGCTCGCCCACTGCATTGACACGGCCATGTGGCTCAACGGGGCCATCCGCGACGTGTCGGCCGTGACGGAAACCTTCGTGAAGGAGCGGATGCACCAGCTTACCGGCAAGGTGCAGCCCGTGGGCATTGACGACGCCTGCATTTTCCACTGCCACTTCGAAAACGGTTCGCTGGGCCTGTTCGAGTCCACGCGGTACGCCCGGGGCCACAAAGCCCTGTACACCTTCGAGATCAACGGTGAACACGCCTCCATCCGCTGGGACCTCCACGACCTCAACCGGCTCGAATACTTCGACCACCGCGACGAATCGGTGGTGCGTGGCTGGCGGTCCATTCACGTCACCGACGGCGACCAGCCCTACATGAACAAGTGGTGGGTGCCGGGCCTGGGCATCGGCTACGAGCACAGCTTCATCCACCAGGTGGCCGACTTTCTGAAGGGCCTCGAAACCGGCCAGTCCGCCGCCCCCACCTTCCGCGACGCCCTCCAGACCCAGAAGGTCTGCCAGGCCGTCCTCGACTCGGCCGCCGCGCGGAGCTGGAAGGATACGGGCGTGGAAGGGAAGGTTGGGTAGCGCATTCAGAGGCCAGCACGGGTTAAGGGCAGGGCAATGGCCGGATCATTCTCCTTTTACCGCGGCCGGTGGTTACGGTTCCCCTGTAATGGCAAAAGAACCACCCCTGTCCCCTCCTTGAAAAAAGGAGGGGAACCGTAACCACCGGCTGCGCTGACGGGAAAGCAGTCTGCTCCGTTTGCCTTCTCTCGGTAACGTTCAATGCTCCTGCTCATGCAGCAGATGGTCACGGCTCCCCTCCTTTTTCCAAGGAGGGGCCGGGGGTGGTTTTGTTATACAAATATCATCCACGCCTGAAGATCAAACACAGACAAGCCTTCTGCTAAACTAATTTTTTACAAGCATACCACGCCATGATCCGCAGCAAGCCTTTCCACCGCCTGTTGCTCCTGGGGCTACTCCTGGGACTGACCACCTGTACCGGCAAACGCGAAGGAAAAACCGGCAGCGTCACCATGCGCATTGCCGTCATTCCCAAGGGCACCACGCACCACTACTGGAAAAGCGTGCGGGCCGGGGCCCAGCAGGCCGCCAGGGAACTGGGCGTGGAAGTGATCTGGCAGGGGCCGCCCAAGGAAGACGACCGGCAGATGCAGATCCAGGTCGTGCAGAACTTCATCAGCCAGAACGTGTCGGCCATCGTGCTGGCCCCACTGGATGCCGAGGCCCTGGTCCCGCCGGTGGTCGCCGCCCGCAACCGCAAAATCCCCGTGGTCATCATTGACTCGGGGCTGCATTCGGATGCCTACGCCAGCTACATTGCCACCGACAACGCCCAGGGGGGCCGGCTCTGCGCCCGGCGGCTGGCCGCCGTGATGGGGGAACGGGGCAACGTGCTGGTGCTCCCCTACCTCGAAGGTTCGGCCAGCACCACCGAACGCGAAATGGGTTTCCTCGAAGAAATCAAAAAGTACCCCAACATCCGGGTGCTGTCGGCCAACCAGTACGCGGGGGCTACGATGGAAAAAGCCTTCCAGACCGCCCAGAACCTGCTCAACCGCTACCCGGACACCGAAGGCGTATTCTGTTCCACCCAGCCCACCACGCAGGCCATGCTCCGGGCGCTGGAACTGGCCGGCCGGAAAAGCCGCGTCAAGCTGGTCGGCTTCGACCTCAACGACGTGCTGTTGCAGGCCGTGCGCGGGGGCGACATTGCCGGACTGGCCCTGCAAGACCCGTTCCGCATGGGCTACGAGGGCGTCCGCACGAGCGTCGCCATCATCAGGGGAGATACCTACCCGAAGCAGGTGGATACGGGCGTCAACATGATCACCCGCGAAAACGTGGACGACCCCGACCAGGCGCGGCTGCTGAAGCTACAGGTGAGCCGGTGAGTAGAAGTTGAAAGGGTAGAAAAGCTGCATGGGCGTAGTACCTTGACTCCCGCAGCACAAGAACCGCATGGCGGGAAGGCGTCGCATCGCGGCTCCCCTCCTCGGAGGGGCCGGGGGTGGGTTTAACGGAAGGCTACGAGTGACATAGGGATCATTGAATTAGAATATTTCAGTGATGGTGATCCTTTCAAATGGGTATTTGCTTTACACGAAAGCATTGCGGTGATGTGGTGATCCCTGAAAGATGCGATGCATGGCGGTAAACCCACCCCCGGCCCCTCCGAGGAGGGGAGCCGCGATGCGACGCCTTCCCGCCATGCGACGCCTTCCCGCCATGCGACGCCTTCCCGCCATGCGACGCCTTCCCGCCATGCGACGCCTTCCCGCCATGCGACGCCTTCCCGCCATGCGGTTCTTGCGCTGCGGGAGTCAACGTAACGAACTGACCCGGCTCCTGTTTATTTTTCTTTGCGTCCTTAGCATCTTTTTTGCCTCCTTTGCGGTTCAGTTCAACTTTATCTTTATGCAACAGCCACTCGCCCATCCACTTACGCAACCTCCCGGTCCGCCGACCCTCCGGCGCGGGGCATTTTCACGGGTGGAAGCCATTGACGTAGTGCGGGGACTGGTAATGGCGGTAATGGCCCTTGACCACGTGCGGCACTACTGGGGCCCCACGCCCATCCGGCCCGAAGACCTCACGCAAGCCTCCGCCCTGCTGTTTTTTACCCGCTGGGTTACGCATTTTTGCGCCCCGTCCTTCCTGTTTCTGTCCGGCGTCAGCGTGTTCCTGTACGGGCAGCGGCAGGGCAGCCGGCCAGCGGTCAGCCTGTTTCTGCTCTCCCGGGGGCTGTGGCTGATCGCGTTGGAGGTAATCGTCATTAACTTCCTGATGCAATTTGCCTTCGACCTGATCCTGCTCGAAGTGATCTGGGTGATCGGCTGCGCGATGGTGGTGCTGGCGGCCCTGGTGTGGCTGCCCCGGCCGGCGGTTGCCGTTCTGGCGGCTGCCATCATTGCGGGCCAGCACCTGCTGCCCGTCGCGCAACCCGTCACGGCGGCCAACGTGGGCTGGGCCCTGGTCTACGGCCCGCCCTTTTTCTTCCCGCTGGAGGGCTTGCCGCCGCTGCTGGTGGCGTACACGCCCCTGGCCTGGCTGGGCGTCATGCTGGCCGGCTACGCGGTGGGCCCCTGGTTTACGCTGCCGTCTGGCCCGCGCAACCGGATCTTGTGGGGGGCCGGCCTGCTGCTCCTGGTGACCTTTGGCGTGGTGCGGGCCCTCAACGCGTACGGCGACCCGGCGCCCTGGGCCGTGCAGCCACGGGGGACCTTGTACACGACCCTTTCGTTCCTCAACGTATCCAAGTACCCGCCTTCCCTGGCGTTCCTGTGCCTGACGCTGGGCGGGGCGCTGCTCCTGCTGGCGGCACTGGATGGCCTTCGGGGCCCGGTGGCCCGGTGGCTGCGTACTTTCGGGGAAGTGCCGTTTTTCTTCTTCCTGCTGCACCTGCTCCTCATCCACGGCGCGGCCCGGCTGTGGACGCAATTGTCCTTCGGCCAAAGCGTTAATTTTTCATTTGCCGCGGTGAAAGAATGGCCCGCCGGTTACCGCCCGGACCTGCTCCGGGTGTACGGGGTGTGGCTGCTGGTGCTGGTGGCGCTGTACTTTCCCTGCCGCTGGTACAGCCGCTACAAAAAGCGGCACGCCTACTGGTGGCTGTCGTATTTGTAAGAGATGGCAAGAGTCATCCCCTACCCCCTTCGCCTGCCCGGTTTGAAGCCATTTTTTTCCTTTTCATTGTTACCCATCCCTCAAATAGGTAGATTGGGAAACCAAACCACGCCCACCCTTACACCTTATTTTCAGCGGCCCGCCCCACGGCAAAGCCACCGACGGAAACGCAACGGGCATTCACGTGCCGTTGCCCGGAAGCATTTTTTAACCTGACCGACTGACCGAATTCCCAATGACCAAACTGGCTGCACTTCCGCTTGCGGAACCCAAAAGCAAACTGCACGGGCTTGACCACCTGCGGGCACTGGCCATCCTCCTCGTGTTTTTCTTTCACTACGGCCGCCTTTTCCCGCACCCGGAGTGGACCCATGCGATCAGCAAGTTCGGCTGGACCGGCGTTGACCTTTTCTTCGTGCTGAGTGGATACCTGATTGCCTCGCAACTTTTTGCAAAAATTGCCAACGGGGAAGGTGTACTCCTGAAGGAATTCTTCATCAAACGATTTTTTCGGATCATTCCCGCCTACGTGGTGGTAGTCGCCATCTACTTCTGCTTTCCGTTTGCCCGGGAGCGGGAAGCCCTGGCGCCGCTGTGGAAGTACCTGACCTTCACGCAAAACCTGGGACTCGACCTCTATGCGCAGGGAACGTTTTCCCACGCCTGGTCGCTGTGCATTGAAGAACAGTTTTACTTGGTGCTCCCGCTGATCCTGCTGGCCCTGGTCCGCTTCAACGGCATCAACAAGGGATTTTGGGTGCTGGCCGGCCTGTTTGTACTGGGCTTTGCAATCCGGCTGTATTCCTACCAAACGCTGGTAGCGGTGCACGGCAACGGGGATTGGTTCTGGTTGTACTGGTACCAATGGATTTATTACCCCACCCATTGCCGGCTCGACGGGCTGCTCGTGGGGGTGAGCCTTGCGGGGTTGCTCCAGTTTTACCCGGCGGTGAAGGATCGCCTGCTGAAGCACGGCAACATGCTGCTGGCAACGAGTCTCGTTATTCTGACGGGTGCCTACTTCGTGTGCCTGGACGAACAAAGTTTTATCGCCTCCGTGTTCGGCTTTCCGCTGGTAAGCATCGGCTACGGCGTGATGGTGCTGGGGGCCATCAGTCCGTCGGGCTTTTTGTTTCGTTTCAAATCCGGCGTTTTAAGCACGGTCGCGGCGCTGTCCTACGCGGTATACCTGACCCACAAAATCGTCATTCACGTGACGCAGGAGTTGCTTGCCGGGGACGCCCTGCCTAAGGATGGCAACGCGATGTTTCTGGTCTGCACCGTCACCTCGTTGCTGGCCGCTTTCCTGCTGAACCGGTTGGTGGAGAAACCGTTTTTGAAACTCCGGGAAAGACTGTTGCCCGCGAAAGATGCCAAAAGGCAAGCGCAGTTTGCTGCGTAAGGGGTCACCAGATGAAAAGTCGCCTTTGCTTTGCTGCGACGGTGCGGACAAGTTGCCTGCACGCGTAAAACGTCCGGCATGCGCAAAAGCAATGGTTTCCGTGCTCACGGCAGGGCGTCCAGTACCCGGGCGTAATATTCGCCGTCCTGGATCACCCAAGTCACTTCGTACCGGCCCGCCCCTTCACCGTTTTGCATGTAGATGTACACGCGTCCGGTACCCTCCGGGCGGAATACTTTGCAATAGGCGGTAGTAGGCCGCTTCCGTTTGGGGTTGGCTTTGTAACAAAAGCGTGGTTCGTACAGACCCGCAATGGCACTATCGGGCAAGACCAGCATGTACTTCACGTGCATGTAGCTGACTGATTGAATCCGTCTTTTCGGAATTCCGCCATCCGTACCCCAAAAGGGTTTGTCGTCAATGAGCCGCAAAGCGTTGGTTTGGGAGTCGTAAGCAAGGGAGTGCCGGGCAGTATCAAAAGGCACTGCGTCAATACTCACCAGGTGATCAAGGCTGACGATGTCTCCTGCTTCTAAATGGGCAAAGTCATCAGTGCACCTTTTCATGGGTACGTCAACTAATTTTATGTTGGCAAGACGATCGTTTTTAGCTTCCGCAGCGCCGGTAATGGTAAAAAGGGCGATTTCGCGCCTGATTATCCCGGCTGGAAGTCTCCGGAAGCTTTCCCCCGTTTCTTTTGCAGCCTGGCTGGTCAGGGGTGGCTGCCCGAAGCAAACGTTACCCCCGGCTAGGGTAGCCAGCAGCAGGAGAACTACCAGCCAACCTGTTGGTCGTTGCGTGCGTGTGTTCATTGGGTGATTGCTATCATTCGCCGTGCCTGCTCCGGCAGCAGGTCAAAATTGTCAAACGAGTCAGGCGTTAACCGGCAAACGCCTTGAAAGGAACTGATGTTCAGCACTTTCTTTCCATCCACGTGCTTTGGTCAGCAATTCCCGGTTTGGCATTTGGACGTGTGAACCAGGTGTGCGTTTTGAGAAAAGAGAAATGCCATGGGTGGAACTGACCACGGCATGACACTGACCATAATCAGTAATCAAATCGCCAGGAATCAACCTGATAAGGGGTGGCAAGCTGCCGGCAGTGTCATGCCGCCGTCCGTGTCTCACTGACGGCTCCGAAAGCGTTTCACAGGTCTTCCCCATTGTAAAAAATGTGTCCTCATCGTAACCTTGATGGAAAAGGGGAACCATAACAACTGACTGCGTGACAAGAAGAAATGCACGTCACGTATGCCCGTCGGCGGGGCGCAAGGGCACGGCTCCCCTCCTCCATCAAGGCTACGCTTAGGACACTTTTGCAGAAGGGTCATAAAAGGCGATCCCGAGCCGTCAGTGAGACACTGACGGCGGCAGACGAATCCTTTATCGGGGTAGTTCCGTGCCGTCGTCAATGTCTCTTG
>CADCTQ010000600.1 GCA_902805615.1 uncultured Cytophagales bacterium
AGGGCTGCGTAACGGCGTGGCTGTCGGTTTCCTCCGCGCAGGTAACCACCAGGTCTGGGTAGCGGTAAATGCGGTCTTCCTTCACGATCAGCCTGACGACGTGCGTATAGATTTCACAACCAGTATCAAGTAGCTGCCTATAAAGGGCACGGTCGCAATTGCGTAAAATTCTGTTATTTACTCGTGATTCTCCGGACATAGGAAAGAGGATGCCGTCTACGTACTCGTGGCGAACCTCCGACCGCTTTTCGAGGTCGAAGTATTCTTGAGGTGAAAGCTTTTCGAGGGTTACCGGCATAGAACCAATATACGGAAAAAGAGCCTGCCTTTTTAGAAATAGAACTGGTAATAGCTGCCCACGCCTTTCTTATCGACGCCCTCCACGATCACCCGGCCCTGGGCGTTGGCCAGAAAGTCGGCTACTTCCTTCGGCGAGGTGACCGGGCGGCGGTTGATGGCCGTGATCACGAAACCTTCTTCGATGCCGAGGCGGCCCATGAGCCCCTTGCGGACGTTCATCACGCGTACGCCGCCTTCAATGCCCATCTTGTCGCGTTCCACCTTCGAGACGGCTTCCAGGTCGGCGCCCAGTCCTTCCACCGAGAAGGTTTCGCGCTTGAGTACGCCCGTGGTGCCTTCGCGGTTGGTGAGGGTGAGCGGCGCTTCTTTCGTATCGGTGCCGCGGCGGTACACCACCGTCACCTTGTCGCCGGGCCGGTAGTAGCTCACCTGTTCGGCAAACTCGGCCTTGCTGTTGATGGTTTCGTTGTTCACCTTCAGGATCACGTCGCCCTTGCGGATGCCCGCTTTGGCGGCGGCGCTCCCTTCTTCCAGGTACGTCACCACGACGCCGACGTATTCGCTGATCTCGTACTTTTTGGCCGTTTCGCTGTTGAGGTCGCTCACTTCGGCGCCCATGAAGGCCTTCTGCACCTCGCCGTACTGGATGAGGTCCTTCACCGTCTTCACCACGATGTCCACCGGCACGGCAAACCCGTACCCCGTGTAGGACCCTGTGCGCGAGAGGATGGCCGTGTTGATGCCGATGAGTTCGCCCCGGGCGTTGACCAGGGCCCCGCCCGAGTTGCCGGGGTTGATGGCCGCGTCGGTCTGGATGAACGACTCAATGGGGAACTGGGAGCTGAGGATGTTGATGTTGCGGCCCTTGGCGCTGACGATTCCGGCCGTCACCGTGGATTCGAGGTTGAACGGGTTGCCCACCGCCAGCACCCATTCGCCCACCTGCACCTCCCGCGAACGGCCCAGCCTGGCCGCCGGCAGGCTCTTGCCCTCGATCTTGAGCACGGCAAGGTCCGTGGAGGGGTCCGTGCCGACCAGCTTGGCTTCGTAGGAGCGGCGGTTGTGGATCACCTCGATGCGCGTGGAATTTTCGATCACGTGGTTGTTGGTCACGATGTAGCCGTCGGCCGAGTAGATCACGCCCGAGCCCGAACTGATCACGTTCTGCTGCCGGCCTTCGCCGCCGAAGAAGAAGTCGAAGAAGTCGTACTGGGCCTGGGACGTGGACGCCGTTTTGATGTAGACCACGCTGGGCGTGCTGGCCGCCGACGCCGCCACGAAGTCACCGGTCAGCGGCGGTTTGGGGTACGATTCGCTCACGTTCACGCGCCGGTAGGCCGGCGGATTGTCGTTGGCGTACGCCGGCAGGGGCGCCGGCCGGAAATGATGGTAGGTAAACGCACCGCCGAGCCCCGCCAGGAAGCTCAGCACGAGGAGGACGAAGGTAAATTTAACCTGGTTCATAGGAGACAAGTGACAGGAGAGGTGAGATGTGAGACCCGTGATCCGTAATTGATCATGTTCCGGGGACCAAAAATACGCAACGTTGCAGAATCGGCAGGCGATTTTCAACAACCGGCGAAACCACTACATTTGCCGGCAAACTTTACGTATGGGCATTCGATCCTTATTGAGCAAGCCGCTGGCGGCGTGGGTTCAGCACCGGCAGGAACAGTGGGCCCGCAACCCCGTGCAGGCGCAGGAGAAGGTCTTGCAGGCGCTGCTGGCCGGCGGCCGGCAAACCCTCTTCGGCAAAGACCATGCGTTTGCCGGCATCCGCAACCACGCCGACTTCCGCAAGCACGTGCCCATCCGCGACTACGAGGCGTTTGACCCGTACATCAAAAAGATCATCGGCGGGCAACCCGGCGTGCTGTGGCCCGGCAAGCCCGAATACTTCGCCAAAACGTCGGGCACCACTTCCGGCGTCAAGTACATTCCCATTACCCGCGACTCCATTCCCAACCACATCAACGGCGCCCGGGATGCGCTGCTCAACTACGTGCACGAGACGGGCAACGCCGACTTCCTGGACCGCAAACTGATCTTCCTCTCCGGCAGCCCCGTGCTCGACGAGAAGGGCGGCATCAAAACCGGCCGCCTGTCGGGCATCGTCAACCACCACGTGCCGGCCTATCTGCGTTCGAACCAGAAGCCGGGCTACGCCACCAACTGCATTGAGGACTGGGAGGAGAAGCTCGACAAGATCATTGACGAAACCCTGCACGCCGACATGTCGCTGATCTCGGGCATTCCGCCGTGGGTGCAGATGTACTTCGACCGCCTCCAGGAACGCACCGGCGGTCGGCCCATCAAAGACATTTTCCCGCACTTCTCGCTGTTCGTCTACGGCGGCGTCAACTTCGAGCCGTACCGGGCCCGCCTCTTCGAATCCATCGGCCGGCGCATCCATTCCATCGAACTGTTCCCGGCTTCGGAAGGATTTTTCGCTTTCCAGGACCGACAAGACGAGCCGGGCCTGCTGCTGCTGCTCGACGCGGGCATCTTCTACGAATTCATTCCCGTGGAGGAGTATTTCAGCGACAACCCGACCCGCCTGAGCATCGGCGAGGTGGAACTGGGCAAGAACTACGCCCTCATCGTCAATAACAACGCCGGGTTGTGGGGCTATTCCATCGGTGACACGGTCAGGTTTGTGTCTAAGGACCCGTACCGCCTCGTGGTGTCGGGCCGCATCAAACACTTCATCTCGGCCTTCGGCGAACACGTGATCGGCGAGGAAGTGGAAAAGGCCATGCAGTTTGCCGTGCAACGCCACCCGGGCACCGAGCTGATCGAATTCACCGTGGCGCCGCAGGTGAACCCGCGGGAGGGCTTGCCGCACCACGAGTGGCTGGTGTCGTTCGGGAAGATGCCGGCCGACCTCCCTGCGTTTGCCAAAGACGTTGACGACCAGTTGCAGAAGCTCAACATTTACTATGAAGACCTGATTGCGGGAAACATCCTGCGTCCCCTGGCGATTACGCCCCTGCAACCCGACGCCTTCCGCGAGTACATGAAGTCGAAGGGCAAACTGGGCGGCCAGAACAAAGTGCCGCGCCTTTCCAACGACCGGGCCCTGGCGGATGAACTGCTGCGCTGGAAACTGGAGACCGGAGGATGGTCTGAACCTTGATGCGCATGATGGAAGGATGAACCGGATTCGGGTGGGGGATTGGAATCGGGGATAGGGGATAGGGTTTAAACCCTATCCTATGGATAATGGCGGCCGGGATGTTCATGCTACTGCGGAAAATCAGCGATGCAGTCTCCGTAGGATCGGGTTTAAACCCGATCCTGCAACCCTGTCCGGGAAGCGTGTGGGCTTTTTTCCGTATCTTAGGTCTGACCTATCGTGTCCAAAGTCTTCCGCTAACGTCTGCTTAATTTAAATGGCTGCCCCCGTACAAACGAAAGTAACGCCCGAAGCGTACCTGGAACTGGAACGCAAGGCACTGCATAAATCAGAATACCGGCATGGAGAAATTGTAGCTATGTCAGGAGCAAGTTTGGCACACAATATCATTGTGGCTAACCTGATAATCGCATTGGGTAATTGTTTGCGAAAAAGCGGCTGTTTGGTACTGCCCAGCGACATGAAAGTGTACGCACCGGAGTGCGAAAGCTATTACTATCCGGACGTTACGGTCGTTTGCGGCAAGGTTGAATTTCACGAATCGCACAAAGACTACTTCTTAAACCCGTCCGTAATCATCGAAGTATTGTCGCCGGGTACCGAGGCGTACGACCGGGGCGAGAAGTTCAAGTGTTACCGCACCATTCCGGCGTTGCAGGAGTACGTACTGGTTTCTCCCGGGCAGGTGCTGGTGGAACGCTACCGCAAAGAGTCGCCCAACCACTGGGACCTCGTGTTTGCCGGCGACAAAGAAGCCTCCATTGGGATTGGTACGTGCCAGGTTCGCCTCGCCGACGTTTATGAAAATGTAGATTTTACCCTTGCATGACCCCGCAAACCCCGCCCAAACGCATTGCCATTTTAGGTTCCACCGGCTCCATCGGAACCCAGGCCCTCCAGGTAATTGCCGCCCACCCCGATCACTTCCAGGTAGAAGTACTCACCGCCCAGCACAACGCCGACCTGCTCATCGAGCAGAGCCTCGCCTTCCGGCCCAACGTGGTGGTGATCGGCAACGAGGACCTGTACGACAAAGTGTTTGCGGCCCTTGACCCCGCCGGCGTCAAAGTGTACACCGGCCCCAAAGCCCTCAACAGCGTGGTGGAAATGGATACCGTGGACCTGGTGCTGACGGCCCTGGTCGGGTACGCCGGGCTGCAACCCACCCTCCGCGCCCTGGCCGCCGGCAAACCCATTGCCCTCGCCAACAAGGAAACCCTCGTGGTGGCCGGTGAACTCGTCACCCGCCTGGCCCGCGAAAAAGGCGTCAACATCTACCCCGTGGATTCGGAACATTCGGCCATCTTCCAGTGCCTGGTCGGCGAATTCCACAACCCCATCGAAAAGCTCATTCTAACGGCTTCCGGCGGGCCGTTCCGGGGCAAAGACCGCCAGTACCTCCGCACCGTGACCAAGGCCCAGGCCCTCAAACACCCCAACTGGAGCATGGGGGCCAAGGTGACCGTGGATTCGGCTACGCTGATGAACAAGGGCCTGGAAGTGATCGAAGCCCGGTGGCTGTTCAACGTCGAGGCTGCGCGGATCGAGGTGGTCGTGCACCCGCAGTCCATCGTCCATTCGCTGGTGCAGTTCGAAGACGGTTCGATCAAGGCGCAGATGGGCCTGCCCGACATGAAGCTGCCCATCCAGTACGCGTTGGGTTTCCCGCACCGGCTCCCGTCCGACTTCCCCCGTTTCGACTTCACCAGGTACCCGTCGCTGACCTTCGAGCCACCCGACACCGATACGTTCGTGAACCTGTCGCTGGCCTACCAGGCATTGGGGCAGGGCGGCAACATGCCTTGCATCCTCAACGCGGCCAACGAAGTAGCCGTGCAGGCCTTCCTGCGGGAGCAGGTCGGCTTCCTGGAAATTCCGGATGTGGTGGCCACCTGTATGGCCAAAGTGCCCTATATTGCGCACCCCGCCTACGAGGATTACGTTCAAACAGACCGGGAAACCCGGCGTTTGGCCGGCGAAGCAACCAATTTGGTATTTTAGTTGTTTCCCCATAAAGCACTTCCCATGCGCCAGAAGCTCGTGATAGATACACTGAAACCCGGTGGACTGACCGACGAAGAATTTTTTGCTTTTTGCGTGGCAAACAAAGAATTACGCATTGAACGCAACAACAAACGCGAAATTTTGATTATGCCGCCTTCCGGTTCTGAAACAAGTTCATTCAATGCCGGTCTGGTTATTAGAATTGGTATTTGGAATTACCAGACAAACCTGGGTATCGTCTTTGAATCAAGTGGCGGGTTTACGTTGCCCAACGACGCTGTACGGGCGCCAGATGTGGCATGGATCAGTAAGGATCGGTGGGAGACGATACCGGAAGCGAACCGCAAGAAGTTTGCCCGCATCTGTCCCGACTTCGTGGCCGAGATCAAGTCGCCGTCCGACTCAGTGTGGGACCTGAAAAACAAGATGCGGGAATGGGTGGAAAACGGCTGCCGCCTGGGCTGGCTGATTGACCCGGAAGCCGGACAGGTGTACGTGTACACGCCGGCCCAACCTGATCCGCCGGCGCTGCCGCTGGGCAGGGTGGACGGGGCCGGCGTACTGCCGGGGCTGGAGATAGATTTAAATGAAATTTTTGAACACTAACGGGCTGCGCGGGCGTTGTATAGAGAAGCAACCTGCTGCGCGTCTCCGGGAAATCTGACACTTTACCGTAATAATTTAACCGTTCGATATGGATGTTTTAGTGATGGCCGGTCAGTTGATCCTGGGCCTGTCAATTCTGGTGGGGCTGCACGAGTTGGGTCACCTGTTAACCGCCAAACTGTTCGGGATGCGCGTGGAGCAGTATTCCATCGGCTTCCCGCCCAAGATATTTGGCTTCAAAATGGGCGAAACCGAGTATTCGCTCGGCGCCGTTCCGCTGGGCGGCTACGTGAAAATAACCGGCATGATTGACGAATCGCTGGATACCGAATACCTGGGCCGGGAGCCGCAGCCCTACGAATTCCGGGCCAAGCCCGCCTGGCAGCGGCTCATCGTGATGATGGGCGGCATCATCGTGAACGTGATCACGGGCATCGTGATTTTCGTCATCCTGCTGTACATGTTCGGCCGCGACTACCTGCCCAGCAACCAGGCCCAGCACGGCATCGTGGCGCACAGCTACGCCCAGCAGATCGGCCTGCGCACCTTCGACCGCATCATCCGCATCAACGGGGAGCCGTACGACAGTTTCCACGACGTGATGGGCAAGGAAGTCCTGCTCGGCCGGGACAACTACTACACGGTGGTGCGCGGCAACGATACGGTCACGGTGGACATTCCCAACAGCCTCATCGGCGTAATCAACAAGAACAAGAACCGCTACATTGATCCGTACCCGGCTACGCCCTTCACGGTCGGCAACGTGCAACAGCCCGAGGTGAGCCCGGGAGCCTTCCACGCGTTTCTGCGGAAAATCGGCCTGGAAGCCCAACCCGACACCGTGCCGGCTTACTTTGCCGACATCAAGCCCGGCGACCGGATCCTGAGCGTCAACGGCCAGCCCGTCAAGTTCTACCACGAGTTTCAGGCGATGATCAACAAGAGTGTGAACCAGACGGTTACGCTCCAGATTGAGCGGCCCGACTCGGTCAACGGCGCGTTGGCCGGGATGCAAACGGTGGCGACGCGGGTCAAAGTGAAGCCTTTTCCGGGCGAGAAGAAAAGCAAAGACAGACCCCGCGGCTACATCGGGATCGTACCCAAGTTGCCCCTCAAGTGGGAGCACGTGGATTATACTTTCGGCATGGCCATGCAGGAAGGCCCCAGCACGGCTTTCGGGGTGGTGGTGGACAATGTACGGGCTTTCGGCAAAATTTTCCGCCGCGAAGTGTCGGCCTCCGAGTCGCTGAGCGGCCCCATCGGCATTGCCCAGATTTACGGCAGCACCTGGGACTGGGAACGCTTCTGGTCGCTGACGGCGCTGCTGTCCATGATCCTGGCCTTCATGAACTTTCTGCCGATCCCCGCCCTTGACGGCGGCCACGTGATGTTCCTCACCTACGAAATCGTATCGGGCCGCAGCCCGTCCACGCGGTTCCTCGAAGTAGCCCAGAAGGTAGGCATGGTCATCCTGCTGAGCCTGATGGTATTTGCGTTCTTCAACGACATTTTCAAGAACTTCTTCTCATAGCGGGGGTACACTGATTGGCTATGATGATTATGATTGGGACTGATTTTAAAGGGAAGCGGAATAGAAGAAAAGATCATAATAAATCATAACCATCATAATCAATCAGTGTACTATCATCCAAAACGAGGGCAACGAACGAAATCCATCAAAAAAAGGAAAGGCGCGGATCAACTCCGCGCCTTTCTTTTTGGGGGAACCCCGGGGCTATACTTTGATGCGGGGCACCTTCTGGCGGTTCATGACCAGCGCCTCGCCGTTGATGGTCACTTTGCCCGTTTCCTTTTCCAGGATGAGCGTTTCGATCTTGGCCGTGAACTTTTCGCCCAGTTCCTTGATGGTTACCACGGCTTCGTAGGGGACGTCTACGTACATGGGCTGGGTAAATTCAATTTCGTGTTTGAGGTACACGGTGCCTTCCCCCGGAAAAATAGTCCCCAGCACTTTGGAGAATACGCTGGCGCCCAGCAAGCCGTGCATGATGGGGCGCCGGAAGGCCGTATGGGCGGCGTATTCGGCGTCGAGGTGGAGCGGGTTGGTATCGCCGGTCAGTCGGGCGAATGCCTCAACGTCTGCCTGGTTGAACGAAAACGCGTATCGATAGGATTGTCCGGGTTGGAGCATGGTGGTTTGGTAATCTTTTGGAATTGGGAAAATAGAAAATTCTGCCGAAATGATGGATAAAAATCCGTTCCCGTCCGCAAATCTTTCGGGCTACTTTTTCTTTTTGACGGCCTCGATCATGGCGGCAATGTGCTTCTGGGCGCCGAACATGTCTTCGTGCACGGCCGCCACGCGGTGGTTGCGGTCGAGCAGGTAGGTGACCCGCCGCGTGAGGGGCAGGAACAGGATGTTGGCCTGGTAGAGGGAGGCCACTTCGCCCTTTTCGTCGGCCAGCAACTCGAACGGCAGCCGGTACGTTTCCTTGAAGCGCAGGTGCGTTCTTACGTCATCGCGGCTGATGCCCACCACGTCAATGTTAAGCCCCCGGAATTCAGCAAACTGGTCGCGGAACGCGCAGGCTTCCTTGGTGCAGCCGGGCGTGAAATCTTTGGGGTAGAAGTACAGGACGCAGGGTTTGTTGCGAAAGGTTTCCGAGAGTTTGAAAACGTCGCCGGCCGTGGAAGGGAGCGCAAAATCAGGAGCTTGTTGTTGCAGGGAAAGGGGCATAAACGGAAGTACGGACGGGGTTGTGGGTTTACACGCTTCTAAAAGCACCGAGAAGATGGGAATTTTCCACAACCAATTCAAATGCTTACCGTACAAATATTCAAAAATAAGATAAAACAAAGAGCGCAGGATGGGAGCGGGCACAAGGCGTGCTCCATCGTTTTCGAAATATAATTCAGCTTCAAGCGTTTTATTCGCCTCTTTGTTCGGTAAAAACCCTATTTATAACCAACTGACAACTATGGGAAGCATATTAAATATCGTAGCCATTGTACTGATCATTCTTTGGTTGGTCGGCTATATTGGATTTGGCGAAGCAGTGGGTAGTTTCATCCACGTGCTGCTGGTGCTGGCAATCATCGCAATTCTGATCCGGATCGTTGCCGGCCGCAGGGCACTGTAACACCCCGGGCAGATCAAGAGCAAATCAATAAAAAAACCCCACGCGAGCCGTGGGGTTTTTTGTTGTTTGCCCGGGAAGTGAACGTACGCCACTGAGTGGGAGACGGAAGATGCCGGTTCGGGTTTAACGCCTGATGTCGGCCGTCTCCGGCTTCACCTCCACGGTCTTTTTCTCGCTGGTGCGGAGGTTGATCTTCAACAGTTGGTGGTTGTTGGTGTCGGAGACCCACATTTCGTCCCCGACGAAAAGCACGTCGTTGGGTTCGTTGAGGCCCGCCACCAGGGTACTTACCCGTCCCTTCGCCAGGTCCAGCACTTTTACCTTCCCGTTGTAGGTGTCGGCGATGTAGAGTTTGCCGTCCCGGTGGGCCAGCCCCACGCAGTGCTGCAACAGCGCTTCGTCCGCGGTACCGTCCCGGTCCCCGAACGCAAACAACCCCTTGCCGACCGGCGTAGTCACCTGCCCGGCGTCGAGGTCGATGGCCCGGACGGCGCTGGCCTCGGGGTCGGCCACGTAGAGGAGGTTGCCCGCCAGCGCCAGGCCACTGGGCTGGTTAAACGCGGCTTCGCGCAGGGGACCGTCGGCCAGGGCCTCGCGGCCGGTGCCCGCAAACCGGAACACCTCGTTGCTCCTGAGGTCCATGCGCAGCACCTGGTGGTTGCCGGCGTTGGCGATGTACAGGTGGTCGCCGGCCAGCTGGAGGTCCCACGGGCTGTTGGGCAGCACGTTCACGCCCCACTGGTCGCCCATGAAATAGTAGCCCATCTTGCCGTTGCCCGCCACCGTCCGTACGTGCCGGCCCTTGAGGTCCGCCACGCGGATGGCGTTGTTTTTGGTGTCGGCAATGTAGAGCAGGTCGCCCTTCAGGGCCAGGCCGTGGGGCTCGTAAAAAGCGGCCGCGGCAAAGTCGCCGTCCGTAAAGCCGCCCCCCGCCTTGCCGATGGTTTCCAGCACCTTGCCGTCCGGGGCGATCTTCACCACCCGGTTGTTGCCGCTGTCGGCAAACCAGACGTTGCCCGCCTCGTCGGCGACCATTTTGGAGGGGAAGCGCAGCGGCGAAGTGTTTTTCTCCTTGTCCTTTTCGAGCCCGAAGGCCATCACCTCGCGGTTGATCTTGCCGCCGTACTGCCCGATCAGTTCGTCAATGAGCGGCTTTACGGCATCGTACACGCCTTCCCCGGAACGCTGGCCGACCACCTTGCCGTCGGGGGAGACGAGGGCCACCGTGGGCCAGGCCCGTACGCCGTACGCCTGCCACACCTGGTAGTCGGCGTCGTTCACCACGGGGTGCTCGATGCCGAATTTAAGGATGGCCTTCCGGATGTTCTGGGCGGTTTTTTCCGACTGAAACTTGGCCGAATGCACCCCGATCACCACTAGTTCCCGGGCGTACTCCTGCTCCAGCCGCCGCAGGTCGGGGATGATGTGCTGGCAGTTGATGCAGCCGAACGTCCAGAAGTCGAGCAGCACGATCTTGCCGCGGAAGTCTTTGAGGGTGTAGCTGCGGTCGGTGTTCAGCCAGCCGTAGGACGTATTGATCTCGGGAGCGTTGACGATGCCGGTGCGCATGGTGGATGGGTTGGGTTGGCCGGCCGGCTTGTTCTGGCCCGGGCAACGGATTGCCAGCAGGGTGGTAAGGAACAGGCACGGCAGTATTTTCAGAAATGAACGCATGGGAGGGATGAAATGGACGGGTTGCCCCGGTAAATAAAAGGTGGTTCCCAAAACGTACGTACCAACTTCCCCCGCGGATTGCCGGGTTGCACGGGAAGGGGGAGCGCAAAGGCGCAAGGAGAAAGTACACCCACTGGACTACCCGCCTTCAGGCACTCGGGCACCGCCCCGCCAACCACGCGAACATCGCGCATTCGAACATCTAAAAACCTACCGGGCGACCACGAGCCGTTGGACCAGCGTACCGCTGGCCGAGCGGAGGCGGGCGAAGTAGAGCCCGGGCGGCCAGGGGGGAAGTTCGATGGCCGTTTCGCGGTCGGCCGCAACCGCGTAGGTGGTATTGCCCATTCGCTGGCCCAGCGCATTGTAGAAAGAAACTTCGCCCGTTTCCCGGGGGGTGATGTACACGTAACTGCTGGCCGGGTTGGGGTAGAGCCACGCCGTCGTTCCGTTGCCCGGCCCCGGGATCAGATTGCCGCCGTTGCCCACGTTCCTGAGCAGCACCAGCCCGCCCGAAGCCGAACCGAGCACCAGGTCCGGGAGCCCGTCGCGGGTGAGGTCGCCGGCGGTGGGGATGAGGGTGCCGCCCAGTTTGGCGTAGGTGAACGCGCCGCTCAGCGAGTCGGCGACCAGGTTGGTGTCGGCGCGAAAGACCGCATTGGGCGCGAGGCTGGGGTCGGTGAAGGCGCGGAGAAAGCCCTGCCGGTTGCCCGTCAGCAGGTCGGGCCGGCCATTGCCGTCCAGGTCCGCGACCAGCGGGGCCATGCTGCGTTCGAACGGGTCCGTGGGGATGCCGCCGAACGCCGGGTTAGTCAGCGTAAAGGCCGGGTTGGTGCGGCTGCCCGTGTTCTGGAAGTATTGCAGTTCCCCCAGGTTCCGGCCCAGCAGCGCATCCGAATCGCCGTCCCCGTCCAGGTCGTAGAAGAAAGGCGTATCGCCCATGCGCAGGTTGAGCGGCAGCGTGCGGAACGCCGTCGACCCGAAGCGGAACGGCTGCCGGCGGGAGGCCGCGTTGAGCCAGTACTTGATGTCGGTATTGAGGCCGTTGTTGTACGTATTGACGAGTACCAGGTCGGGCACCTGGTCGCCGTTCAGGTCGGTAAACTGCGGTTTCAGGTGCGACCACCCCAGGGCGGCCAGGCCCAGGTAGTCGTCGGTGACCAGCCGGAAGGCCGGCGTGCGGATCGTGCCCACGTTTTCGAACAGGTGCAGCGAAGCCAGCAACTGCCCGTTCACGGGGTAGCCCTGGTGGCCCACCAGCAGGTCGAGGTCGCCGTCCCCGTCGTAGTCTCCCAGCGTGGGGGCCGACTGGTCACCCAGGTCCAGGGTGCGGTCCTGGAGAAAGTCCGTCTGGCGGAACGTAAAGTTGGGTCTTTCGGCCGTGCCCGTGTTGGTAAATAGCCACGACGACTGCCGGAAGTCAATCCGGTTGCCTTCGTTGAACGTCACGTTGGGCGCAATCAGCAAATCCTTTTTCCCGTCGAAGTCCACGTCTTCGTAGAACGCGGCCGGGAAAGCGTTCACCCGGGCCGGGTTGCTGGCCGGGAAGTCGGGCAGCACCTGCGTGATGCGGGCCTCCGTGGCGGTGCCCCCGTTGAGGAGCCCGGCGATCTTGTCGCAAGACACCGATCCCACGAGCAGGTCCTTCGCGCCGTTGCCGTCCAGGTCCACGGCCAGCAGCGAGAGGCCCGTGTGCTTGATGCGGCCCCCGGGCGTACGGCGGTTGTCGCAGGAGGCATCCAGCACGAAGCCGCCGCAGCCCTCCTCGATCTCGAAGTTGCCCCAGCAGGTGGTGGCCCGGCGGAACTCCAGCGTGCGGGCGTGGCCGTACTTTTCCTGGCTCAGGTTCTGGTGCCACTCCACCGAATGCCCCGTGGGGTCGGCCGTCAGTACGTCCAGGTCGCCGTCGCCGTCCACGTCGGTGATGGCCGGAATGTCGGTGGCCGACACGTACAGGTTCACGTTGCTCGTGTAGCCTACCGTTTGCAACTGTTCCGACACCAGTTCCCAGGCCAGCCCATTGCCAGCCGGTGCGTTGCGGTACACTTTAATGCCGCCCTCCGTGCTGGTGAACAAGTCATTGCGGCCGTCGCCGTCGTAGTCGGCCAGCAGCACCCAGTCCTTCAGGGGCGGGAACAGCGAAGCGTACTCCGGGGCGTAGCGGTAGAAATAGCCGTTCCCCCGTTTTTGGGCAATGTATACGGTCAGGTGGTTGGTGCTGCGGTCAAAGACCACAAGGTCCGCCACGGGGTCACCGTTCACTTGGAGGGAAGAAAACTGCGGGGCGTTGAGGCCGCCCGTCCAGGGGTTGGCCAGCGTGTCGGTGCCGTACAGGACCGGCACCATCGGCTCCCGTTTGAACTGGAAAGGTTGCGCCGGCGCCAGCACCGGCAGGAGCAGCAGGCAGGCAATGGTAATGGTAACCGCGTGTTGTCTCATGGATTATCCGGAGGTCCGGCGTTACGGGTGGCTTTTCCCGTGTGTATCAATCGAAAAGCGGGCCGGATTGTTTAGCTTTCGCCCGGCGCCGCCTTTTTGCGCATCTTTCCTATTAAAATTACAAGTTCTGGCCCACATTTGCGGATGTAGGCCAAAGCGAAACCGTTTGTCCTATCTTTGCACCCATTTATTCCCTCGCCATGAACCTGGACCTCGATAAACTGTACCGCAAATACCTGACCTCCACGTCCGTTTCCACGGATACCCGGAAGATCGAACCCGGCTGTTTGTTTTTCGCCCTCAAGGGACCCAACTTCAACGGCAACGGCTTTGCCCGGGAAGCCCTCGAAAAAGGGGCCCGGTACGTAGTGGTGGATGAACCCGCCTACGCCCTCAACGACGACGAATACCTGCTGGTGGACGACTCCCTGCGGGCCCTGCAAGCCCTGGCCAACCACCACCGCCACCAGTTGAAGATGCCCGTGATCGGCATCACCGGCTCCAACGGAAAGACGACCACCAAAGAGTTGATTGCGGCCGTGCTGGGCCAGAAGTACCGCACCTACGCCACCCGGGGCAATCTCAACAACCACATCGGCGTACCGCTGACGGTGCTCTCCCTCAAAAACGACGTGGAGATGGCCGTTATTGAAATGGGCGCCAACAAAATAGGCGACATCAAGGAACTGGTCGAAATCTGCGAACCCACGCACGGGGTCATCACCAACATTGGCCGGGCCCACCTGGAAGGCTTCGGCGGCATTGACGGCGTGAAGCGCGGCAAGGGCGAACTCTACGACTTCCTGCACGACCACGAGGCGGTGGTGTTCGTCAATTCGCAGAACGAGACCCTGCGCCCGATGGCGGAACGTTTCGGCGACCCGGTAACCTACCCGGCGGCCGGCGACTTCTACCACTGCCAGTTGCTGGAAGCCTCGCCGCTGGTAGTGTACCGCGACGAAAACGGGGAGAAAGTAACCACGCACCTGGCCGGGGCGCACAACTTCGAGAACATTGCCGCCGCCCTCTGCATCGGAAAATATTTCGGCGTGCCGGCCGGCAAAGCCAACGAAGCGGTTGCCAATTACGTTTCAGCAAACAATCGTTCCCAAGTGGTGACCAAAGGGACCAACACCATTTATTTAGATGCGTACAATGCCAATCCCACGTCCATGCAGGCTTCGCTGGAGCACTTCATGACGGTGCAGGCGCCCAAAAAGGCGGTGGTGCTGGGAGACATGTACGAACTAGGCGACGACAGTGCGGCCGAGCACCGGCGTATCGGCGAGGTAGTGGCCCGGGGAAAATTCGACTACGTACTGCTGTGCGGCAAGTACATGCAGCAGGCCGTGGCGGCCAACCCCAAAGCCTATTACTTCATTGACAAGTTTTCGCTGAACAATTGGTTGATGGACCACTCTTTTGAGCACACGCACATCCTCATCAAAGGCTCCCGGGGCATGAGCATGGAGAGCATTGTAAACCTGCTATAACCTACACCTACACAAACCATGAAACCGATTTTCCGGCACATTTTTCCTTTCGGCGCGTCTCTGTTGTCCCTGCTGTTCGTCCTGCTTGCGGGGTGCAGCACCCAGGGCCGGGTGCGGCCCAGCTTCACCTACGCTTTCTTCGGCACTTTCCTGATTATGATCGTGGCGGTGGTGATTGCCACCGTGGTGACGCGCCGGGCCAAGCAGCACGGGAAGGAGGACTAGCAAAATAATAAACCCGAAAGGGGTCGAACACCCGAAAGGTTTCCAAAACCTTTCGGGTGTTCGACCCCTTTCGGGTTCAAGGTAATTAAAACCTTTCGAACCGGGAGAAGAAGAAGCTGCCTTCGATTTCGGCGTTTTCGTCGGAGTCCGAGCCGTGTACGGCATTGGCTTCGATGGACTTGGCGAATTTTTTGCGGATCGTGCCTTCTTCGGCGTTGGTCGGGTTGGTGGCCCCGATCAGCTTGCGAAAGTCAGCCACGGCGTTGTCTTTTTCGAGGATGGCGGCAAAGATCGGCCCTGACGACATGTAGCGGCAGAGGTCCCCGTAAAAAGGCCGTTCTTTGTGCACTTCGTAAAACTGCCCGGCTCTTTCCGAAGAAAGCTGCGTCTTCTTGAGGGCTACGATGCGGAAGCCTGCTTCCTCGATCATCTTCAGGATGGCGCCGCTGTTGCCGTCCTGCACAGCGTCGGGCTTAATCATGGTAAAAGTTCTGTTTCCTGCCATAATGGGTATACTGATGGTGGGCAAAGTTAAGCCCGTTCCCCGAAAAACCTAAGGCGGCGCCTAAACTTTCCCCCTCCGGGCAAACGCTTGTTTGTACGCTTTTTTCTCCGGAATTTTGCAGGCTTACCACCAAGGCCATGATCCAGAGATTGCCCATGTTTGTCTACTTCGCCTTCCCCCGCTGCTAATGCAAAACCTGGAAGCTTTCCGGCAACTCATCAGTTCGCCCCGCAACATCGTAATCACCACCCATCCCAAACCCGATGCGGATGCGCTGGGATCGTCGCTGGGCCTGGCGGGCTACCTGAAGAAGAAGAACCACCGGGTGCAGGTGATTACCCCCACCGATTACCCGCGTTTCCTGCACTGGATGCCCGGCAACGACGAGGTGATTGTATTCAATGAGGGCAACGAGGCGCGGTCCGCCGCGGCGATTGAGGGAGCGGACGTTATCTTTTGCCTCGATTTCTCGGTGCTCAGCCGCATCGAAACGCTGGGCGGCCTCATCAAGAATGCCCCAGGCGTCAAAGTGATGATTGACCACCACCTGGCCCCGGAGCATTTTGCCGACTTCGAATTCTGGGACACCGGCGCGGCCGCTACCTGCCAGCTCATCTTCGAACTCATTGAAGCCCTGGGCGAACTCTCCTACATTGACCCTTCCATCGGGGAGTGCATCTACGCGGGCATCATGACCGATACGGCCTCGTTCCGCCACCCCAACACCACCAAAAAGGTGCACCTCATCAGCGCCGAACTGATCGAACTGGGCGTGCAGACCAACAAGGTGCAGCGGCTCGTGTACGACAACCAGACCGAAGACCGGCTCCGCTTCCTGGGCTACGCCCTCTCCGAGAAGCTGGTGGTGCTGCGCGAATACCACACGGCCTATTTTGCCGTATCCACCGAGGAATTGCACCGCTTCCAGTCGCAAACCGGCGACACGGAAGGACTCGTAAACTACGGCCTGTCCATTGAAGGCATTGTGATGGCCGTGCTCATGACGGAACGCGAAGGCAGCGTGCGGCTTTCCCTCCGCTCCGTAGGCGACTTCTCGGTAAACGACTTTGCCCGCAAGCATTTTGAGGGCGGCGGCCACAAGAACGCGGCCGGGGGTACCTCTTACCTGAGCCTCGAAGAAACGGTGCAGAAATTCATCCAGCTGCTTCCCCAGTACAAAGATCAACTAAGCTGACCCTTTTTTTCGTTATTAGAATGAAGCTGCAACCTTCCGGCTGCCAGTTGTGTCGTTACAATAATCAACCATTTTACCTAATCCAACCAAGTGCTGATGAACCGAAGAATAAGTTTAGTGGCAATGGCAGCCGTTGCCCTGCTGGGGCAGGCCTGCCTCAAGGAGCCCGAAAATGAAGCCGACAAGTACGTCAAGGAAAACGAGCAACAGATTCAGGCATTTCTGCGTGACAGCAACTACACGGCCCAGGAAACATCCTTAGGCGTGCATTACATCAAAACGCAGGAGAACCCGTCAGGTACGCAGCCCGGGACGGGCAGCCAGGTGTACGTGCATTACGAGGGCCGGCGCCTGACCGACGATTTTCTGTTCGACCGGTCGAGCCGGGCCGGCAACCGGCCGCTGGTATTCGCGGTGAACGGCGGGAGCGTGATTACCGGGTTTAACGACGGCATTGCCGTGATGCGGGAAGGCGAAAGAGCTAAGTTGCTCATTCCGTCTTCGCTGGGCTACGGGTACGCAAACCTGCAAAATCTGCCGCCCTACACGGCCCTCAAGTTTGACGTGGAACTCGTGGCGGTGCGCACCGAAGACCAGGCGCTGCGGGTGTTTGCCACCGATACGCTGAAACTGGACCCGGCCAAACTGCTGCCCTTAGCCGGTGCCCCCGGCGCGTACTACTATAAAAGCCAGGAGGGGCCGGGGTCGGCCATTAAGAACGAGCAAAAAGTGAACTTCAAGTACCGGGGCCGCTTCATTGACGGCCGCAACTTTGCCCCCGCCAATTCCACCAGCAGCCTTGTGATGGGCTCGGGCCGGGCCATCAAGGGGGTTGAGGAAGCCATTCGCGGCATGAAACAGGGAGAAAAAGGCGTGATTTTTGTGCCTTCCAGCCAAGGCTACGGCGAGCAGGGAAACCAGGGCATTCCGGGCTACTCGCCGCTTATTTTCGACATTGAAGTGGTATCCATCGAATAATACCAGGATTTACCTGATGAAACTGATGAATAGGAGGATGTCTATTTGATCATTGAATCGTTGTATTCAATCAATTGCGTGCTCTCCGGTTCATATCTGTATCAAGATAACCCGTGAAGAGGGGAACCAAACGTGCAGAAGCCGGCCATTGGCCGGCTTCTGCATTTTATCGCTGCCAGTACCCGCGTCTGCCGGCCTAGCCGAAGAGGCTCTTGATGAAGGAGGCCGTGCGGCTGTCGTCGGCGGGGGGCACGGTGATGTGGTGTTCTTTGCGGGGCTGCGCCACCCATTGCTTCCAGTCTTTCTCGAACTGGCGCCGTCCGCCCGGGTAGTAGCTGTCAATGGCCCGCAGCGAAGCTTTGGAGTCGCCGGGGTATTTGGACAGGTACGGGATCAGGTGTTGCAGGAACGCAACGCCCCGGTCGCTCGACATCAGGAAGGAAGCCACCGACCAGGCAATGGTCCGGGGTTCGTCGCTTTCCGAGTTGCCGTCGGCCGTATTCCAGTCGCGGTTCGACCAGCCGAACGAAGAGAACACGTCGGGGAGGTTTTTGGCCGTGAGCCAGCGCTTGGTCCGGCGGTCTTTTACCAGTTGCGGCCTTACCACCACGCCGGCGTCGGTTACTTCCATGTACTCAAAGTATTCGGCCAAGCCTTCGTTTACCCAGTTGGGGCAGTTCTTGATGCGGCTGGAAAGCAGCAGGTGGCTCGTCTCGTGGAAGATGTTCTGGTAAAAAGATTTCTCGTCGGGTTCCAGGCTCACCAGGATCTCGTTTACGCTCGACAGGTACACGCCCACCCAGTTTTTGGGAATGAGCGGGTAGTGCGCATCCAGGTAATTGCGGTACGAATCGGCACTGCCGAAGATCCGGATCTTGACCACTACTTCGCGGTTGAAATCGTACTCCAGCCGGTTGGCGTAGAAGTCGTAGAGGAACCGGATTCCCTTGTTTACTTTTTCCCGCGTGGCGTTGCTCAGTTCGCAATCCTGTAAGATTAAATCAATTTGCGGCTCGTACGTGCGGCGTTTCTTTAAAACTTCCTGGGATGTAGCTGAAGGCGCAGGGGCCGGAGAAAAGACTTCACTGGCGCAAACAGGAACTTGGATCAGAAACACAGAAGCCACCAGCGACTGGTGGAGAAATTTGCTAAAATTCATAAAAACAACGAGTTGGCAGAATAAGCTGGCACCCTTGGCGCTCAGGGCAAATCATACCACTAGTTTAATATGCATTTTACAAAATTTTATGCAATTTTTAGCCTGTTTCCTACATCTGTTAGTAATGAATTTATAAATAAAAAAGCCGCGGGTACCAGCTTCTCCCCGGGAAGGAGGGAAGCGTGGCCGCGGCCTTGTAAATGCTTGTTGATCAGGGTAATACTACGGAAATGGTGCTCCGTCCGGGAGGAATTATACGCCTTCGGCGACCACTTCTTTCACTTCCGGAATCATTCTTTTTAGCAGATTTTCAATACCTGCCTTCAGCGTGAGGGTGGAAGAGGGACATCCGCTGCAAGAACCTTGCAAGAGAACCTTCACAACCCCCTCGTTGTAGGAGTGGAAATTGATGGCACCACCGTCCGATTCCACCGCCGGCCGGACGTATTCATCGAGCAGGTGCTTGATGCGTTGCACCATCTCATCGTCCTGTTCGCCGTTGGCTTCGTGCTTCAGTTCGTCAATTTTCTCGGTGGTGAAGATGGGCTGGTCGGCCTCCATGTACGCGCGGATGAACGTTTTGAGTTCGCCCAGCACGGCTTCCCAGGAAACCTCCTCGGCCTTGGTAACCGTCAGGAAGTTGTTCATGAAGAATACCCGCTTCACGTAATGAAAGTTTTCGAACAGGGCCGTAGCCAGGGGAGAGCCGGCCGCACTCCCGGCGTCGGGGAAGTCGAAGCTGGTGTTGTCCGGAACAATCAGGTAGTTCAGCACGAACTTCATCGAGTTCGGGTTGGGGTTGGCCTCCGTGTAGAGGTTGACGTATTTGGTTGACATGGCAAACGTGGTTAGGGGTTTGGGAGCGGAATCCGGTAATCAAACGGATACAAAGTGGAAAGTATGGATTTGCTTGAAAGCGACTGCCTCACCGTCAATCAAATATCCTCCGATGATCCGTCTCATCCTTGGCATCCGGGTATAAAACAACCGGCTGCCGGGTTTTGGTTGCAGCGGGCACAAAAAAAAGCACAAACGGATCATTTGTGCTTTTGAAAGATGAGGAGAAGGTGCCTTTACTCGGCAGCTACGGCAGCGGCAACTTCGAAGGGCTGCACCGATACGAAGGAACGGTTCTTGAAGCCTTTCTTGAAGATCACCTGGCCGTCAACCAGGGCAAACAGGGTGTGGTCTTTGCCCATTCCTACGTTCACGCCCGGGTGGTGCTGGGTACCGCGCTGACGCACGATGATGTTGCCCGCCCTGGCAGCTTGTCCACCGAAAACTTTTACGCCTAAGCGTTTGCTGTGCGATTCCCGGCCGTTGCGGGAACTACCAGCTCCTTTTTTGTGTGCCATTTCCGTCTATGATTAAAGCGTAATGTCCTGGATTAAAACTTTGGTTAAACTTTGCCGGTGACCGTTCTTCTTGCGGTACCCCTTTCTTCTTTTCTTCTTGAACACGATCACTTTTTCGCCTTTCACGTGTTCGAGAATTTTGGCACTGATGGTGGCTCCCGAGACCGTAGGCAAGCCTACTGAGATCTCCCCGCCATTGTCGACAAGCAACACCTTGTCAAACGTCAGGGCAGCGCCGGGCTCACCGCTCAAGCGGTTTACGTAAATGAACCGGTCTTTTTGGACTTTAACCTGCTGACCTGCGATATCAACTATTGCGTACATGGTGATTTATTAGAGTTTTCGCAAAATAGGTCGCAAAGGTAAGGATTATTTGGGCAAAAGCGAAACGGTTTTGCCGAATGAAGCCACATTTCTTAGGGCTGATCCTCAACGACAACCGCAGTCACGAAGGTGTGTAAGGGAAAGACAACGGGTCTGCGTACCGGAAGGCGTATGGCAGCTCCCGCACCAGTTTGCGGCAGCTCACCACCTTGTGGTCGGGCACGGGGCCGTCGGCGTATTCGGGCAGGGCGTAACCCAAGTCGGCCGCGTTCCGGGCGTACACCTCCCGCCGCTTCGGGTGCAGCGGCGTCACCACGTTGTACACCTGGTTGCGCACGTCCTGCCGGATGATCTCCCAGATAATGCCCACCACGTCGTCGCGGTGCACGAAGTTGACGGGTACGTCGCCCGTACGCAGGTCTTTTTTGCCGGCCACGTACTTGCCCGGGATGCGGTTATACCCCATCAGGCCGCCGCACCGGAGAATCACCCAGTCGCGGCCCGAGCCCCGCACGGCCGCTTCGGCTTGCAGGATGGCGGTGCTTACGGGGTCGTGGCCCGCCAGGGGCTCGGCCTCGTCCACTTCCCGGTTTACTTCCGGGTACACGGAGGTGGAACTGACGTAGATCACCTTTTTCACCGGGGAATCCGGCAGGCGTGCAATGAGGGAGCGGATTTGGTCCGGGTGAAAGGACGGACCCTGCTTTTCCACCCCCGGCGGAATGTCAATGACCAGCAGGTCGGCGTCCAGCAACTCGTGTAATTCACCCAACTGCCCGGGGGCCGGTTGGGGTTGCAGCGAAAGGAGGAACGGGTGAATGCCGGACGCGGCCAGCAGCGGAATTTTTCCGGGCGAGGTGGTGCTGCCTTTCACGGCCAGGTCCTGCGCCAGCAGGTGTTCGCCCAGCGGCAGGCCCAGCCAGCCGCAGCCGACGATTGAAACGGTTTGGATCATGGGGGTTTGGGGGGCAGCGGGTTTTCGCGGGGCTGCCTAATGCCCGTTCATGTCAATGATTTTCAGATTCTGGTCCAGCCTCAGGCGGGTGAATACAATTTGTTTGCGCCAGCGGTCCCGGTTGGCCCGGCGGTAGTGGTAGTACATCCAGTAGTCGAGCACGTGGTTGCCGGCCTCGTCTTTCCCGTACCGCATCGTATTCCAGATTACGTCGTGCCGGGCCTCTGGGGTGCGCTCCCACGACTGCCGCAGAAAGGTCCGGAGCTGCGTTTCGGTCACGTTTCGTTCGTTGAAGAAACGCCCGAGCGGCGGGTTGAAGTATTGGAGCAGGGTTTCGGTGTCCTGGGCCCGCAGTGCCGCGTAGTAGCCTTCTACCTGTTCCCGCAGTGCCGCTTTGACGTACGCATTTTCGTCGTTCTCCGCTTCCGTGTCTTCCGGGGGCAGGGCCGTACTGTCTACCAACTCGGCTTCCCCCTCCGCCTCCCCGGCCATTGCCTCCGCGGAAGTCGCTGCTGACTCCGCATCCCGGGCGTCGCCGGCGCGGTTGCCGCGAACCTGTTCGTCCGGGTCGGCCGGGGTGGGCCGGGCCTGGCTCACGGGCGATGCGCCGCCCGGTTGTTTCCAGCGCAACGCAAAGCCTGCCGCAATCACCAGCGCCAGCACCAGCAGGAGCAGGGGCATCTCGATCAGGGAGGCGGCCTTGCCCCGGCGGCGCTTGCCGGGCAGCGGGTCCGGGGTGACTTCCGGCAAGGACGGCACTCCGGGCGCAGTGGCTTCGGGGGCGAGGGTCGTCACCTGCTGCCACGCCCGCTGGAACGCAACGGCATTGGGAAAACGCTCCCGGGGATCGGGGTGGGTGGCTTTGCGGATGACGGCGTGCACCGCGCTGGGCAGGTAAGGGGTTTTGCCGGTTTCCTGCCGGTCGGGGGCCGCCGGTGGCCCGAGCAGCATTTCCTGCAAGAGAATGCCCAGGGCGTACACGTCGGCCGCCGTTCGCCCTTGCCGGCCCGCCGACCCGGGCGGGGTGTACGCGTCCCGCGACGCGGCGGGCAGCGGGGTACTAGCCAGGCCGTTTTCTGGTGGCAGGTCCGCGGTGCCCAGGCCGGTTATTCGTACCCCCCCTTCTTGCAGCAGCACGATGAAAGCCGGGTGCACCTGGCCGTGCACCACCTGCTGCCGGTGCAGGTACGCAAATCCTTCGAGGATGCGGTTAAACAGGGCGTAACACTCCCGGTCGGGCAGGGGCATCTGGAGGGTTTGCAGGTACTCCTGCAAGGTAACGCCGCCCGGGTATTCGCTGATGAAGTAATGCGTGGTGCCAACCACCCGGTAATCGAGGAGCGTGGCAATGGCCGGGTGGTGCAGCTTGGCCAGCGCCGCCGCCCGGTCGAGCAGGAGGCCGGCCATGCCGGGCACGGCGCCCAGGGCGTTGGTTTCCACCAGCACGGGACGGCGGAGGGGGGCGTGCATTCCCTCGTACACCGAATGCATTCCCCTCGTCACCAGAATGCGGGTAATCTGGTAGTCCCCAACCTGCGTATCCGTGCTTTCCATGTCGTTTTGCTGCCGATGGTCTTCTCTACCGGCTTTTAACGGGCGGGGCGTAGGCCAGGGTTATCGGCTGATCGGCTACTGTCCTTTCAGGTGCACCGTCTTGCCTTCCCGCGCCGACTGCCGGGCGGCTTCCAGGATCTCCACCACGATCATGTTGGTGTGCAGCGAGGAAAGGTCTTCCTCCTTGGTTTCGCCCCGCACCACGGCCGCCAGGTAGGCAAACGGGTCGTCGTGGGGCGTTTTGAGCGGCGGCGCCGTCACTTGTTTTTCGGGTTCTTTCTCGCTGAGCCGCACCCGCATCTGGTCGCGGTTGAGGGCGAAAATGGTTCCCGTCTGGCCGTACACTTCCATGTCCTTGCGGGCGTGGGGCCAGTTCCAGGAGGCCTGGATGACGCCCTGCATCCGCGGGTAGGTGAGCAGGATGGTGGCTTCGTCGTCCACCTTGGGGTACACGTCGGGCTTGATCTGCTGGGTGACGGCCGTCACCGACAGCGGCCTTTCGCCCTTCATCAGCCAGGTAATCAGGTCGGCGCCGTAGCAACCGAAGTCAATGAGGGCCCCGCCGCCGTTCTGCACGGGGTCGGTGAGCCACGCCAGGAACTCCTGGTTGACGCCGATCTCCTTGGGGCCCTGGTGGCCGTCGTGCACCACCACTTTGCGCAGCTCCCCGATGGCTTTTTCCCCGTGGATCATCTCGTAGGCCCGGTGGTTGGAGCCGTACCAGGTGGTTTCGTAGTTGGTGAGCAGGTGAATTTTGTGCTTCCGGGCCAGGGCTTCCATCTGCCGGGCGTGGTCGAGGCTGACGGCCAGGGGCTTTTCCACCATTACGTGGATGCCGCGCGGGGCGCAGGCCTGCACGACTTCCAGGTGGCCGTAAATGGAGTTGAAGGCCGTAACCGCCTCGGGTTTGGCTTTGGTGAGCATTTCATCCAGCGTGTTGTACACCAGGGTCATGGGCAGGCCGTGCTGCTTGAGGAACCGCGTCGCCAGGTCGCGGTTGGGTTCGGCAATGCCCACAATCTCAATGTCGCCCTGCTTGGCCCGGCCCAGGATCCAGTGCACGTGGGTGTGGGTAAGGCCGGCCACGCCGATGCGGAAGGGCTTGGTTTTGGGCGTGGTCTGGGCGGGGGAGGAGAGGGCCATCAGGAGTAAGATCAGGGTCGTAAAGGT
>CADCTQ010000601.1 GCA_902805615.1 uncultured Cytophagales bacterium
CCCCCGGGAAGTGGGCCTTTCGGTAGCCCACCTGCCCCAGGGCGTGTTCGTGGTGCGGGTACAAGGGGGCAAAACCGGCAAAACGGCCAAGCTGCTCATCACCCGGTAGGCTTATTGCCAGTAAGCTTATTCGTTGAATACCCGCAGTGCCCGGGAGGATGACTAAAGATTTAGTCATCTCCCCGGGCACTGCGGGTATGATCGTACTTCTTTGTTTTCCTCCCTCACTTCTCCCGGCAGAGGCCGGCAAGATCACGCAAGACCCGCTGGCGGCCGTGGCGTTTTTTTTCAAATTCTTTCGGCAAACGGACTGATCCCAAAAAAACAGAAAGCAAAGTTTCTGCATTTTCATGATTGGCAATAAAGATGTTTTACTTCAAACAGGACAGAACAGGACACCTCCGGTAATTTATTTCACAATATTGTGAAACCGGATGGCTATACTTATTGAAGTATTCAAAGGCAGGTCTTAACAGTGCCATCAACATGATTTCTTTCCGGCTTGCTATCGTTTGAAAAGTTAAATTCAGCTTTTTTATACCAAACCAGAAAAATGCCTGCCAAACAATGGCAGTGCCTGAGCGTGTATTTCCAGTAGTTTTTAAAATTGCATTGATCGAAGATACTGCTTGGAACGGCTTAGCAGACCTGATTCTATTTTAGTATTTTGTTAAGCTGGCTCTTTTACCCATCAAATCTTCCCGGGCACTAACGGCCTTAGATATTCCTATACATTTCCTGCCAGCATACCTATACTTACTTCTTTGGAAACGCCGGCAAACGCTGCCGATACCCACCGGGTAAGGATCAGGGGTTCGTTCAGTAAGATTGGAAATAGAAGAAAGTGAAATTGAGAAAACCACTTCAATTCAATTATAATTTAATCTTTTATTTACAATCAAAAAAAACAACATGAGAACGAACCGCTTACTATGCTTTTTACTATGCGTTTTACTGGGTCATCCAGGAATCGCCTACGCTTCCGGAGTGGATAACCCCCGTACCCATGCAGTATCAACAACGCCCGTTTTGTGGTCCAGCAACAGCAGTTGGACCTCATTCGGGGCAACAAAACCCGTTGCCGGAAGTGCGGTAACGATTCCTGCCGGCGTTCACGTGATCCTTGACGAAACGCCGCCGGCGCTTGCCAGCCTGACCATCAACGGCACGCTTGAATTCGCTTACCAGGACCTCAGCCTTACGTCCGGGTGGATCATGGTGATGGGAACCTTGCAGGTAGGTACGGTCACGAGACCTTATGCCCACCGGGCAACCATCACTTTGAATGCTGCCAATGTAGATGAACAAGTGATGGGCATGGGTACCCGGGGCCTTATGGTGATGGGCGGAAAACTGGACCTGCACGGGGTGCCCCCCACCCGGCACGTGACCAAACTGAATGACCACGCGGCGGCGGGTGCAACCACGCTGAGTCTGGCTGATGCCGTATCCTGGCGGGTGAGTGACCAGATCGTTGTTGCCACCTCTGACTACTATGGTGCCGGGACCGGCAGCGCACAACGCACCAACATTACTGCCATAAACGGCGCTGCGTCTTTGAATATCGGGGAGGGTTTGAACGCATACCGTTGGGGAAAACTACAGTATTTAACGACAACGGGCATGAGTTTGACCCCCGGCACGTTACCGGCAAACCTGGTTACCGGTACACCCACCGTACTGGACGAAAGAGCCGAAGTGGCAAACTTAACCCGCAACATCGTGGTGCAGTCGGTGGACGATGATCTGTGGCGAAACAACGGGTTCGGCTGCCACATCATGGTCATGAGGATGAACAACATGGTAGGGGAAGCCCGTCTCAATGGCGTGGAGATCAGGAGGGGTGGTCAGGCCGGCCGGTTAGGCCGCTATCCTTTTCACTGGCACATGCTCAGCTACTCCGGCAGTACCACCCTGCCCGACGTTACGGGACAGTACATCCGGAATTCCACCGTTAACCAGTCGGCGCACCGGGGCATCGTCATCCACGGAACCAACGGCACCGAGGTAAAGAACAATGTCGTGTACGATGTACGGGGCCACGGGGTATTCACGGAAGATGCATCGGAACGGCGCAATGTCATTGATGGAAACCTGGTTTTGAAAGTTCGTAATCCTGCCGTCGCTTTAAAAGTACACGAAACGGATAGAGAGCGTGGTTCTTCGGGATTCTGGATCAGCAACCCGGATAACACGATGATCAACAACACGGCGGCAGACTGCGCCGGCAATGGTTTTTGGCTGGCTTTTCCGAGAAAAACCTTCGGGCAGAGTTCGCAAGTGGTCATCAGACCAAACCGGCTCAAGTTCGGCACCTTTAAAAACAATCACGCCCACTCCAATAAAATGGAGGGCATCAATCTGGATTTTTCCGAAACCGACGAAGCAGGAAATACCTCTCCTGACCGGTATGGTTCTACCACCGATGGGCAGGAAGAGCAGTGGCCCTGGAATACCGTTTTAACGTTCGAACTGGCCGACTATACCACCTGGAAGAACAACCGGAACGGGATATGGAACCGGTCCACCGCTCCTTTGAACCGCCGGGTCGTAAACGCCGACAATTCCGAGCGTTTCTTTGCCGGCTCCATCGACAACAAGGAAAGTTCAGTGCCTGCGCTCATTGAAAATTCGCTGGTGGTAGGCACGAGCCTTAATTACAACAAGAACGGCGTTACCAATCCCCCGGAATACGGATCGGGGCCCCTCGCGGCTTTTGCCAGTTATCACAGCAGCGTTGACATCATAAACAACGTCGTGGTGAATTTTCCGGCCGATCCGGGCAAGGCAAGCGGGTACATGGCGCTCAATGATTATTACATTTCACCGGTTGACAAAGGAAACACGCGCAATACCGGCAACCTCCTCATCAACACGCACCCGGGGGTACGGACCAAGCCGCCTTTGACCCAGCACGTATACGGCGTACTCTGGGACAACCATAATTATACGAAAGTGGCGGCGGCATCCCAGGATAACTATTACGTGTTTGACGAGCCATTCTTTACCTATGGACAAACCCGGCACGTTGTTGCGCCAAGCGCTGAGACTTCCGGTGGCGTTGTGATCCGCGGCCCGTTCTACGGATTTGCGCATTATTATGTCAATGGCACCGAAAGGGTTTACGATAAAATAGCGGTAACCCGGACCACGGCGGCGGGTGCCGCCGTAGGCAGTTGGGTGGTGGAAGCGGGGGCCCCCGGGGATCTGTTGGGCAACATGCGCCACTTTGCCGCGCATCCGGCCGGATACTATTACCTGGATTTTCCCAACATTGACCAGGTCAACGATTTTATCATGACGGTCAGTAATATGCTGACGACCAGTGATTACCAGGTCCTGTCGGTAGAGTATTCGGGAAACTACACCATCTCAAATCTTTTTGCCTCCCGCGCTTACAACATGGACCAGTTCGGGGGGGCGGTACCTTTCCCGACCGGCCAGGACAATGTAAGTGCTTACAGTGCAGTATCTGATTTCCAGTCTGTAGTCAACGCACCTACCGGGCAGGTATACTGGCAGGATAAAGCCAACAACAAAGTCTGGTTTAAAGTGAGAGGCGGGTTTTATGCCGGGGACCCGGCACTTCCGGCCAACCATGATATCAATCTGCTTAAAACTTTTAGAATCCGGGCCTACGGTACCCAAACTTCTACCCCTCCTCCCGTTACCCCTCCTCCCGTTACCGGCGGCAGCGTGGTGCGCGAAGTCTGGTCAAACGTAACCGGTACTGCCGTTGCTGCCATTCCGGTGAATACCCCCCCGACGAGTACTTCCAACCTGACTTCCCTGGAAGCGCCGACCAACGTTGCCGATGACTACGGCGTAAGGATCAGGGGGTACATCACGCCGGCTACCACGGGTACGTATAAGTTCTACATTGCCGCCGACGACAACGCGGAGTTTTGGCTCAACACTTCCGGTACCCTGACCAGGAGAGCCTTTATTGAGGCCCCCACCGGTTGGACCAGTCCCAGGGAGTGGAATAAAAATACGGCTATGCAGCACTCCGCCGATGTGTCTTTAACGGCCGGTACCCGGTACTACTTCGAGATTCTGCACAAGGAAGGCGGCGGCGGCGATAACCTGGCCGTGGGCTGGACCGGCCCCGGCATCTCTGCCATCACGGTAGTGCCTGGTTCCGTACTGTCTCCCTTTACGCCCGAAGCGACCTTTAGCGGCACCTACCGGATCACGGCCCGCCACAGCAGCAAGGCGCTGGACGTAACCAACAGTTCCACCGCCGATGGCGCCAACGTGCAGCAGTGGACCGCCAACGGCACGGCCGCCCAGCAGTGGATCATTACCGCCGCCACCGACGGTCACTACCGGATCGTAAACAAGGGCAGCAACAAAGCCCTGGAAGTAGCAGGCAATGGTACTACCGATGGCGCCAACGTGCAGCAGTGGAGCTATGTAGGATCAAACAGCCAGCAATGGAAGATCGAAGCCACCACCGATGGTTTCTTCCGGCTGCTCAACCGCCACAGCGGCAAAGCCCTGGATGTGGCAGGCGTGTCCACCGCAGACGGGGCCAACATCCACCAGTGGACGTATGGCGGAGGGGGCAACCAGCAGTGGAAGCTCGAGCAGCTCTCTACGGCGACTGCACGCCTGGCCGGCGGTGAGACAAGCAGCCAGCGGCCGTCAGGGCTCTCCTTGCGGGTGCATCCCAACCCGGCCAGCCGGCAGGTGAGCGTCAGCCTGGCCGGCTTCGAAGCAGAATCGGCCGTGGAGGTCAGGCTCAGTGACCTGGCCGGCAAGGTTTTCCTGCTTCGGCAGGTGCAAGCCGGTGCGCGGGAAGTGAGCCTTTCGGTAGCCCACCTGCCCCAGGGCGTGTTCGTGGTGCGGGTACAAGGGGGCAAAACCGGCAAAACGGCTAAGTTGCTCATCACCCGGTAAGCTTATGCCAAGATTCACCTGATTACACGGATGAATCGGAGGATACACCTTGACGCAATGAGTAAAAGATCATTTGAGGATATTATTTTGATGATTGCGTAGTTGTGTCCTGTAAAATGCGCAGTCTCCGATTCGTATTCGTATTGCATCACCCGCAGTGCCCGGCAGCCTGACAACATCTTCAATCGGGTTGCCGGGCACTGCGGGTACCTACAGGCGTTGCCATCTCCCCTCGTCACCAATGCGGGCACTGCTTATCCGATGCCCCGCCGGCAGCCGGACCGCTTGAATCGGGCCTGCTTGAACGCGTTCCATGGGAGGCACGGATGTTGTCACCGGGCCACCAAGAAGGGGGAAAATGCCTACTTTTACGCTGCCGATTCGCGCCGCCTATGTCTACCCTTTCCGATTGGTCGTACCTGCCCCTCCTGCTGAACGGGCCGCTCTACCTCGTTCCTGATCCCGCCAACCCCCCGGAGGTGCCGCCGGTGGCAGCAGCAGCGCCGCCCGCAGTGCCGGCTCCGCCCGCCGTGGTTGCACCGAAAGTCCAGGCGCCGCCCGTTGAAGTGCCGCCTGTAGCAGCCGCGCCGAAAGTCCAGGCGCCGTCCGCGCCGCCCGTTGTCGCGACCCCGCCGGTTGCCCCGGCTGCCGTTCCGCCAGCCCCGGTTTCACCACCGCCCACTGCAACGCCGCTTCCCGCAACGCCGAAAGCGGCCCCGGTCGTGCCGAAGATTCCGGTACCGGTGCAAGCCCCCTCCCCACCCGCCCCGCGGCGGCGCAGCCGGGTCATGGTGCTCTACAACGAGCAGACCACGCCCTACCTCCAGCCGGCCCACGAAACGCTGCTGGTCAACATCCTCAAATCCATCGGCCTCACCCTCGACGACATCGAACTGGTGAACCTCAACAACATCCGCCGGGTGGATTACGTGGAGATTCTGAAGGAAAAGACGCTCCACCAGTTCATCAGCTTCGGCATTGACCTGCGCGAACTCCAGATCAACGTGCCGCTCACGGCCTACAAGGTGCAGCGGGTGGAAGAGATCAACATGCTGCTGGCCGACAGCTTCCACGAACTCGTCCTCAACACGGAAAAAAAACGCCTGCTGTGGACGTGTTTGAAGCAAATGTTTTTGAAATAACCTGCCTATGTCCTCAATCCAAATCCGG
The DNA here is from genome assembly GCA_902805615.1 of uncultured Cytophagales bacterium. GTDB lineage: Bacteria > Bacteroidota > Bacteroidia > Cytophagales > 172606-1 > CADCTQ01. The sequence goes on from CADCTQ010000601.1 coordinate 6,073, forward strand.
GAAATTACGGCGGCCGAGACCTGGCCGTTGCGGCACGGGGTGATGTGGCCCGACAAGCCTTTCGCGTACGTGCAACTGCCCGACGACGACCAGGGGTACCACTACGGCCTGTTCCACGACGACCAGTTGGTGTCGGTGCTCTCGCTGTTCCTGAACGGCACCGATTCGCGTTTCCGCAAGTTCGCCACGCTGACCACCCACCAGCGCCTCGGCTACGGGTCCCGCTTGCTGTCGCACGTGCTGGGAGTGGCCGAAGGACTCGGGGCCACACGCATCTGGTGCAGCGCCCGGGTGGAAGCGGCACCCTTCTACGAAAAGTTCGGGATGCGCGAATTCGGCGGCCGGTTCACGCACGAGGGGATGCCGTACGTGAAAATGGAGCGGCGGCTGGGGCAGTAAAAAATGAAAACCCCAAAAGTAAAACCCGAAAGGTTTTCATAGACCTTTCGGGTTTTACTTTTGGGGCTTTGCGCGTTACCGGCTGGTCCCGTCTACAATCTATTTACCCGCTTCCAGGATCTCGGCCAGCTTGGCTTCCAGGGCCTGGCCGCGGAGGTTTTTGGCGATCACTTTGCCGTTGGGGTCGAGCAGGAAAGTGGCCGGGATGGACCGTACGCCGTAGGCTTCCGCGCCGGCCGACTGCCAGAACTTAAGGTCCGACACGTGTACCCAGGAAAGGCCGTCCTGGGCAATGGCCTGCGTCCACTTCTCCTTTTCGCGGTCCAGCGACACGCCGTAAATCTCGAAGTTCTTGCCCTTGAACTTGTTATACATCTTCACCACGTTGGGGTTTTCCTGGCGGCAGGGACCGCACCAGGAGGCCCAGAAGTCAATGAGCACGTACTTGCCGCGCAGCGAAGAGAGGCTTACCGTCTTGCCGTCGGGGCTGGCCAGGGTGATTTCGGGAGCGGCCTGGCCCACCTGAATCGCGTTTTTGTACTGGGCGATCTTGGCCGAAAAGTCTTTGACGTACTCCGAGTTGGGGAAGGCTTTTT
>CADCTQ010000602.1 GCA_902805615.1 uncultured Cytophagales bacterium
GTGAGCACGACCAGGGGCTTGCGGGCCTTGCCGTGCCGGACCAGGTCCGCGAGGAGGAGGAGCACAAACAGCCCGGCCAGGGCCAGTTCCGGCAGCAGGCCGGGCAGGCTGCGGGAAATGGAGGCCAGGGTTTGGGTGAGGGTGTTCAACGTCGGAGGGGTTTACTTGACGATCCAGGCCACCCAGTGCGTGAGCGTAATTTCCATCTTATCGAACAGCAGGTGCGGAAACAGGCCCAGCACCAGCGAAAGCGCGCCGAGGCCGTACAGCAGAGCTTTTTCGCCCGGGCGCAGGTCGGGCAGGTACCGCTGCCACGCCGCGTCCCGCGTCCACAGCGGGCCAAAGAACATCTTCTGGAGCGTCCACAGGAAATACGCCGCCCCCGCGATCAGGCCGAGCAGGGCGCCGAACGGCACCCACGGCGGAAACGCTTCGGACCCGAAGGCGCCAATCAGCGTGAAAAACTCGCCGATGAACCCCGAAAAGCCGGGCAGGCCCAGCGACGCGAAAAAGGCAATTGTGGTTGCAGCCGTATAGTGGGGCATGGGCCCGGCCAGCCCCCGGTAGTTCGAGATGGCCTTGTCGTGCGTCCGTTCGTAGAGCACGCCCACCAAGAGGAAGAGCAGCGCCGACAGCACGCCGTGGCTGAACAGCATGTACACCGCCCCGCTCACGCCTTCCACCGTCACGGAGGCAATGCCGACCAGCACGAACCCCATGTGCGACACCGACGAGTAGGCCACCATGCGCTTGAGGTCGTCGGCAGCCAGGGCGTTGAGGGCCGCGTACAGGATGGAAAGCGTGCCCAGCCCGCCCACCAGGGTCGCGTAGTGCGCCGCTTCGGCCGGAAAAACCGGGTACGCGATCCGCAGCAGGCCGTAGGCGCCCACTTTGAGCAGAATGCCGGCCAGCACCACCGAAATCGGCGTGGGGGCCTCCACGTGGGCGTCGGGCAGCCAGGTGTGCACGGGCACGGCCGGCAGCTTCACGGCAAACCCCGCGAACAGCAGCAGGAACGCCACTTCCCGGAGGGGCAGGCCCGCCAGGCGTACGCCCGAAGCGGGATGCAGCAACGCACCCGGCACGAAAAGATCCGGCTGGGTCATGGCCAGGATGTCGAAGGTGTGGACGCCCCCCGGGTCGGCCACCGACAGGTACAGCCCGATCATCACCAGCAGGATGCACACCGAGCCGACGAGGGTGTAGAGGAAGAACTTGATGGCGGCGTACTCCCGCCGGGCGCCGCCCCAGATGCCGATGAGGAAATACATGGGCAGCAGCATGAACTCGAAGAACAGGAAGAACAGGAAGAAATCCAGCGCCACGAAGCAGCCTACCACGCTGGTGCTCAGCAGCAGGTACAGCGCCGCGTAGCCCTTTACCCGCCGCCCGATGGTGTGCGAAGCGACGGCGCCCGCACACAGCACCACCGTCGCCAGCAGCACCAGCGGCATGCTCAGGCCGTCCACGCCCACGAAGTAGTCAATGGACAACTCCCCCAGCCCGCCCATGCGCAGGGTAATCCAGTCGGCCCGTTCGGCGTAGGCCATTGTCCCGGGATCGGTGAGGCCGGTGAAGGCCGGGTCGAATCCCCAGTACAGGTACGCGGCCAGGGCCAACTGACCGCCCGTGACGAGGCTCAGGATGGCCCGGAATACGCCCGGCCGGGCAGTGGCGGGGATTCCCAGAACGACGACAAGCGCAACCAACGGCAGGAATACCAACAGGGAAAGGAGATGTTGCGCCATGCGATGATAAAGATCGGGGTCCGGGTTGGCCGGGTGCCGGAAAATGTGCTTATTGGCCCGCAGGCCCTTAGGCGGCGTGCAATCTTAAACAATCTATGCGGCTCAAACAACTGCTTTTCGACCCCGCCGCCCCCTGCCGCGACGCCGGCATTCTCCTGCTCCGCATCGGGCTGGGCATCATGTTCGTGGGGCACGGTTACCCCAAGCTGGCGGGCGGCCCCGACACCTGGCAGCTCTACGGCGAAACGATGCGGAACGTGGGCATTCACGCGGCGCCGCTCTTCTGGGGCTTCCTGGCCGGACTGGCCGAGTTCGGGGGCGGCATCCTGTTCGGGCTGGGGCTCCTGTTCCGCCCGGCGTGCCTGCTGCTGGCCCTGACCATGCTCTTCGCCACCATCAACCACCGGGCAATGGGCGACGGCTTCATCCCGGTTTCGCACCCGGTGGAAGTGGGGCTGGTCTTCGTGGCTTTTCTCTTCATTGGCCCCGGCCGCCGGAGCCTCGATTACCGGTTGTCCCGAAAGAATAGCACTTTTTGAACAAATACCGCTCCTTGCGTGTTTGATGATGTACCCGCTTTTGTCCAGGCCGCACCTCCCGCGTTTACTGCAACTCCTTATTTGAATAGTACTACAAATGTGCCGGCAAAAGCCTTATTTTTGTAAACTTTCGTTCCAAAATAACACCCTAAAGATAGTCCCAGAATATGTCTGTCGTACAAATCACCGATTCCCTGTTTGACGAGCAGGTAGCCGCCAATGCCAAGGTAGTGGTCAAGTATTACGCCGACTGGTGCGGCAGTTGCAAGTTGTTCGCCCCCAAGTACAAGCGCCTGGCAAACGATGAACGCTTTGCCGGGGTTACGTTCCTGGACGTGAACGCCGAGCAGAATCCGCAGGCCCGCCGGGCGGCCGGCGTGACCAACCTGCCCTTCTTCGCAGTGTTCAAGGATGGTAAACTCGTGGAGTCAGTTGCCACCAGCAAAGAAGACGCCGTGGTGGAGTTGCTGGGTAAGTTGAACTAAAATTACAATTCGTGTACGGTTACCCTTTTTGGCCCATTTCCGATAAATAGTAATTTTCCAATCGTTCCGTACACCAATTTTAAAGCCATACAGTAAATATGAAGATTCCGGTAATCAAGCGGCTGGTTGAAACGCAGCCCATGGAAAAACTGATCGAGGCCGAACTGGCCATTATCAATGAAAAGCCGTTGCCGATCGAGATCGAAGGAGAGGACGAAGGGGAACAGCTTACGCACGCCCTGGCGGCCATCTGGATTCTGGAACGGATGCAGGAGACCAACAAGGACTTCAAGGACGCCCTCCGGGAATACACGCAAAAAGTAAGAGAAAGCATAAATTAGAATTGAGTAGTGGGTAATGAGTAGTGAGAAGGCGATGCACCTACTTGCCGTTTTACCAGAATAAATTCGGGCATCGTCTTCTCGTTACTCACTTCTCACTTCTCACTACTTGAACAAACCATGAGCAAGAGAGGAAGAGTGCTGGTGGCCATGAGCGGCGGCATTGACAGTTCGCTGGCCGCCGTGCTGCTGCACGAAGAAGGGTACGAGGTCATCGGCATGACCATGAAAACGTGGGACTACGCCTCGTCGGGCGGTTCCAAGAAGGAGACGGGCTGTTGCAGCCTCGACTCCATCAACGACGCCCGCGACGTGGCCGTAGGGCTGGGCTTTCCGCACTACATCCTCGACATCCGCGAGGAGTTCGGCGACTACGTCATCAATCACTTTACCGGCGAATACCTGGAAGGCCGCACGCCCAACCCGTGCGTGCTGTGCAATACGCACATCAAATGGGATGCCCTGCTGCGCCGCGCCGACAAGCTGGGCTGCGAATTCATCGCCACGGGCCACTACGCCAACATCCGCGAGGAAGCCGGCCGCCACGTGATCTCGAAAGGGCTCGACGCCAACAAAGACCAGTCGTACGCCCTGTGGGGCATTTCGCAGCAAAGCCTGAGCCGCACGATCTTCCCGCTGGGCCACCTGCGCAAAACGGAAATCCGGGAGATGGCCGCCGACCGGGGCTTCATGGCGCTGGTCAACAAATCAGAATCGTACGAAATCTGCTTCGTGCCCGACAACGACTACCGGGGCTTCCTCAAGCGCCGGGTGCCGGAACTGGAGGCGCAGGTAGCGGGCGGTGAATTCGTGCTGGAAGACGGTACGGTGGTGGGCCACCACGAGGGGTACCCGTTCTACACCATCGGCCAGCGCAAGGGCCTGGGCGTGGCGCTGGGCTTCCCGGTGTTCGTGACCGAAATTCAAAAAGAAAAGAACCGGGTGGTACTCGGCCGCGACCACGAACTGACCCGCGACGGCATGTGGGTGAGCAAGCTCAACATGGTGAAGTACGCCGACCTGGTCGGCAAGCCCACCCAGACGGTTACCAAAGTACGCTATAAGCACCCGGGTACGCCGGCCCTCATCGAGCAAACCCCCGACGGCAGGATGCAGGTGCTTTTCCAGGAAGGCGTCAACGCCATTGCCCCCGGGCAGGCGGCTGTGTTCTACGAAGGGGACGACGTCATCGGCGGCGGCTGGATCACGAAAAGCTTCCGCCAATCGGAAATGGACGGGAGACGTTAGCAGCAGACAGAAAATGCAGAAGCCCGCAAGCGTGAAAACGTTTGCGGGCTTCTGCATTTGCATACGAGACAAGACCGTTTTATAACAAAACAAGAGGCTCTTTCGGGGCAATAACATTGACGTGTCCTGTCATACTGACAAGTAATGTAATTGCGCCACTCGTCGCGTGCTGGCGCAGGCGTCCGCCTGTGCCGCTCTGATTGGAAGCGTCCGCTTCCAGCCGTCAGGCTTACTCATATTGATTACTGCACCGATAATTTTTCCCACAAGGGCAGCCAGCGAGACGTTGCTGGCAGAGAAGGGCAAGCGGACGCTTGGACGAGGAAAGCACAGGCGGACGCCTGCGTCATCATGCCGGGGGTATTCATACGATCTGGGTTCAATATACCCCGGATGCTTCCTTGCGTCAGCATGACCGGGCACGGCGAACGTGCCGGCAAGCAACTATGCCAGGGTAAACGACACCAGCATAAGTCGTTTCACAGTCTCCCGTCTATTTAGAACCCGATGCGGGAGGCGGCGCCGTGGAGGGTTTCTTCGGTGCACATCTGTTCGATCTGCCACAGGTCGGGCGGGTTGTCGTTGAGGATGTTGTGCAGCACGTACTTGCGCACGATGTTGTCAATCTGGCCGCCGGTGAGTTCAAACCCCTGCGCCAGGGCGGCTACGGCCTTGGCCTCCAGGTCGGGCAGTTTGCCGGCCCAGATCTTTTCGCGGGTGGCTAAGTCGGGCTTGCGGAAGTGGATCTTGTGGGGGAAGCGCCGCTCGAAAGCCTTGTCCAGGTTCACGTTCAGGTTGGACGTGGCAAACAGGATGCCCTCGAAGGTTTCGAGTTCCTGCAAGAGGATGTTCTGCATGCTGTTGTTCATCTGGTCCACGCTGCTCACCACCTCGATGCGCTTGCTGATGAGGGCGTCCGACTCGTTGAACAGCAGGATGGGCGTCCGTTCGAAGTGCGCCGTGGCCTTGCGGTACTCCTCGAAGAGCATTTTGAGGTGCTTTTCCGATTCGCCCACGTACTTGTCCTTGATGTTGGCAATGTCCACCAGCAGCACGTTGCGGTTGGTGCGGGCGGCAATGGAATACACCGTTTCGGTTTTGCCCGTGCCCGGTTCGCCGTAGAGCAGCACCACCACGCCCTTGCCCAGGCCCGCCTGCTGGAACCGCTGCTGCACCTGGCTCAGTTGTTCGTCGCGCAGCAGGTTGTGCAGTACGCCCACCTGCTTCTCTTCCGTATCGTTGAGGTGCAACGCCTTGGGCTGCATCGTTTTGGCCTCCACGAGGCGGCATTGCGTGGGCCGGAAGGGCCGCTGGATTTCGAAGAAGGTCTGCGAATCGCCGAACAGTTCGGTAATGGCCTTGTCGGTGAGCCGCAGGGTGCGGCCCATGAGAAAAAAGTCGTTTTCGAACGCCACCAGCTCCTGCTTCACCAGGCCCGCCTCGCCGTTGATGAGTTCCCGCTTGGCGCTGACCTTGTCGCTGATCGTGTCGAAGATCGAGTTCATCATGTCGTTGAGGTCCACGAAATCCTCGCCGTTGGCAAACTGGTAGCACATGAACAGGAGCATGGCCGTTTCGCGCAGCGACAGCCCCAGCGACTCGATGCGGACCACCGTGCTGGCGCCCCGTTCGTTCTGGAGGATCTGGCGGATCTCTTCGAGCAGTTCCTGCGTGGAGATCACCTCCTTGCGGCGTTCATTGATGAGGTTGTCGGTGCGTTGCAGCAGCGTGTACACGTCGTCGAGCTTGCTTTCGGCCGGCTGGGGCGGCTTGTTGGCCGCCGCCGCGTTGTAGGCTTCGCGGGTGAGGTTGAGGCTGATGGAGTTGCGCCCCCAGTTGTCTTCCTTGGTGATGAGCCGCTTTTTCTGCAACGATTTGAACAAGGTCTCGTGGCTGACCACGAAAAACGGGTTGCAATCCAGGTAGTTCACCAGGTCGTTGTAGTACACGGTGCTGTTCACCACTTTCAGGCCGAATATCAAGCTCAGGAAAAGGGCCTCCTCGGGGGAGCAATTGTAAAACTGGCCGATTTTCTCCAGGTCGGGACGCAGTTTTGCGGTAATACGGGCCATGCTCTGGTCCGACAGCTTACAATCTTTGAGTGCATTGTACACCCGTTCGATCCGCTTGATAATGGGCATTGCAGGAAGGGTTAGTGGGCTTGTCGCCTGATGTTCTGGGGGTTGGCCAGGCAGGCGAGAGGCCGCCAAAATCAACCCTTATATACGCAAGCTTCGCAAAAAAGACGGCAAAAGAAGCCCAAATGGAGGAATAATTTTTAGCCCGGCTGGTGCCCGCCCCGGGCGTCCATTGCCCGAACGGAAGTCGTTTGGGTAACACGGAAGCGACGGAGCCGGTTCCGGGCGGCGCATTTACGGCAGCAGCAGGGAAGAATCGCCGTAGCTCAGGAAGCGGTAGCCGCCCGCCAGCGCCTCCCCGTAGATGCGCCGCCAGTCGTCGCCCACGAAGGCGGCCACGAGCAGAATGAGGGTGCTGCCGGGCTGGTGGTAGTTGGTGACCAGCCCCCGGCACACCCGGAACCGGTAGCCCGGCACGATCAGGATTTCCGTTTCGCCGATCAGTTCTTCCAGGCCCTGCCCGGCCATGTACCGGGCCACCGCCCCGAACACTTCCCCGGCGGGCGGCAGGGCGTCGGGGTCGTGGCCGTAGGGGTACAGCTTTTCCACGA
>CADCTQ010000603.1 GCA_902805615.1 uncultured Cytophagales bacterium
CTTTTCGCCCCGTACCCAGTGCGAAACCATCACCTCCTGCACGTACACCCGGTCGAAGCCCAGCGTATCCATCACCTGCCGGCTCCACTCCACGGCGGCGGCGGCCTGCGGCGAACCACTCAGCCGGCCGCCGATCCGGTTGCTCAGGTAATCGAGCCACGGGTAGGTTTTGCCGCGGTTGAGGGCTTCGTGGTACAGGTTCCGGATGGTGGTTTCCGGGGAAGACTGCCCCCGGGCGGAGAGGCTGAGCAGCAGCAGGAGGTAGGTAAGGCGTTTGCGCATAGGGTGGGGAGTAGTGGTAAGTGGTCGTATGGAAACCTTTCGGGTTTTGGAAACCCGAAAGGTTTTTATTTAAAATCCATTCACGGTAAAGCCGCCGTCCACGGCGAGGCACTGGCCGGTGATGTAGGCGGCGCCGGGCATGCACAGGAAGGCCACGGCGGCCGATACGTCTTCGGGTTGACCGACCTTGCGCATCGGCGTGCGGTCAACCACGGCCTGGTAGAAATCGGGGTTTTGCAGCACGGCCCGGGCCAGGGGCGTTTCGATGTACCACGGGGCCACGGCGTTGACGCGGATGCCTTCCGGCGCCCATTCCACGGCCAGGTTGCGGGTGAGTTGCACCATGGCCGCCTTCGTCATGCCGTACACCGACCCCGACCGGACGTGCACCAGGCCCGCCACCGACGACACGTTGATGACGTTGCCGCCGCCGGAAGCTTTGAGCAGCGGGAAAGCCAGCTGGCACAGGTGGTAGGCCGACAAGAGGTTGGTGTTCATCAGGAAACCCACTTCCTCGGCGGTGTATTCGGGCGTTTTCTTGCGAATGTTCGTGCCCACGTTGTTGACGAGGATGTCGAGGCCGCCCAGCTCGGCGGCGGCAAAGTCCAGCAGGCGTTGGCGGCCGTCGGTCCCGCTCAGGTCGAACGCGCCGCCATGCACCCGCCCACCGGACTCCCGGAGCGTACGGGTAAAGGCTTCCACCTCGGCCCCGTTGCGGGCCACCAGCAGCACCTCGGCGCCCAGGGCCACGAACTCCTCCACGATGGCCTTGCCGATGCCCTTGGTGCCTCCCGTGACAATTGCTTTTTTACCGGCCAGGTTCCAGCGGTTTTGTTCCATAAGATTCATTGGGTTGATTGGTACACTGATTGGTTATGAATGGTACACTGATTGGTTATGATGATTATGATTTGTTAAGATTTTTTATGGGTGAGGGTTTGTGAATGAACTCGTTCACCAGGTCCGGCCGGTTTCCATCATGACAGCTCATAAACAGATCATAATAAATCATAATCATCTTAATCCATCAGTGTACCATCATCAGTGTACCATCATTTGATCACGATTTTGGTTTCAGCTTTGGCCGTGCCCTGCTGGAGTTTGACGTTGTAGGTGCCGGGTTTCACGTACGCTTCCTTCGCCGCGTCCCCTTTCCGGGCCTTGGGGGCGTCTCCCTTGAGGTCCCACGCCACGGTATTGAAGCCCGCTTCGCTCCCAGTCGTGAGGGTGCGGATCGTTTTGCCCGCCGCGTCGGTGATCTGCACCGTGACCGGCTTGCCTCCATCCCCGCCCACGAAATAGCGGATGGGCACGGACGGTTTTTGTTCGGGCTCGAAAGCGTACTCCCGTTCGCCCCATTTCCCGCTGTAGGCCACCGTGCCCGGCTCGAAGGCCACCAGCGGCGCGGCCGTTTTGCCGTCCCGGAGGGCTTGCAGGGGCTTTACGTCCACCACGTACACGCTGCGGCCGTGCGTGGCGATGAGCAGTTCGTTGTCGCGGGGGTGCACCAGCATGTCGTAGTTGGCCACGTTGGGCAGGTTGCCGCCCAGCAGGTGCCAGGCTTTGCCCCCGTCGAGGGTGAGGTACGTACCGTGGTCGGTGCCCACGTAGAGCAGGTCGCGGTTCACGGGGTCTTCCACCACCACGTTCACGGGTTCGGCCGGCAGCCCTTCCGCCAGCGACGTCCAGGTTTTGCCGAAGTCGGTGCTTTTGAATACGTACGCCTTGAAGTGGTCGTACCGGTAGCCCGTGAGGGTAGCGTACACGGTGCCTTCCTCGTGGGCGGAAGGGGCCACGCTGCTCACCCAGAGGTCGGCGGGCAGGCCGCCCGACACGGGTTCCCAGGTGGCGCCGCCGTTGCGGGTGAGTTGGAGGTTGCCGTCGTCGGTGCCCACGTACAGCAGGCCGAACCGCAGGGGCGACTCGGCAATGACGGTAATGGTGGAAAAGGGCACGTTGCCCTGCTTTTTGTTTTTGGTCAGGTCGGGGCTCACCGTTTCCCAGGTTTCGGCCCCGTCGAGGGTGCGGTGCAGGCGCTGGGAACCCATGTAGAGGATGTCGGGGTTGTGGCGGCTCATCACCAGGGGCGTCCGCCAGTTCCAGCGCAGCGACGGTTCGCCGATCTCGTGCTTGGGCGTGATGGCTTTGGGCTTGCCCTTGCCGCGGTCCAGCTTGAAGTAATTGCCGTACTGGAAACCCGTGTACACCACCTTGGCGTCGCGCGGGTCCACGGCCACCATCATGCCGTCGCCGCCCATGATGGCTTCCCAATCGTCGGTTTTGCCCGGCACGGTCTTCGAGGAGCCGGTATACACGCCGTTGTCCTGGAGGCCGCCGTACACGTTGTAGGGCTTCTCGTTGTCCACCATGATCGTGTAGAACTGCCCCACGGCCGGCTGGTTGAGGTGCGACCAGCTCCGGCCGCCATCGTAGGTCAGGTTCAATCCGCCGTCGTTGCCGTTGAGGATGTGCTCCTCGTCCTTGGGGTTGATCCACATGGCGTGGTGGTCGGCGTGGACGCGGCCGGCGGTGTCGGTCACGGTGTAGGTCTTGCCGCCGTCGTTGGAGACCAGCAGCGGCACGCCCCAGGTGAATATCCGGTCGGGGTTGCCCGGCGACACCCGCACCTGCCCGAAGTAGTAGCCGTAGGTGTAGTACACGCCGTCCAGCGACTGCGTATTGACCTTCCGCCAGGTTTTGCCCGAATCATCGGAGCGGTACATTTCGGCGCCCTTGATCTGGGTCTCGAACAGGTTGGTGTTGGCGTCGTTGTCGTCGCCGAAGTACTGTTGCAGGGCCACGGGCTTGTAGCGGCCCTTCCGCACGTCTTCCTTCACCCGCTCGGCGTTGTACCTGGCGGGAAAATTATTCTTCACCAGAAACGTATCCAGGTCGGCGTTGGGCAGTTCCAGGAACACCTTCTCGTTCATGTCCATGAACGCATCCTTTTGCAGCTTGGGCTGGTCCTTGCCTTCGTCCTTCTGCTTTTCCTTGCGCGTTTCTTCCTGGTTGTCGAGCACCGCGTAGAGGATGTTGGGCTTGGACAGGCACACGTCGAGGCCGATGCGGCCCACGTACTTGCCCTCGGGGAAGCCGCCCGTCGTTTTCTGCCAGGTCTCGCCGCCGTCGTTGGAGACGTAGATGGCCGAACCGCTCCCGTTGCCCACGAAGTTGCCCGCGTTGCGCAGGCGTTGCCAGGTGGCGGCCCACAGTTGGTCGGGGTTCTGCGGGTCGATTACCAGGTCAATCACGCCGGTGCTGTCGTTGACGAAAAGCGTCTTTTTCCAGTTTTTGCCCCCGTCGGAGGTTTTGTAGAGGCCGCGGTCGGGGCCGGCGGCGTAGAGGGCGCCGATGGCCGCCACCCACACCACGTCGGGGTTTTTGGGGTGGATCACCACGCGGCCGATGTGCTGCGTGAAGTCGAGGCCGGCAAACTGCCACGATTTGCCCGCGTCGGTGCTTTTGTAGACGCCGGCCCCGGCGTAGGAGCTCCGGCTGGCGTTGTTTTCGCCGGTGCCCACCCAGAGGATGTCCGGGTCGGAAGGCGCCAGGGCCAGGTCGCCGATGCCCAGGGCCCGCTGGTGGTCGAAAATGGGTTCGAACGTGTTGCCGTTGTTAACCGTCCGGTACACGCCGCCGGAAGCGTAGCCGACGTAGAAGATTTTCGGGTTTTGCTCATTGACGGCCACGTCGGTCACCCGGCCGCTCATCACGGTGGGGCCGATGTTGCGGACGGGGTAGTTTTTGAGCAGGGACGTGGCAGCCATCTGGCGGCGGCGTTCGGCGGCGGCGTTCAGTTCGGCGGGGGTGCTGGGCGGAATGGCGGCCGGCTGGAACACGTTGCGGGTGCGGCTGTTGCCTTCGTAGCGCATTTTCAGGTGTTCGGGCTCGGCGGCGCCTTCGGGGATGCCCTCCTCCCGGTCGCCCTCCTGGGCAAACAGGGCACTGGGCAGGGCCACCAGCAGGAGCAAGAGGCTCAGGGTAACGGTTCGGTTCATGCGGGGTTGGGTGGAAAGTAGCAAAGGCCCTAAGTTAAGCGTAGCCCGTAAAAGACCAAATGCCCAGGGCCGGTGCAATGCGCCGGCGGGCGAATAAATATTAACCGAAACCGGCTACTTTTGCGCCTCACATTGCCCGTTCCGGCCGTATATGCACCGCACATCCTCTCTCCTGTTCTTTGCTCTCTGTATGGGTATCTTCTCGTTTCTTTCTTCCTGCCGGCCAAAACCCCAGTTTGCCCCCGACGCCCCCGCCGAAACCTACGATCCCTTGCAGACGGTGGTGCAGCAGCAACTCTCGGCGGTCAACATCCCGGTGGAGGTGCCGCTGGCCGAAATCCAGAAAGCCCTCAACGCGCAGCTCCAGGGCCTGCTCTACGAGGACAACAGCCTCGAAGACAACAATAAGGACAACGTGATGATCAAGGTCTGGAAGCGGGAAGAGGTGCAACTGGAGGCGGCCGGCGACTTGGTGGGCATCCGCGTGCCCATCCGGGTGTGGGCCAAGGTCCGCTACGGCTTCAACCGCTTCGGCATCCAGATCAGCGACGTGCGGGAAACGGATTTTGAAATGGACGTCAAGTTCGTCTCGCAGATCGCCGTGACGCCCGACTGGCAGGTGCAGACCAAAACCTCGCCGGCGGGCTTCGACTGGGTGCGCAAGCCCTTCGTCAAATTCGGGCCCATCGAAATTCCCGTCGCCCCCACCGTGGGCCGCATCATCAACGAGCAGCAGGAAAGCCTGGCCGGCCGCCTCGACCAGCAGGTGCGCAACGAGCTGCCCATCCGCAAGTACGTGGAACAGGCCTGGACGCTCATGCAGACGCCCGTGCAGGTATCGGAAGCGTACCAGACGTGGCTGAAGGTGACGCCCACGGAAGTGCTCATTACGCCGCTGCTGGCCCACGAAGGCAAGGTAAAGGCCCTGGTGGGCATCAAGGGCTACACCGAGACGATCATTGGCCGCAAGCCCCAGCCGGGCAACGCCGCCCTGCCGCTCCTCCAGGTCACCGATTCCATCCCGGACGATTTCTCGGTCGGCATCAGCGGGGAGATTTCGCACGCGTACGCCACCGAACTGGTGTCCAAGCAGTTCGTGAACCAGAAGTTCGGCAGCGGCGGCTACCAGGTCACGGTCACTTCAATGGACCTGTACGGCAACGGCAACCACCTCATCATCAAGGCGGGCATCGCGGGCAGCGTCAACGGCACGGTGTACCTGCGCGGCAAGCCGTACTACGACCCGGCCACGCAAACGCTGAGCCTGCAAAACCTGGAGTACGACCTGGATACGCGCAACCAACTGCTCAAAACGGCCAACTGGCTCCTGCGCGGCACGTTCCTGCGCCGCCTCACGGAAGCCTTCAAGGTACCCGTCGGGAACCAACTGGCGGAGGCCAAAAAGAATTTGCAGGAAAAACTGGACAACAACCAGGTCGTCAAGGGCATCTACCTCAACGGGCACATTGACGAGCTGGTGCCCTCCACGGTCGTCATCACGCCCGACGCCATTTTTGCGGTGGTACTCGCCAAGGGCAAAGTAGACGTTAAAATTGCCGGCCTGCTCTGAGTCAAGCGATGGCAGACAGGAGGCCGTAGACGGGAGACCTATTCGCGGCGGACGGTCGGACAGGGGGACTTTCACCGGCAGGTGCGCCAAGTAGAACGGGCTGGCGCGGTGTAGCATGCTGGCGACAAGTAGGACGTGCTGGCGCGAAGCTCTGCTTCGTGCCGACTATTGCATCCGCCTCTGGCGCAATGAGGGGATTCTTCCCTTATTCATTTGGTGTTGCATCACCGCCCTTGCCTGGGCACGCTGGCGCAGGCGTCCGTCTGTGCCTTTTCCCGCCCGAGCGTCCGCTTGCCCTTTTCGCGCAAGCACGTGTTCCACTTCATGATCTACCAGCAGCAACCTTTTTTGGTGGTCAGCAATTCCCAGTTTGGCATTCGGGGGGTGACCAGGGCGTGCGTTTCGTGAGAAGTAGAAATGCCTTTGGTGGGAGTGACGCCTTTGATGGGAGTAGCTGGCAAAGCGCCGCAGGAGCGTCCTGTTCAAATGTTAGAAGCTAACAGGACGCTCCTACGGAGCGCTTGCCGGGGGGTAGCAGCCCAGTACCAGGCACAGGGCGTCCCTCCGGGACTTTCCCTAACGACAACTTCCCAACCTTCACCCAAAATGCCAAACCGGAAATTGCTGGTTTTGGCGTGTGAGAGCGTATTCCCAATACCGTACGTGAAGGAACAGATGACACAGCATCGAAGCCCGTAAGTGGGATGAGTAAGCCTGGCGGCTGGGAAGCGGACGCTGCCGGTCCGGAAGGCACCGGCGGACGCCTGCGCCAGCGTGTCGAAGCAAGGGCGGTGCCCAGGCAAGGGCCTTGATGCATCTGTCACGCCAGAAGAAACAAATAATTACTGCGCGGGAATCAACCTCGTTCCGCCAGAGACGCAAATTATAGTAGGCACGAAGCTTTGCTTCGGTATGTGCTTAGCACCACGGCTAAGAGTTATATTGGGGAAACGGTCAAGTACCCTTACGGCTGGGGGTAGTCTCCGTGTGTGCTTCGCGCCCTGCCTAGTGGATACGCAGTGAGTAGCCAGGCAGTGCGTAGCCAGGCAGTGAGCAGGCCCCCTTCCTTACGCGTTAGTATCGTTGTTTCGGCACGGGTGGTATCGCGGCGCGTGGGCCCGGCCCAATGGCGAGGGGCGGGTAAGCCCAGTGGGGGGAAGCATCATTGGGCCTAGACCTTTTTGGTTCTTTTTGGGG
>CADCTQ010000604.1 GCA_902805615.1 uncultured Cytophagales bacterium
ACGAAATCCGCACGCCGATGAACGCCGTGGTGGGCCTTACGCACCTGCTCCTGCAGCAGGACCCCCGCCCCGACCAGTCGGAACTGCTGCACACGCTCCAGTTCTCGTCCGAAAACCTGCTTTCGCTCATCAACAACATCCTGGACCTGCACAAGATCGAAGCCGGCAAGGTGGCTTTCGAGTCGGTGGACTTCTCGCCGGCCGAGCTGGTCGCCAAGATCATCCGGTCGCACCAGTTCAAGGCCGAAGAAAAGGGCATCGCCCTCCGCAGTACCGCCGACGCGGGGCTGCCCGCCGTGCTCCGGGGCGACCCGGCCCGGCTCACGCAGGTGCTCAACAACCTCATCAGCAACGCCATCAAATTCACCGACGCCGGCAGCGTGACCCTGGGCATCGGGGTGGAAGCGTCCTCGGAAGCTTCCTGCACGCTGCTCTTCAGCGTGACCGATACGGGCATCGGCATTCCTGCCGCCAAGCAGGGGGTGATCTTCGACGCCTTCGTGCAGGCCGACGCCGACACCACGCGCAAGTACGGGGGCACGGGCCTGGGGCTCACCATCACCAAACGCCTGCTCGAACTCCAGGAAAGTACGCTGCAACTAGCCAGCCGGCCGGGGGAGGGCTCCCGGTTCTACTTCCGGCTGCAACTGGAAAAAGGCACGCTGCCGCAACGGGCCGTGTCCGCCCCCAACGTGTTCCGGGCCGACGACCTGGGTACGCTGCGCCTGCTGCTGGTGGACGACAACGAGATCAATGTGATGGTGGCCTTCAAGTTCCTGCAAAAGTGGAAGATCACCCCGGACTGCGCCCCCGACGGCCTGGCGGCCGTGGTCCGGGCGCGGGAAAAAACGTACGACCTGGTGCTGATGGACCTGCAAATGCCGGTGATGGATGGCTTCGAAGCCGCCCGGCGCATCCGCGAAATGGGCGGGGCGTACCGGACCGTGCCCATCATTGCCCTCACGGCCGACACGGTGGCGGGGGTGAAAGAACAGGCCCTGGCGGCCGGCATGAACGATTTCCTCACCAAGCCCTACAGCCCCGACGACCTCTACCGGATCATCACCCGCTACGCCCGGACCAACGGTGCCGCTGCCCGGTCCGCCGCCCCCGCTCCGGCCGCGCCGCCGGTGCAGCGCCTGCGCAAAATCTACGAGATGGCCGGCGGTGACCAGGAGTTCGTGGCGGACATGGTGCTTTCCTGCAAGAAAGGCCTGGCGGAGCTGCTCGAAGGGGCGGCCCTGGCGTTGCAGGCGCACGACGAAGGGGAACTGCGGGCCGTCATCCACAAAGCAAAGGTGCTCCTCGAACTGCTGGAACTGGCCGACCTGCGGGCCCTGCTCGACCGGGCCAAGGAACTGCTCAAAAACGCCCCGGCGCCCGAAGCGCAAGTCCGGAAAATGGTCACCAGCCTGGCGGAATTCGGCCAGGCCGCCCGCTACGAACTGGAAGAATTCCTGGTCATGCACCCGGTGTCGAAGTAAGGCAAATGCCCGGCAGGGAGTCATTATAAAAGCCGCACGGCCCGGAAGTAGCTCCCGGGCCGTGCGGCTTTTTGCGGATGCCCGCGGGCGAAGCGGGCCGTTGTCGTTTATTCGACGATCAGCTTGGTGCGTTTGTTGGCTGATTGTCCCTGCGCCTGGATGATGTACATCCCCCGGTTGAGGCTCGGGGCGAGGGGGATTTCGGCATCGGCGGCGCCCTGCTGGTCGGTCACTACCGTTTTGGCCTGCACCAGTTGTCCCTTCGCGTCGCGCAGCGAAAGCGTGACCGGCTCCCCTTTGCCGAAGTGTTGCAGCTTGACGTACACCTTGCTGCCCGGCGCGTTGGGGTTCGGGTACACGGTCAGCCCGCGGGCCTCCACTTCCGGCTCCTCACCGGCACCCTTGCGGGCGGCACCCGCCACGGCGGCGGAGTCGGTTGCGGCTGCACTCGACGACTCTTCGTATACCATGCCCAGGCCGTTGAGCGCAACGGAGACCACCTGGTCCTGGTACTTTTTCTTGTTCTTCTTCTGGCTCACCACCACGAGCTGGGCTTTCTTGCGGCCCTTGGTGGTCGGCTTGAAGGCCACGTTAAAGGTAACGGCGCTGTTTTTGGCGATCTTCAGCATCTTTTTGGGGTTGGCCCCGGGGGCGCCGATCATCCGGAATTCCTTGGCGTCAACCCCTTCGATCCGGATGCCCTTCACGTTGAGGTTGCCCCGGCCGGTGTTGGCAATCGTCACCGCGTATTGCGTTACGCTGGCGTCACCCACCATCTCGGTGGCCGAAATGGCCGACGGGTAGGCCGACGCAAAGCCGTCGTCGCCGGAAACCGGGCTCACGCGCAGCAGCGTGATCTGGGAGGGGCTTACCGGGTTTTCGTTCCAGTTGTATTCGCTCACGTACAGGTTGCCGGTGGCTACGTCTTCCACAATGTCCAGCGGGTTGAGGAAGCCCGACAGGCCGACCATGCCGTTGGTGCCCGCCCCGGCGTGGGCCTGCACGATGTTGTAGATCCGGTCGTCGCTGGTGGACGAGTTCACCGCCGGGTCTTTCACCAGGGAACCGGGCTTGAGGGCGATCACGTCGCCGCCGCCGCTGAAGCGGCACACCAGCAGGCGGCCCTTGAGGGCGCCGTTGAACGCATTGCTCTTGTATTCGAGGGCCCCGTTGGGCGACCGGTTGGTTTCGAAATTATAGATGGCCGGGCGGAAGTTCGGGTCGGGCCCCTGCGTGAACGGGTAGTTGGGGTTGTCGGCAAAGCCCCGGTAGGTCACGTACTCGCCCCGCAGCGGGTTGGGGTGCCCGTAGTAGCCCACGTGCTTGAGCGGGTTGATCCGGTAGAGCAAGTCGTTCTGCACCGGCACGGCGGCCGTGGCCGGCACGTACCCGGCGCTGTAGAAGGCGCCCGTGGGCCGGCGCGTACCCGCCACCGAGGCCGGGGAGTTGCCGCCCGCCGCCGAGCCATTGGAAGGGACGTAGAGCTGCCCGTTGGTGTGCCACACCAGGTCGTAGCCGTTGCGCACGCCCGACGCAAAGATGGTGAGCGGCGCGGCCGAGCCGTACGGGTTGTAGGTGCCGTCGGACATGCGCATGGACGTGGCCGGCGCGTTGTTGATCACCTGCTGGTTGCTGGTGGTCCGCACGTCGAGGGGCGGCGTCACGGCGGCCAGCTTCTTGAGGTCGAGGCGCAGCACCGTCGCCGACAAGAGGGCCTCGGGCCGCTGCCACACGGCATCCTGGCTGCCCATCGAGCTGTTGCTGCCCTGCGTGAAGTACAAGGCCCCGTCGGGACCGAACGAGAGGCTGTTGACGAGGTGGTCGCGGATCGAACGCGGCAAGTTGTTGACCAGCAGTTGTTCCCGTTCCAGGTTGGCCCCGTTCAGGCGCGAAATCTTGCCGTCGAACTCGGGCGCATTGTCCCAGCCCGAAGAGTGGGACACGTACAGGATGGGGTTGGAGGCCGTGGCGGCCGGGTCGAAGGCAAGGCCCACCGCGTACCGGGCGCCGTACCGGGCCGGCAGCGTGTTGATGATCTGCGCGCCCGACAGCGTGCCGTCGGGGCGGTTGATGGTGTAGCGTTCCAGCGTGCCGTTCAGCCGCAGGGCGTACAGCTTGCCGTCCGGACCGATGGACAGCGAGGTGTACTTCTTGTGCTGGGTGCCGGGCATGGGCACCTTAGCGAATTCCACGTTCAGCGGATCGGTGGCCGCGATGGCGCCGCCGGTGGTAAAGGTGGCTTCGTAGGGCTTGAAGGCCGCGCCGCTGTACGTCTTCACCCCGGAAGTGACCACGAACTTGTACGTGGTGTTGGCTTCCAGCGCGAAGGAAGGCGAGAAACTGATGGCGTCGCCGCCGCCGGTGCCCTGCACCACGCCCAGCACCTGGGTGGGGGTGGCGCTCATCTTCACCAGTTTCACCGTCGAACTGTTGATGGTGGCATTGTCCACGCCGCCCTTGTAGCCCTCCACCTGGGGGACGTACAGGCTGTTGGCGGCCACGCTGGTCGTGTTGATGCTCACGTTGGCGGCCCCGTTGCCGGGGTTGGAGGCAATCACGTACGGCTGCGGAGCAGCTACGATGGCGGTAATCAGGATTTTGCCGCCGCTGAAGCCCGGCGCCGAGGCCGTTACGGTGGCCGAGTAGGTGCCCACGGGCAGGTTGCGGGCGGCCGCGAAGTTAAAGGTCACGTTGGGTTCGCTGCCGGCGTGGGTGGGATTAAAGGCCAGCCAGCCCGTGGCGGTGCCGCTGTATTCGGCCGACAGGGTGTACTGGATAGTATGGCTGTTGAGGGAGTTGGTCAGGTCGGCCGAGAACGTGCCGCCCGTGGTGCTGCCCTTCTCCACCTTCTGTTCGTGGGCGTTGACCGACCAGTAGGCGTACGGCCCGCTGGCAACCGGCACGATGCGCACGGAACTGATCTTGGTGTTGACGCCCCCGTCGGCCCGCAGGGTTACGTTGCCGTCGGCAACGGTAACGCGCACCTGGGCCGTTTTGGTACGGGTGGCCGCACCCGCGGCCCCGGTGGGTTTGAAATCCGTGATGGCTTTGAGACCTTCCACGGTGAGGCAGTGGCTTTCGGCGTTCGGGAATACGTCCGGGTCGCCTACGGTCACGGTCACGTCGTAGAAGCCGTTGGGCACTTTGGCTTCCCAGTAGCCTTCGGCCTTGGTCCCGTTGAAGTTGCCCTGCACGTCGTCGGCCTGCATGTGCATCAGCGAGTTGAGCAGCACGTCGGCGGTGACGGCGCGGTTGCGGCCGTTGCCCGGCGTGGTGCCGCCCACCGACAGGTCGAGGGGGGTGCCGTCGGCGCGGTTTTTCCAGCCGTAGGAGAGGTTACTGCCCTGGGAGGGACCCGTGCGGAGGCCGTAGGGCTGGCCGTAGTCGCGCACCCAGCCGGCCGGCGTGGGCGTGGCCGGGTCCTGGAAGTTGACCTGGAGGGGCAGGGACCGGAAGAAGGTGAAGGAGATGGTTTTGGCAACCCCGGCCGTGCCCGCGCCGCCGGCGGCCGAAAAAGGCGTAGCCGTCAGCGTATAACTGCCGGTTACCGGCGTCCAGGCGCCGTCGCCGAACAGGTCGTAGGGGGCCAGCGACTCGGTCTGGGCGCGGGTCCGCGTGCCGCTCAGGCGGAGCACCACGCTTCCCACCGGGGCCGTGCCCGGGTTGGCCCGGACGTTGAGGTTGCGGGGCAGGGTGGTCAGGTTCAGCCGGCTGCCGGGGGCGAGGGTCTGGATCACCTGCCGGGTGTCGGCGTTAATGAGGCTGAAACTCACAATCGCCTCGCCGGCGAAGGCATTGCCGGTGCGGTCGGCTCCGCCGGTCCCGGACGGGGTGTGCCAGGCGTGGGCCGGCATACCCGCCAGGAAAGCGAGCAGCAGGAGCCAGTGGCAGCGGGAGGAAAGCGGGAAGGAAGCTCGGGTGGTATAGGTTGTTTTCATGGCGGTGGTTACATGGTGGTTATTGGCGTAGGGTTGGGCGTGTTTCTGGGTCAGGGGGAGCAAGGCGTTGCGCACGCACGGCGGGTTGGTCACGCCAACCCCGTGGCGGAAGCAATGGACACTTGCGTCCTCAAAGGTGGACCGGGTTCCGGTCGACTGCCGGGAATGCTTCTGGTGGATGGGTCTGCGCCATATCAAAAAATCAGCCTCGAGCAGACCCTCTTGGTGGAAGTAATTCTGCGGCGTACGGTTTCCGCGCGGCCCCTCAGCGGGAACGGGTGGGGGAATGTACGTACGCCTCCTGCATTCGTCTTTTCACCGGTTGTCCGTATTTCTTGCTTGTTCATAGTGGGCTCCGATTTTCCTCCGTTCCGCGGGTTTTTCGCGACGGCCCTCCGTATTATATACCGCATTTATCCGTAAAAAATGCTTGGCAAAAGGGCCGGAGAAGGAGATGCACGAGGCTCAATAGCTGGTTGTTACTGTTGAACTAAGATAGACGTATTTCGGACAGATACCATTAAATTGAGAGGTATTTTTCATTACTAAATTTTAAAGAATTCACTTTTTGCCTGTATCCCGAACGGATGATGTACTGGTGAGTGTGCCCATCCTGCCACCGGTTTCGCTCCAAAGCAACCTTCCGGAATATGGGTGGATCGGCCCCGGGCTGCCAAAGAAAACGCGTGCGGGACCGGGAATTGAAAGTAGCCGGGCGGCCGCAAGGGAACTGCGGGCCACCGGGCCACTCCTGTTGGCCGTTTTAACGGGCAATATCCGGGTGTGGTTGCGGCAAACTGCTTTCGTTCGTAAAATCCCGTTGATGCGCCCCCCGGCGGCGACGCACCCGGCCGTTGCGTTGCTCCTCCCGCCGCATCCCCACGAGACACCGGTGGAGGACCAGGCATCTAAAAATCAGCCGGTTATTGGACGACCGCACCGGCAACAGGGGCCGCGCGGAGCGCTGAAGGGCGTCCGGAGCCGGCGGAAGGGCATTTTATTGCATTATTTGAATAAATAGTGTGGAGTCGGCTTGGGAATTGTGCAATTGCAACTTCTTTAAGTAAAAATTTTCTTGCTAAAATGAGATAGTTATGCTAAAATGGTATAGATCCCATTTTCTATGCAAAATCCACCCTGTCCCCAGTGCCAGTCCCGCGCCATCGTCAAGAGCGGCGTGGTCAAAGAACGCCAGCGGTTCCACTGCAAGGATTGCCGCTACTACTTCACGGTGAACAAAGCGGGCAAGCGCATTGATTCGTACTACGTCACCAAGGCCCTGCAACTCTACATCGAGGGCGTGAGCTACCGCGAAATCGAGCGGCTGCTGGGGGTAAGCCACGTGTCGGTGATGAACTGGGTGAAGCAGTACAAGGTAAAGCCGCCCGAGCAGTACGGGTACCACCCCACCTACCGGATCGTCAACCACAAGGAACTGCTCGAAATCCTGGCCCGGCCCGACAGCCTCAAGGGCTCCGGCATGATCATCACCGAACTGGGCGACAAGTTCATGCTCATTCACTGGGAAAGGTTTAAGAAGTAAGGGATTGGATATTAGAAGATTGCACGCAAAGGCGCAAAGGAGGAGCGCAAAGGGCGCAAAG
>CADCTQ010000605.1:0-812 GCA_902805615.1 uncultured Cytophagales bacterium
CGCCACGCCGCCGACGCCGAAACGGTCACCCCGCACTTCACCATCCGCTACGGCGACCGCACGCATTACCAGTCGCTGGTGCATTCGGTGATCGCTTCCCACGCGCTGGCGGGCATCCTGCACTGCGGCGGCCTGGCGACCCCGCAAGCCGAGGGCAGCGCCGACGACCTGTGTGCCGCCCAGGACGCGGGTACGCTGAGCGTACTGTACTTGCTGCAAGCCTTGGGTGGGCACAAACCCGCCCGGACGCCCCGGCTGGTGCTGGTCACCAACGGCGTGCAGCGGGTGGAAGGCGAAAAGGACGTACAAGTGGCCCAGGCGCCGCTGTGGGGCTTTGCCAAGGTCGTTGCCAACGAATGGCCCCAGTACGATTGCAAGCGCGTTGACCTGGGCTTTGCCCCCGCCCCCGCCGAAATCGGGGCGCTGGTGGGTGAGCTGCTCGCCAACGACGCCACCGAGCGGGAACTGGTGCTGCGCGGCGACCGCCAGTACGTATCCCGCCTGGCGCCTTACGCCGGCCGCGCGGAAGCAAACCCGGTGAGCTTCTCCCCGGAGGGCACGTACCTGGTCACCGGGTTCCGGGGCCTGGGCTTCGTGTTCGTGGAATGGATGTTTGAACGCGGCGCCCGGCACTTTGCCCTGCTGAGCCGCAGCGGCAAGGCCTCGGCCGACACCCTGGAGCGGATGCGGGAACTGGAAGCCGAAGGCGCAACCTTCCGTATATTCGAAGCCGACGCGGGCGACTACGGCCAGATCCAGACGGCCCTTGCCCGGATCGGTGAGCGGATGCCGGACCTCCGCGGGGTGGTGCC
>CADCTQ010000605.1:822-24126 GCA_902805615.1 uncultured Cytophagales bacterium
TTTTCTCGTCGGCGTCGGCCCTGCTGGGACTGAGCGGACAAGCCAGCTACGTGGCCGCCAACGCCTTCCTCGACGGCCTGGCGCACTACCGCACGGCGCAGGGGCTGCCCGCCCTGAGCGTCAACTGGGGCGTGATGAAAGACGTGGGCATGGTAGCCGACCAGGCCCACCTGGCCAAGTACGCCGAAGCCGAAGGGTTTAAGCCGCTGCACATGCGGGAAGCGGTTGCCGCCCTCGAAACCGTGTACGGCCAGGCGCCGGCGCAGGTCGGCGTGACCGACATGGACTGGGAGCGCATGCTGTCCTTCTTCTCCACACTGTCGGGCACCAATTACCTGGCCCACTTCACGGCTGCGGCGGTCCCGGCGGCAGCTGCCCGTCCGGCGGAAAAAGCAGAAACCTTCATTACCCGCCTGCGGGCCCTGCCGGCGAAAGCCGAACGGCTCAAGGCCCTCCAGAATCAACTGGTGGAACACGTGGCGCAGATCATCAAGACGACCGCCTCGCGGGTGAGTCCGTCCATGACCTTCAAGGGACTGGGCATTGATTCGCTGATGGCCGTGCAACTGCGCAACCGCCTCGAAAAGAGCCTGGAGCTGAAGCTGCTCGTGACTTCCTTCTGGGAACGGCCCACGCTGACCGAATACACCGCCTACCTGGAAGAACAGACCCGCCCGGCCGCGGTTCAGCCGGCGGCGGCGCCCGTATCGGTACCGGCCCCGGCGCCCGTGCCCCCCGGCCCGGCCCTGGCCGAACGGGCTCCCGCGGCGCAGGGCTGGAGCGGACGCATCTTTACGCCCAAGCCCCGCCCCAACGCGAAGGTAAAACTGTTCTGCTTCCACGATGCGGGCGGCAGCGCCTCCCTGTACGACGCTTGGGCCGGGTTGCTCGACGAGCACATCGAACTGCAACTCGTGCAGCTTCCCGGGCGCGACGAACTGGTGGGCCACCACCGGTACACCAACTACACCAAGCTGATGGTGAGCCTGGTACCCGTGCTGCTGGGGCACCTCGACGAACGGCCGTTCGCCTTCTTCGGCCACAGCATGGGCGGCCTGATCGCCTTCGAAGCGGCCCGGGCCTTGTCGGTGATCTACGGCAAGCGACCCGACAAACTGTACGTGTCGGCCACGCCGGCCCTGCGGGAGTACACCGTGGAGCACCTGCACGAACTCAACAACGAGCAGTTGATGAACATGTTCCCGTACCTGCGCCAGGGCGATTCAGACGACTTCCGCCAGGAACTCATCTCGATGCTACGGGCCGACTTGCAGGTGATCAGCAGCTACCGCTACGAAGCGGTGGACCTGCTGCCCACCCCCATCACGGTGCTGGGTGCCGAAGACGACCCGCGGGTGGGTCCGCTGCACCTGAAGGGATGGGAAAACGAAACCGACAGCACCGTACGGATCGTCATCCGCAAGGGTGGTCACCGGTACATTGAACGGGACGCGCACTTCCTCACGGACCTGCTGAACGGGGACCTGCTGAACGGGATCTTGTTGGACGCAGACCGGTTGAACGCGGACCTGTTGACCCGGGCAAACGGGTAAATGAATCTGCCCGCGAGGCGCCGGGGCGCGGCCTGACCGCCTCCCGGCGCCCCGTTTCTCCACCAAGCGACTCTTTTAAGCATTGCATGAACACAAAAGCTCACATCCCCGCCCAACTGGTCGGCACCTGGCGCCTGCTCTCCTGGACCTACCAGGATGAGGAGGGCGCCCGGCAGGACTTTTTCGGCGACGCGCCGACGGGCATCCTCATGTACGACGAAAACGGGTACATGAACGCCCAACTGATGAAGCCGGGCCGGGCGGCGTTCCAATCGGACGCCCTCGACGGCAGCACGCCCCAGGAATCCAAAAGCGCCTTCGACAGCTACCTCTCCTACTTCGGCCGCTATTGGTACGACCCGGAGCGGCAGGCGGTGGTGCACAAAGTAGAGGCTTCGCTGATTCCCAACTGGGTGGGCCAGGAACAGGTCCGGTACGTGCGACTGGAAGGGCGCAAGCTGTGCATTTACACGCCGCCCTTCCTGGCCGAGGGCCGGATGCGGGTATTCAACCTGGAGTGGGAAAAGCTGTAACGGCCTGAAAATGGGGCAGCTAACCAGTTGCCCCCGGCCGCAATCCATGTAGTAAGCAGCACGAAAATTACAAGAAACGCGCCTGATTGGTAAACATAATCCGTTAATAGTCAACTTACTAATCCCGCCATGCCGTTAAGCTCCTTTGTTTATTCTTTCACTAAAGCGGGCCTTCGGGGATTGTTTACAAATGCGTGAATTTTTAGCGGCCTAAACGCCCTCCGGGATCAACCGGGAGCAATGGCCGGAAAAGGAAAATGTAGCCTTTGGGTG
The DNA here is from genome assembly GCA_902805615.1 of uncultured Cytophagales bacterium. GTDB lineage: Bacteria > Bacteroidota > Bacteroidia > Cytophagales > 172606-1 > CADCTQ01. The sequence continues at coordinate 3,182 of CADCTQ010000605.1, forward strand.
AATGTCTGTCGGCGCCCGGTTCAACAAAAGAGGCTGGAATGCAAGAATGCGTTGTTTTTGTACCATTTTGACCGGCGGTTCCGGCGCAAAAAAAGGGTTGGCGGGAATAGATTTCCCGCCGGGAGGGACTTGTAGGATCGGTTTGGTTTTAAAAAAACTTCCGTATTCCTTTTTATTCAATTTTGTTTACACAAAGATCAATTCAACGAAAAGACAATGAACAGAGAAAAGTTGTACGCATCAAAGACCGTTGACATCGAGTTCGATGAGCAGGGTAAATTTATTTACGCCAACTGGAAAGGATTCCAGACGGTGGAAAACGTGAAGTCTAACGCCCAGAAGATACTTGACATTGTGAAGGAGAAAAAAATAACCCGGGTGCTCAATGACAACCGCCTGGTGACGGGCCCCTGGCAGGGTGCAACTGAATGGGTGGCCAAAGAATGGTTTCCGCAGATGTTCGCCGCCGGCATGACGCACTTCGCCTTGATTCAATCCACCAGCGTGTTCAGCCAGCTCTCCGCCGAGAAGACGCTGTCGGAGACTGACAATTCGTGGAAGACCCAGGGCATCCGTACGTTCGACGACCTGGAGCAGGGCCGCAAGTGGGTTGCCGCCGTCTAAGCCGGGTTCCGCCGGCAGAGTCTTTTACCGAAACGTTTGCAACGATCCATCCTCCCGGATGGATCATTTTTTTTGTACCTGCGCCTGGTACATTGTACACTGAATAAAGGGTTGTTCCGAGCCAGTTCCCTTTACCTGTCATTCCCGGAGGGAATGACAGCGAGGGGAGAATGTGCCGCAATACTCATCGACTTCCTTTACAGTGGGCTTAGTTGAGGAAGTAATTGTACATGTCGCGCTGGTCCTGCGTTTTGGGGCTGTACACGAGGCCGCCCATCATCATCACCTCGGCGATGCCTTCGATGTCAATGAGATATTGATTTTGAATGAAAACCAGTTGGCCGGTGTAAGAAATGTGCAGATGGGGTTCTTCGGAGGTATACATGGGCAAGATGAAAGGCTTTTCCATACGTTCATATTAATTAGGTTGTGCGGTTTTGTTTATTACAGATCGTTAATGTATGGATTATTTGATAAGAAAGTAACCGTAGCACCGATTTATTTCCGTCCATTCCGGCCCCTTTACCAGGCGTGTAAGGTTTAGAAAAAAGGATCAGGATTCTGTTACTCACGCCATCCCGCACCGTACTCATTTTTTGCCGGTACTGACTCATTTTCCCGGCGCAAGTGCCGGGCATGAGCTACCTTACAATGAGCCACTTATCCTTACGTTCCACCTAATTTTTCCTGATGATGAACCCCTACCCGATCTCCCCGAGCCGGCGCTACTCTCCCCGCTGGCAATTGGTGTGCACGTTGCTGCTGGCGGCGCTGCCCCTGCTGGCCCAGCCTACGCTGGTGAAAGACATTAACAAAAACGTCCGGCCCAATCAATCGGTAGGGTACACCGAACTAAAGGCCGCCAACGGACTCCTCTATTTCGCGTTCGACGACGGGGTGCACGGCGAAGAACTCTGGAAGAGCAACGGCACGGCCGCCGGGACGGTGCTGCTCAAAGACATCTTTCCGGGCACGGCCAGCGCCTTCCCCGGTGGTTTTACGGAGGTGAACGGCGTGGTATACTTCCGGGCGCGTGACGGGAAACACGGCGAAGAACTCTGGAAAACCGACGGCACGGCCGCCGGCACCGTACTGGTCAGGGACGTCAACCCCGGTCCCGCCGATGGAAGGCCCCTCAGCCTGGTCAACCTCAACGGCGTGGCGTACTTCGGGGCCGACGACGGCGTGAACGGCCGCGAACTCTGGAAGAGCAACGGTACGGCCGCCGGCACCACCCTGGTGAAAGACATCAACCCGGGGGCCGCCGCCGGCGACCCCCTCTACCTGGAGAACCGCAACGGGATGCTCGTTTTTGCGGCCCTGACGCCCGGCACCGGCGTGGAGTTATGGAAGAGCAACGGCACGGCCGCCGGCACGGTGCTGCTCAAAGACATCCATCCCGGCCCGGCCGGTTCGTCGCCCAACTGGTTGAAGGCGGTCGGCAACACGGTGTACTTCGGGGCCAACGACGGTACCCACGGCATGGAACTCTGGAAGACCGACGGCACGGCCGCCGGCACCGTACTGGTCAAAGACATCGAGGAGGGACACTACCAGGGATGGCAAACCGGCTACGTGTACGACTCGGACCCCCGTTACTTCACCGAGGTGAACGGGAAGGTCTATTTCTCCGCTTTCCACGCCGATTACGGCTACGAACTCTGGAAGACCGACGGCACCGCCGCGGGCACGGTCCTGGTGGATGACACCAACCCGGAAGGGTCCAGCGAGTCGGAAAGAATCGGGTTCGGGCAGTTCATCTACTTTTTCATTGCCCTCAGCGGCAACCCCTACCACCTCACCAACGCCAACGGCACGCTGTACTTTACGGCGGAAACGGGCTTTTACCGACCCACCACGAGCCTCTACCGCAGCAACGGCACCGGCGCCACCCCGTTCACGCAGTTGAATGGCATCGCGAACATCGCCGTCCTGGGCGCCACCACGTACGTGATCACCCAGGACCCGCAGGGCACGGTAAACTTCTGGAAGACGGACGGCACCGAGGCCGGCACCACCTGGATCACCCGCGTGGGCAAGGCCGTGACCCAAAGCGCTTACCCGCAGCAACTCACCAGGTCGGGCAACCTGCTCTACTTCGCGGCCACCGACACGCTGATTGACTTCAGCAGCCGGGGCACCGAACTCTGGAAAAGCGACGGCACGGAAGCCGGCACGGCGATGGTCAAAGACATTACCCCCGGTCCCGACCCCACCTACCCGAGCCGCATGACCGACGTGAACGGCACGCTGTACTTCGTGGCCAAGGGCAAACTCTGGAAAACCACCGGCACGGCCGCCAGCACGGTGATTGTCGCCTACTGGGACGCCGAAAACCTGTTCAACCTGAACGGAACCCTCTACTTCACCCGCCGGCTGGGCGATTTCAGCAGCCCCGCCAGTGAACTCTGGAAAACCAACGGCACGGCCGCCGGCACCGTCAAGCTCTCCAACGACGCCCTGGCCGCCCCGTATTTCACGGTCCTCAACGGCGTACTCTACTTTGCCGGGGCGGGGGGCCTTTGGAAAACGAACGGCACGGCCGCCGGTACGGTGCCCGTGAAGTCGGGCGTGGCCGTGGCCGAACTGACTGCCGTCAACGGCACGCTGTACTTCCGGGGAACCGCCGCGAGCGGGGCCGAACTCTGGAAGTCGAACGGCACGGCCGGGGGTACGGTACTCGTCAAAGACATCCTGCCCGGCGCCATTTCCGGCCATCCGCAGGACTTTACCAACGCCAACGGCAAGCTCTTCTTCGTGGCCACCAACGGCGTACACGGGGCTGAACTCTGGAAGACCGACGGCACGGCCGCCGGTACGGTGATGGTCAAAGACATTTACCCGGGGGTGTCCAGTTCCCTCATCAGCAACCCATCCGTGCCCGGTGAACGCAACGTGATGCGCAACGTGAACGGCACGCTCTTCTTTGCGGCGCACGACGGGGTGCACGGCGTGGAACTCTGGAAATCGGACGGCACGGCCGCCGGCACCATACTGGTGAAGGACCTGGCCGCCGGCCCCGCGGCCGCCCTTAACCGCTACAACGATGACGGCGACCCCCGGACCAGCTTTCTGGCCGTGAACGGGGCGCTTTACTTCTCGACGTTCGTCGCTTTCCCACACCCCGACGAGGGTCCGGCCCTGTGGCGCAGCGACGGCACGGCCGCGGGCACGCAACGGGTGTTCCGTTTCGGAGGCTACCCGAGCAGCTACCGCTTCCAGGAGCTGACCCTGGTGAACGGCACCCTCTTTTTCCGGGCCGACGATAACCAGCACGGCGCCGAACTCTGGAAGTTCGACGTGGGCGGCTGCCTACAGCCCGTCGCGTCGCTGGCCGTGCAGGGGAGCAGCGTGTGCGTGGGCAGCAACGGCACTGTCACGGTAAAAGCCACCCAGGCCGGCGTGACGTACCGCCTCTGGCTGGGCCCTTCGGCGGTGGGCCAGCCGGTAAAAAGCCGGGGCGGCGACATTACCCTCACCATTCCGTCGGTGAGCCTCGCGCCGGGCACCCACACCTTCAGCGTGCGGGCCGTGGGCTGCGCCGAAGTCTCCCTGGCCCAGGCGGCAACCGTCACCGTGGCGGCTCCGCTGACGGCCCCCACGGCGGCGGGCAAAACCATCAGCGCCGGGCAAACGGCTACGCTGACCGCGGGCGGCGCCCCGGCCGGCGCCGTCTACCGCTGGTATTCGGCGGCGGCGGGCGGCACCCTCCTCGCCACCGGGAGCAGCTTTACCACCCCGGCCCTGTCGTCCACCACCACGTACTACGTGGCCGCCTTCCTGGCCCCCTGCGGCGAATCGCCCCGCCGGGCCGTGCCGGTAACGGTCACCACAGCGGGTACGTTCCGGGTCAACGCCGGCGGCAACGCGTTCTCCACGGTTGACGGGCGGGGCTTCTCGGCCGATGCGTACTTCTCGGGCGGGGTCGTCTCCACGGCCACGGCCGCGGGCATCGGCGGCACCGGCGACGACTACCTCTACCAGACCGGGCGGCACGGATCATCGTTCGCGTACAGCTTCCCCACGGGCAACGGTTCGTACGACGTGGTGCTGCACTTTGCCGAAACCTACTTCGGCGCGACGGCCCCGGGCGGCGCGGGCTCCCGCAAGTTCCACGTGAACCTGGAAGGCGCCCGGAGGCTGACGGATTACGACGTATTTGCCAAAGCCGGCGGCGCCCTGCGGGCCACGCAGGAAACCTTCCGGGTGGCGGTGAGCGACGGCACGCTGAACGTGGCTTTCCTCAGGGGTACGGCCGACAACCCGGCGGTCAAAGCCATTGAAGTGCTGCCCGCCGGCAGCGCCCTGACGATCAACTCGGGCGGGGGCGCCTATACCACGGGGGGCGGCAAGCGGTTCTCGGCCGACGTGTACTACGCCGACGGGAGTGTATCAAGCATTGCCAGCGGGGAGATTGCCAATACGGCCGACGATGCCCTGTACCGCAACGCCCGGGTGGGTGCCGCCTTCTCGTACGGCCTGCCTTCGGGCAACGGCACCTTCGACGTGACGCTGCACTTTGCCGAAACCTACTTCGGCAGCCGGGTGGCGGGCGGCGTGGGCTCCCGCAAGTTCAACGTGTACGTGGAAGGCGCCAAACGGCTCTCCGACTACGACGTGTTCGCCAAAGCGGGCGGCGCCATGCGGGCCGTGCGGGAAACGGTGCGGGTCACGGTGACGGACGGGGTGCTCAACCTGTACTTTGCCCGGGGGTCGGCCGACAACCCGGTGGTATCGGCCCTCGAAGTGGTGCGCGTGCCAACCGCCGCCCGCGAAGCTGCCGCGGAAGCGGGTGCCGAAGACTGGCAAGTGACCCTGTTCCCCAACCCGGTGCGGGACCGGCTTTCGGTAACGCTGCCCTTCCCGGCCGGCCAGGTGGAAGCTACGGCCGTGACGGACGCCAAGGGCACGCCCCTGCTGCGCGACGCCCACCGGCAAACGGGGCCCCAAACCCTGGAGATCCGCACGGAAGGCTTGCCGGCGGGCCTCTACCTGCTTCAACTCGACGCCCCGCAGGGCTCCAAACGGGTGAAGTTCATCAAGCGGTAACGGCATTGATGAGAGAATAAACCCAACCGCAAGGGGCGCAAAGGAGACGCAAAGACCGCAAGGGGAACGCGTTTTTCTTTGCGCCCCTTGCGCCTTCTCTTTGCGCCACTTGCGCTGCTGAAGCGCCTTTGCGCTCCTCCTTTTCTCCGAAAAGACGCGATACATCGCGTCTCTACACAGGTCCTCCGTGGCTCCGGGGTAAACCTTTTGCATACGTCCTGCCGCTTGCTTTTTCTTTGCCGTTTTCCAAAAGACCACGCGACGGGTTTCCGCACCGGGGACGCCGGGCGAACCTAATCCCGGCCGGGCCGTTTAGTGAAGTCAAACCGGGTTTCGGGGTGCGGGAACCGCCACCCGCCAGCACCCGGCACCCCACCCCGAACCACGACGCCGCCCGTATGGAAAAGACCGAAGTTACCCTGCATTTCGACGCCTCGTCCCCCAAGCACGGGGACCGGAAACCCATCCGGGGCGGCCTGTCTTCGCTGGTGAAAGTGGGCGATTACCTGTTCATGGCCTCCGACGAAGGCGTGAGCCTCGAACGGCTGCGCCGGACAAGCGACGGGTACGGCGACCACCAATGCTTCCCGCTGAGCGACTACGTGAAGCTGGAAGAGGAAGACGGCTCCGAAGTGGACATTGAGGGCATTGACTTCGAAAACCACTACATGTGGATCACCGGTTCGCACGGCCTGAAGCGGAAAAAGCCCGACCCCGCCGATCCGGTCCGCAAACAGATCAAACGGCTGGCCGAGGTAGACAACGACCCCAACCGCTACCTGCTGGCCCGCATTCCGCTGGTGGCCGACCCCAAAACGGGCGAATACCGGCTGCACAAAACCTGCCGCCACCCCGAGCACAAACACAAAACCCTGTCGGCGGCCGTGCTCAAGGGCAACGGCAAGGGCAACCAACTCACCAAGGCACTCGGGAAAGACATTCACCTGAAAGACTTCATCGGCATTCCGGGCAAGGACAACGGCTTCGACATCGAGGGCCTCGCCGTGGACGGCTCCCGGATCTTCCTCGGGCTGCGCGGGCCCGTGCTGCGCGGCTGGGCCGTGGTGCTCGAACTCGAAATGGAAGCCACCGAAGGCCACACGCTGCGCCTCAAGCCGGTCGGGCCGAAAGACAAAAAGTACAAAAAGCACTTCCTGGACCTGGCCGGCATGGGCATCCGGGAAATGACCCCCGCCGGGGAAGACCTGCTCATCCTGGCCGGCCCCACGATGGACCTGGACGGCACCATTGCCCTGTTCCGCTGGAAAGGCGCCCTGGCCCGCACCAAGTCGGTGAAAAAGTCAATGGTGCCCGAAAAAGAGGTGGAGCGGCTCTTTGACATTCCCCACGGCACGGGCCCGGACGCCGGCCGCGACAAGGCCGAGGGCATCGCCCTCCTCGACAACCACCACCTGCTCGTGGTGTACGACAGCCCCGCCGACGCCCGCAAACGCAAGCCGGCCGGCGTGGTCGCCGACATCTTCCCGGTGCGCGGCAACAACCACCGCCCGTCGCGGGGCCGGTCGGACGACTAACCGCCGACGGTCACACCTCCACCATTGCCTTGATGACGCCGCTGGCCGGGTCGAGCCAGGCCGGGAAGGCGTCCACCATTTCCCCGAAGGGCACGCGGTGCGTGATCCAGGGCGTGGTGTCGAGCTGCCCGGCCTCCATGCGGCGGATGATGCCGGTAAAATCGCCGGGCGTGGCGTTGCGGCTCGCCAGCAGCGTGAGTTCCTTGCGGTGAAACAGCGGGTCGGGAAACGAAACGTCGCCCTGGAACAATCCCACGTACACCACCCGGCCGCCCGGCGCCGCGTAATCGAGGGCCTTGCGCATGGAAGCGGCATTGCCCGTGGCATCGAGCACCACGGTGGGCAGGTCGCCGCCAAACATGGCCGTGAGTTCCGGCGTGGGGTCTTCACTCGCCCCGATGAGGTGGCGTACCCCCAATTGGCGTCCGCAGAAGTCGAGGCGGGCGGCGTTCTGGTCGAGCACGGCCACGGGCGCCCCGGCGAGTTGGGCAAACTGCGTCACGGCCAGCCCGATGGGACCGGCGCCGACCACCAGCACCGTGTCGTCGGGGGTGATGGCGGCCCGGGCCACGGCGTGGGCGCCGATGCCCAGCGTTTCGACCAGGGCCAGTTGTTCGAGGGAGAGCACTCTGGACGGGTGCAGCTTGGCCGCCGGCACCACCAGGAATTCGCGCATCCCGCCGTCGGTGTGGACGCCCAGCACCCGCAGTTCGGTGCAGCAGTTGGGTTTGCCGCGGCGGCAGGCAATGCAAGTGCCGCAATTGAGGTAAGGCTCCACCGAGCAGCGGTCGCCGGGCTTGAGGCCGCCCGCCGGTCCGGCCGTTTCGACCACCTCCACGCCCAGTTCGTGCCCCAGGATGCGGGGGTAGGAGAAGAAAGGCTGCCGGCCCCGGAAGGCGTGCAGGTCGGTGCCGCAAATGCCGATGCGCCCCACTTTCACCAGGGCTTCACCGGGTTGCAGAACGACGTCGGCGGGCTGGTCGGCGTACGTAAACCGGCCCGGCTCTTGCAGAATGATCGTGCGCATGGACGTAAGGTACGCGTCTTTTCTGTTCAGGGGCGCGTTTTGTCCGTTTATCAAAAAATGCTGCCGGGGGAGCGTAAAAGCGGTAGCTTGTTTTTCATTGCCATTCCCCGCTTACCATGTCCACGCGTACGATCAGAATTGTTTTGGTAGAAGACGACAAGCTGATCCGGGAAGGATTTACGCTGCTGATCTCCTCCACGTACGGTTACCGGGTGGTGGGGGCCTACGGCTCCTGCGAAGAAGCCCTCAAGCACCTTTCGGAAGACGAGCCGGAAGTGGTGCTCATGGACCTGGAGTTGCCCGGCATGAGCGGCATCGAAGGCATCGAGAAGATCAAAAAACAACGCCCCAGAACCCACGTGATCGTGGTCTCGGTTTACGACCAGCCCGAACGCGTGTTCCAGGCCCTGTGCGCCGGGGCGGGCGGCTACCTGACCAAGAACATGCAGCCGGCCCGCCTCTTGGAAGCCATCCGCGACATCCAGGAGGGGGGCGCCCCCATGAGCACTTCCATTGCCCGCATGGTGGTGTCTTCCTTCCAGAAGAACCGCAACTCCCCGCTCACGGCCCGCGAAACCGAGGTGCTCGAACGGCTGGCCAAGGGCAAAAGCTACTCCTCGATTGCCGAGGAACTCTTCGTTGACAAGGAGACGGTCAGAACCCACATCAAGAACATCTACTGGAAGCTGGAAGTCCACTCCAAGGCCGATGCCATCGAGAAAGCCCTCAAGGACAAGTTGATCTAGTAGAGCCGCCACTCGTGGCGTCTCTCTCATTCATGGCATCCCACTACTGACGGCGCCTCCCCCGCAGCAGCACGCCCTGGAGGCATCCGAAAATTGGGGGATAATTTCGTTGCGGCTGACGCCCGATAAAATATTTTAGGTATCACAAATCCCGCATTTTGTGGGATTTATCTTTTATAGGGGATGCCCAACTTTGTCCATATTTAATACATGACCGTAGACTGGACCCTTGCAGGGCAGGAGGATGTTGGCACCCGGTGAAAGGTGAGTGCATTTTTTACTGCTTCCCGTGCGGCCCGTCCCGGGCATACTTATTCAACCAACAACCTTATTTTCTCGTATGAAGAAACACTTACTGCTCGTCTTGCTGAGCATCTTCGGGGCTTTGCAGTACATTCGGGCGCAGGATCGGGCAGTCACCGGAAGGGTGACTTCGGAGGCTGACGGTACGGCCCTCCCCGGCGTAAACGTACTCGTAAAAGGCAGTAGCGCCGGTACCACCTCCGACGCCAACGGCAACTACAGCATCGCCGCCCCCGCCAACGCCACCCTCGTATTCAGTTTTATTGGGTTCACCACCCGCGAAGAAGCCGTGGGCAACCGCTCCGTCATTGACGTGACGCTGGCTACCGACGTAAAGCAACTCTCGGAAGTAGTCGTTACGGCCGTCGGCATTGAACGTTCGCAGAAGGCCCTGGGCTACTCGGTCGAAAAGGTAGAGGCCGAAAAGATCCAGCAGATTTCGGAGCCCGACGTGCTGAGGGGCCTCCAGGGCAAGGTGCCCGGGGTCAACATCGTGGGTTCCAGCGGCGTGCCCGGCAGCGCCACGCGCCTCACCATCCGGGGCAACCGGTCGTTCTTTGGCAACAACCAACCCCTGTTCGTGGTGGATGGCGTACCCTATAACAACGACGTGAACGGCGCCAATGCCGCCGACAACGCGCAGCTCTCGGGCGGCGGGGCCTACAGCAGCCGCATCGCCGACCTCGACCCCAACAACATTGAGTCCATGACCGTGCTGAAGGGGGGCGCGGCGGCGGCCCTGTACGGCATCCGGGCGGCCAACGGGGTGGTGCTCATCACGACCAAAACGGGCAGCTCGCGTACTTCCCGCAAGGGACTTGAAGTGTCGCTGTCCAGTTCGTATTCCATCGAAAACATTGCCAACCTGCCAGACTACCAGAACAGCTACGGCACGGGCAGCGGCTTTAACTACGCCCAGGTGAACGGCTCCTGGGGGGCGCCCTTCCGCGGGGCGCAGCCTTACGCCGCGATTGATTCCATCCCGATCTGGACGTCCATTGCCGCCGCATTTCCCAACCTGGCCGGCACCCAGGTGCCTTACCGGGCGTATCCCAACAATGTGAAGGATTTCTTCAAAACGGGCACTGTGTTCGAAAACTCGGTAACCGTGTCGGGCGGCACCGGCACGACCAGCCTGGTGGCTACCGTGTCGCGCCTCAATCAGGACGGCTACGTGCCCAACTCGGCCTTTGAACGCACCAACCTGAGCCTCGGCGGCAACACGGTGCTCGAAAACAAGCTGACCATCGGGGGCAACTTCGCCTACACCAACTCACAGCAGAGTGGTCCGGCGGGCGGCGCCAACAACGCCGTCGGCAACGCCACCGCCTTCGGACGGACCATGTTCATGGGCCGCAACTGGGATTTGCAGGGGCAACCCTTCGAGAACCCCGTCACCCGCGGCAACGTGTTTTTCGTAGCCACCGGCCAGGCCAACAACCCCCGCTGGAGTACCAAGTACGACGGCTTCACCAGTGACATTGACCGCTTCGTGTCGGGCCTCAACGCCAGCTACGATGTGCTCAAATGGCTTACCCTGTCTTACAAGATCGGTCTCAACAATTACGCCCAGCGGGACCTGGAGTGGTTCCGGCCCGGTTCGCGCGGCGCCAGCGGCATTGGCCGGATCTTCGAAAGCAACACCCGCTTTACCGAAATCGAATCAAACCTGCTGCTCTCCGGCACCCGCGACCTGACTGATGAACTCAACCTGCGGGTGATTCTGGGCCACAACGTGAACCAGCGCACCACCCAGGTGCAGGCCGTACGGGGCGACAACATGGTGAACTTCGACATTCTCGACATTGACAACACCAGCAACGTGATTCCCTTCGGCGGCGACTTTGAACGGCGGCGCCTGTACGGGGTGTTTGCCGACGCTACCCTGGGCTTCCGCGACTACGCCTTCCTGACGCTCACGGGCCGCAACGACTGGTCCTCCACGCTGCCCCGCGCCAACCGGAGCTTCTTCTACCCGGCCGTGAGCGGTTCATTCGTGTTCAGCGACGCCTTCAACCTGAATTCCAACGTCCTGTCGCTGGGCAAGGTGCGGGCCAGCTGGGCTACGGTGGGCAACGACGCGCCGCCCTACTCGCTGGCGCCTACCTATTCGCTCAACCTGGGCGCCAGCCAGGGCCTGATCGGCGGCCTGCCCGACAACGATTTCCCGTTCCGCGGCCTGCCAGGGGCTACCCTCTCAAACACCGAATTCAACGCCAACCTGAAGCCCGAATTCACCCGGTCCGTTGAACTGGGTACCGAGTTACAGTTCTTCAACAACCGCATCGGGCTGGACCTGACCCTGTACGAAACCCGGACTTCCGAACAGATCGGCCGGCTGTCGCTGCCCACCTCGTCGGGCTACAGCTTTTACTTCACCAACTTCGGGGTGATGGACAACCGGGGCATCGAAATCGGCCTCAACCTGCAACCCTTCGCGTACGCCAACGGCTTGAACTGGAACATCTACGGCACCTTCACGCGCAACAAAAACATCGTGAAGGAACTCGCGCCGGGCCTGGAGGAAATTGAAATCCAGGGACTCTTCGGCGGAAGCGTAGTGCCCGTACTCCGTCCCGGCCTGCCCTACGGCGTGATCCGCGGCAGCGTGTCGGCCCGCGACGAGAATGGCAACCTGCTCATTGACCCCTCCAACGGGCAGATGATCACGGCCCCCGCGCCGGCCATCATCGGCGACCCCAACCCGGAATTCATCGCCGGCCTTACCAATACGTTCTCCTTCAAGGGCTTTACGCTGAGTGCGGTGCTGGATTACCGCCACGGCGGCGACCTGTACTCGATCACCAACACCGAGATGCTGGGCCGGGGCGTGACCAAGGACACCGAAAACCGCGAAATGAACTGGGTGATTCCCGGCGTGCTGGCCAACCCCAACACGTTTGAACCCCTGCTCGACGACAACGGCAACAAGATTCCCAACAACATCATGGTGGAAACCAACGACTTGTACTTCGGGAATACTTTTGCCACCAACAGCAACGAAGAGTGGAACGTGTGGGACGCCACTACCATCCGCCTGCGGGAAGTGAGCCTGGGCTACGAAGTACCCAAGGCCTGGCTGGGCAAAACGCCCTTCGGCACGGCCCGCCTCTCGCTGACGGGCCGCAACCTGTGGTACAATGCCCCCAACTTCCCCAAAGCCTCCAACTTCGACCCCGAAACGAGTACTTTCGGCAACCAGAACTTCCAGGGCTTCGAGTATTCGACGGCTCCCACGGTGCGCCGTTACGGGATCAACCTGCGGCTTACGTTCTAACCATTTCCCTCAAACAACCTAACCGGATGAGAAAAGCATTTTATTCGATACAATGGCTGGCGGCGGCTTTTTCCCTGCTGCTGGTCACGGGCTGCGGCAAAGATTTCCTCGACATCAACGCGGACCCCAACAACCCGCGGACCGTGCCGCTGACGCAGATCCTGCCCAACGCCCAGCTCAACATGACCAACAGCCTCGGCTTCGGCACCTCGGGGCTGTCGTTCCCGGCCTCGGGCTTCGTGCACCAGACGGTGACGCGCGACAACTTCAACGCGTACTTCGCAGTGGGCAATGACTTTGCCATCAACCAGGCCTGGGACAACCTCTACGCCGGGGCCCTCACCGACTACCAGCAGATCATTGACCAGGGCACGCAGCAGAACAACTGGCGCTTCGTGGGCATTGCGCAAATCCTCAAGGCGTACACGTTCAGCCAGATGGTGGACCTGTGGGGCGACGTTCCCTTTACGCAGGCCAACCTCGGGGCCCGCAACCCGTACCCGGTCTTCGACCCGGGCCAGCAGGTGTACCCGCAGCTCTTCGCGCTCCTCGACGAGGGCATTGCCAACCTGGCAAAAACCACCGTGGCCCAGCCCGGGGCGGCCGACCTGTTCTACGGCGGCGACGCGGGCCGGTGGCGGCGGTTGGCCAAAACCCTGAAGCTGAGGCTCTACAACAACGTTCGGCTCACCAACCTGTACGACGCCGCCGCCGTAGCGGCCCTGATTGCCGAGGGTGACCTGATGAACAACGCCAGTACGGATCTTGAGTTGCGGTACGGTGGTACGCTGGCGCCCGACAACCGCCACCCGGCCTTTATTTCCGAATACACGCAAGGTAGCCCGAGCTACTTCATCAGCCCGTACTTCTACCAGATCATGCAGGGCAACAGCAACCTCAACCCGATCCTGAACGGCCTGGCCGACCCCCGCCTCCCGTACTACTTCTACAACCAGATCGGCCCCACCGAGGCGGCGCAGAACCCCACCGCGTACCGCGACGAGGGCTTCGTGTCCATCTGGTTCGGTTCGCTCAACGTGGATCCCAACGAAGGCTTCGACCAGAATACTTCCCAGACGGTGATCGGTCTCTACCCGGCCGGCGGCCAGTTCGACAACGGCCAGGGCAACCCGGTAGGGACCACCAGCGGCCTGCAAGGGGCCGGCGCGCAACGCTTGTTTACCTACTTTTCGAGCCTCTACGTGCGGGCCGAACTGGCGCTGACCAAGGCTACCGGCGAAGACCCGGCCGTGTTGTTCAGGGACGCCATGCGCGAATCGTTTGCCGAAGTGAACCGCGAGGCCACCCTGGCCGGGGCGCCGGTGCTTACCCAGGATACCATTGATTTCTACGTGACTGAGGTGCTGAACCGGTTCAACGCGGGCGACGCCAACCGCAAGCTCGAACTGATCCTGACCGAGAAGTGGATCGCCAACTTCGGGTTTGCCGTCGAGAGCTACACCGACATCCGCCGGACGGGTTTCCCGCGGCCGTTCGACCCCCGCACCGACAACAACCCATTCACGGTGCTTACCCGCGAGTACATTCTCTCGTTCCCCTATCCGGTTTCCGACCTGCAACTGAACCCCAACGCGCCCGAGCCACGCAACATTGCCAACGACCGCGTTTTCTGGGACCAAAACTAATCCTGCGCCACACCATGAAAAAATACCTCATCTATAGTTTATTATTGCTGTCGGCCCTGGCGGCTTCGTCGTGCCGTGACGAAGACGCAATCCGGATGCCCCAATTGCAGGAAGCCGTAAACCTGCGGGTGATCGTTGATCCCGAAAAGAGCTTCCTGAACTTCGAGAACCTGGGCACGACCAGCTATGAGTTTGACGTCTACTCGATCAACCGCAACCTGCAACAGGTGGAGTTCTACGCCACCTACATTTCCCTGGCCGGCGACACCCTCGAACCGAAAGTGGTGAAGTCCATCGGTCAGTCCGATTTCGTGAACGGCAAGGCCCGCGTGGTGATTACGCCCACCGACGTAGCCAACGCTTTCGGCATCCCCGGCGGGGTGGCCGGGCTGGCCGGCGGCGATGTGCTCAACTTCGAGCCCCTGACCACCCTCACCGACGGACGCACCTTCAGCGCGGCAAACGCGGCGCCCAGCATCACGGGCGGCAACAACGCCAGCTTTACGGCGGCCTTCACCACGTTCATCGGCTGCCCGTCCGACCTGCCCATCGTCCGCACGTACACTTCCCGCGCCACGGGCACCACCACCGACCCGGCAGTGAGCCCGGCCACGGTGACCGACCTGGCCAAGGAAGTGAAAATTACCAGGACGGGACCGGTCTCCTACACGATCTCCGACATATCCGGCGGGCTGTACGATACGTGGTACGGGGAACTGTACAACGTTCCGGCAAATCTTCCGGCCAACATCACCGACATTTGCGGCACGGTAGGCATTCCCACCTTTGACGACCCCTTCGAAGAGCCCGTGGTGAGTACCTACAGCCGCAATGAGGCCACCGGCGTCATCACGATTACCTGGGTGAACTTCTACGGCGATACGGCCACCGTGGTGCTCACGCCCAAGTAGGCGTCCGCGTAAACGAGTTCCTGGACTGCCGGGGAAGCCGCAAGGCTTCCCCGTTTTTATCACCGTAAACTTCTGCTCACCATCATGCCAATCCTGCTGCGTAAGCGATTCTGGCGCCTGCTGGCCGCCGGGGCCGGCACCTGGGTGCTGTACGGCACGGCCTGCGCACAATTCCAGAACAAGCAGAACATTCTCGACGAGGGTGGTACCAACCCCGGGTTGGTACTCAACGAACTGCGGCTGCCTGCTCCCGGGGTGGTGGGCACGTTTTACCTGGCCGACCAGTGGAACACGGGCGACGTGTACCTGGGCCCCAACCGCGTCCTGAACGGGTACCCGCTCAGGTACGACCTGGAACACAACCTGCTGGAAATAAAGGCCGACAGCCAAGTGCGGGTGTGCCCGGCCGGGCAGCTCGAAAAGTTTGAATGGACCGACGGGTCGTCCGGCAACCGGCGGGTGTTTCTCAACGGCGCACCGTACACCTGCCCCGACGGGCGGCGGGCCACCGGGGTGCTCGAACTGCTCACCAACGGTCCCCTGCAACTGCTGGCCCAGGCGGGCACCAGCGTACAGCCCCCCACCTACACGCCGGCCGTTGACCTGGGGCGCCGCGAAGCCCGGATTGACGTAACGGAAAAATTGTGGGTGGCCTCCGGCAAGGCCCTGCGGGAGTGGTCCGCCCGGGGCGACAAAAATGCCGGACTTTTTGGGGCCCGGGCCGAAAAGGTAATGGCGTTTGCCAAAAC
This sequence comes from uncultured Cytophagales bacterium, assembly GCA_902805615.1. Lineage (GTDB taxonomy): Bacteria > Bacteroidota > Bacteroidia > Cytophagales > 172606-1 > CADCTQ01. Next base: position 19,049 of record CADCTQ010000605.1, read on the forward strand.
CAACCGGCTCAAATTCAACAAGCGGGAAGACGCCGCCCGCATCGTGGCTTACTACAATTCGCTGACCGGCGGGTAACAAAAAAACTCCGCCCTGTACCGGAGTAACAGTGGGGCGGAGCTTTAAAGTATATTCTATCCTTAACCTTTTATTTCCTTTTTGTACCTTATTCCTTGCCGGAGGTCTCCTTGGGGGAAGATTCCTGGGTGGAGGCTTTGGCGTCTCTTTCCAGTTCGATGTTGTATGCTTTCGGGTCGAAACGCTTGGCCGCGCCGGTCAGCAGGTCAACGGCCCAGCCCAGCGGGTTGGTGAAGTTGAGGATGCTCACCACGTTGAAGCTCGATTGCAGCGGGAACGTTTTGGTTTCGTAGCCTTCGGCCTTGATGGTTACCATTTTATCGTTGAGGGAACGCTTCACCTGGAAGGTAGAGCCGGTCGTGCCCTGGTCAATGCCGTCAATTTGTACTTTGGCGCCCTTCACGTTGGAGTTGATCACGATGGAATCGCGGGTACCGGTAAACAGCGTGGCGCAGCTTTGGGTCATGAGCATGGTACCGCAGAGGAGGGCAGCGAACAATTTCGTTTTCATGGTTTTGTGTGATTTGAAGTGGATGTTGGGGTTTGATTAATTTGATGATTCAAAGGTAGTTGGGCGGGGAGGCGGTTTCATTGTAAAAACCCGACGTCCTGAGAAAAAGCATAAAAAAAAGAGAACCCCCGGCTGGCGTGTGTCGCGCCAACCGGGGGTTTTCTTTTCTCTTTTCCGCCTTGCTGAGGGGTAGTCGTGATGGGGTATGTGGTTAGCGTTATGGCAAAAGGTTGTATTGGAGTATCGGCCAGTACCAGTACGCGCTGGGGGTAGTCTTCCGACTACCCCCTTTTCTACGTGCCAAACTTAGTTTTGCTTTTGCTGGCTTCCCCAAGGCATACAAGGACTGGTAATACCCCGGTTTGGGCAGGGAAGACTTCCGTCACCTGGAGCTTTAAGCGGGGTAGCTAACGGCAAATGAGAGGCAAAACTAAGTTTTGCCCGAAAAAAGGGGTAGTCGGAAGACTACCCCCAGCGCGTACCGGTACTGGCCCGTTTCCCCAATCCAGCCGCCATAACGCTGATCACGTACGTTGCGCGGGCCTACTCGGTCCGGAGTGATTTTACGGGGTTTTTCAGCGCCGCCTTGATGCTCTGGTAACTCACCGTCAGCAGGGTGATGCCCACGGCGGCAACGCCCACGGCGGCGAATACCCACCACGAGAGGTCGGTGCGGTAGGCATACCCGGCCAGCCAGTTGTTGAGGAAGTACCAGGCCGCGGGCGTGGCAATCAGAAAGGCGATGAGCACCAGCCCGATGAAGTCCCGGGAAAGCAACCGCCAGATGCTCATGACGCTGGCCCCGAGTACCTTGCGGACGCCGATTTCCCTGGTCCGCTGCTCGGCCATGTAGGCGGCCAGCCCGAACAGCCCGAGCGAACTGATGAGGATGGCCAGCCCGGCAAAGATGCCCGACAGTTTCCCGATCAGCACTTCCAGGTTGAACTTGGCTGCGTACCGCTCATCGGCAAACGCGTAGTCGTAAGGATAGGCGGGATTGTGCCGGTTGAACAGGGCGGTCATCCGGGAAAGGGCTTCCGGCGTGGAGATGCGCGGGGAAAGCCGGTAGAGCATCACGTTCAGCGGGTCGGGCACGCAGGTGAACAGGGTGGGTTCGGCGGAGGCGAAGGGATTCTGCATGAGCGCATCTTTGGTGACCCCCACGATGGTGTACTCCCGCTCATTCCAGGTCACCCGCTGGCCGAGGGGGTCTTTGAGCCGCAGCAGCTTCACGGCCGTCTCGTTGAGAATGGCGCTGGTGGTATCGTGTTCGTGGCGGAAGTCCCGGCCGGCCGCCAGGGTCATGCCCATCGTCCGGAAGTAATCGCGGCCCGCCAGGATAAAGCCCATTTCAACGTTTTCGTCCCCCTGGCGCCCCGGCCACCGTTCCAGGCCGCCGTGCAACCAGATCTCCGTGGCCGGGCTGGAGGACTGGGTTACGCTTTCGGCAATGCCTTCCCGCAGCAGTTCGTCCTTGAGAATGGTGTACTTCCCGGCCAGCTCCTCGTTCAGGGGGGTCACCAGCAGCCGGTTGAGGTCGTAGCCGGTGGGCCGGCTGCGGGCGTACTCAATCTGCTGGTAGATGACCACGGCGCCCATGATCATCGCAATCGAGCCGGTGAACTGGGTGATGACCAGTACTTTCCGGGGCCAGGACGCCCCCGTGCCCAGCCGCAGGGCGCCTTTGAGGACTTTCACCGGCTTGAACGAAGAAAGGTACAACGCCGGGGGAATGCCCGCCAGCAGGGCCGTAAGGGTCAGGCCCGCCAGCAGCACCAGCCAGAACGTACCATTCCCGTAGGGGATTGCCAGCGGCTTGCCGAGCAGGGCGTTGAAGGAAGGCAGCAACGCCCACAGGAGCACCAGGGCCAGCGCAAAGGCGGCCAGCGTCATCAGGAAGGATTCGGTCAGGAATTGCGCGACCAGCTGGCCCCGGCGCGAACCGATTGATTTGCGGATGCCCACTTCCCGGGCCCGTTGGGCGGCGCGGGCCGTGGTCAGGTTCACGAAGTTGATGGAGGCGATCAGCACGACCAGCACGCCGACCAGGCTGAACAGGCGCACGTACGTGAGGAGTCCGCCCGTTTCTTTGCCGTTTACGTAGTTGGAGTACAGGTGCCAGTTCCGGAGCGGTTGCAGGATCACCAGCGAGTTCATGGCATTGCGGTTGTCGGTATCCGTGTGCTGGATCGGGCCGAGCTTGGCGGCTACCTGCCCGTAGGAAACGCCCGGTTTCAGCTTGACGAACACGTTGAACGCATTGTACCCGTAGCCCTCGCTGCGGGCCCTTTTTACGGATGGATTGACTGCTTCCAGGTGGCTGAAGGGCACCAGGAAACTGAATTGCAGGCTGGAATTGGAAGGCAGGTCTTGGAGGATGCCCGTGACCCGCAGGTCACTTTTGTTGTCGAACCGGATCGTTTTGCCCACGGGGTTTTCGTCGCCGAAGAAGGCTTTGGCCGTTGACGCGGTGAGTACGATGGAGTAGGGCTCCTGCAGTACGCTTTGGGCGTTTCCCTGGAGCAAAGGGTAGCGGAACATCTTCAGAAAATCACTGCCCACGTGGGCGCCCCTTGCGAACACTTTCGCATCGCCCACCCGGATGCCGGTGTTGCCGAAGGAACTGGCCTCGGCCACGTATTCGATCTCGGGCACCTGGTTGCGCAGGGCGTCGGCTAATTTGAGGGAGGTGGAAGTGAAATTAAGCGTGTCGCCGTTGTTGTTGAAGTTTCGCCGCACCTGGTACAACTGGCCGCCGTCGGGCAGAAACGCGTCGTACGAATACTCGTGTTGCACCCACAGGCCAATGAGCAGGGCCACGGCCAGGCCCACCGAAAGGCCGCCGATGTTGATGAGCGAATAGCCTTTGTAGCGGCGCAGGTTCCGCCAGGCGACGAGCAGGTAGTTGGAGAGCATGGAGAAGGGTAGAAAAGAGTGAGGGTACGTTTGGTACGTTTTCCGTTTGGCGAAGGGCCGGAGCAGCTTGAGCACCGTGAGGCTGTAGCGGCGGCGGGCTTTTCGTTCCCCCAGGGCCTGCGCCCACCCGGCGTAGAGTTCCAGCAGATCGCCTTGTACTTCTTCCAGCGTAGCGGGGTCTCCCCACAGGGCGAGCAGCCGCTGGGCCCACCGGGGCGGGGCGGGCGAATTCCCGGCCTTATTCTTCTGGTTGGAGGGATGCATGGTTGGTGGTATTGATTGAGTGCTTTGGCAAAAGGGTTCCATCAGGGGGTCATGAGTTGCACCGTCTTCAGGGGCACGGCTTCCCACAACTGGGCGCGCATTTGTTTTACTTCCCAGAGGGCCTTTCTGCCCGCCGCCGTGAGGGAGAAATAGCGTTTCCGCCGGCCCCCCCGTTCGGCCGTGGCCCCGCCCATGGTGGAGGCGAGAAAGCCCTTGGCTTCCAGCCGCTGGAGGGTCGTGTGCACCGAGTTGAAGCCCACGGCCCGGCCCGTTCGTTGCTCAATTTCCTGCGTGATGGGCACCCCGTAGGCATCCTCGTCCAGGATGGCTACGGCCAGTAAGACCACTTCTTCGAACTCACCTAAAAAAGCCCTTTTCATCGTGTGTAGGTGTTGTGGGAGACGGGGTACTTCGTGGATACCCCCAATGCCCCCCGTTATTTCATCCGATAATGTCGATCAAATCGGGTGCCAAAAGGAGCCAGTGCCTTTTCTTGCGTCAGGAAGCGGTTTTCGGCGCAAGGTGATTGCACGATACCGGACAGAACTGTTCGCTACGGGACAGGTGAGAACCGATTGCCGCGAAACCCTTGCGGGGGCTGCGATCAGGACGCAGGTTTCTAATTACTTGAAAAGCCGTCAGTGAGGTATGTGATGAGCGCGTGTGGGGATTAGAGGTGGATGGGGTGAGTGAGGGGGTGGTTGTGATGGGTGGTAATGTGAAGGATTGGTGAATGGTTGATGAAGCGTAAGTGGAGTTTGTTCTTTTTGGCATTGCCCCAAAAAGAACCAAAAAGGTCTAGGCCCAATGATGCTACCCCCCGCCAAGCAACCCGCCCCTCGCCATTGGGCCGGGCCCACGCGCCGCGATACCACCGGTGCCGAAACGACGATACCAGCGCGTAAGGAAGCCTGCCCGCTCAATGCGCAGTTGCACACTGCGTATCCACACACTGCGTACCACAAGGGAAGGCGCTCATCACATACTCAGTGAGACACTGACGGCGGCGAACGGATCGCAGGCGTCGGCGCGGGACGTTAAATGCAAAAAGGGAAGGCATAGCCCTCCCGCGCGGGTACGATAAAAAGAAGACGCGTTGCGCAGCCGGCAGCAACCAATGACTACTGACCAGTGACCACCTGAACTGACGAATAAGGTTGTAGTGGGGGAGAAAAGTGGCTATGCGTAGAACGGAGGGGCGCATCGCCGGAAAGAACCGCATCGCGGCCGGCGTCGCATTGCGGGAAGGCGTCGCATCGCGGGAAGGCGTCGCATCGCGGGAAGGCGTCGCATCGCGGGAAGGCGTCGCCT
>CADCTQ010000606.1 GCA_902805615.1 uncultured Cytophagales bacterium
AAGAGGTGGGGCGGGTTGTGGCCGTACTCCCGGATGTAGGCGGCGTCGGCCTGGTTGCGGAGCCACCACTGCACCCTGACGGGCTGCTCGGAGAGGATTTTGATGAGGGCCGTCGCCCAGCTGCCCCCGCCGATGACGGCAATGGTGGCGGGCGGCGCTTTTTCTTTCGTCTTCAACACGGGTTGTTGTGGTAAGGCGGCAAAAATAGACAATAGCCGGATTACGGCAGGCGCAAAAAAAACCGGCAGCCATGGGGCTGCCGGAAGGTTGCCGGAAAAGATGCGCCCGGCGGGCTGGACGAAGATTGCTGCCGGTGGTTTTACTGACCAGCGCCACCCCGCTGCGCCACCTGCTCTTCGGCTTTGCGCTGGGCCACGGCGTCGCCGTCGTTGAGGCGCTTGGCAACCACCATGAACGGGCCGGCCACCACTTCTTCGCCCTCCTTGAGGCCGCTGATGATCTCGATGTTGTCGTAGTCGCTGATGCCCGTTTTCACCAGGCGCATGGCCGCCTTGCCGCCCTGGTTCACGAACACCACTTCCTTCAGTGCTTCGGGCTTGGCCGGCGCCCCCGGCTGGCCCGGGGCGGCATTCTGGTTGTCTTGCTGCCCTTCCCCGCCGGCCTCGTCGCCGCCCACCTTCGGCGCGTCGGGGTTGCGGGTGGTCACGGCCGACAGCGGCACCGCCAGCACGTTGTTCTTGCGGGCCGTGATCACGTCTACCGAGGCCGTCATGCCGGGCCGGAAGGGCGAAAACTTCTTGTCCTTGCTGGTCAGGTCGCGGTACGAATCGTTGAGGATGCGGACCTTCACCTGGAACTCGGTCACGGCGTCCTGGGCCACCGTTTCGTTGGCCGTATTGGCGATTTCGGTGACAATGCCCTTGAACGATTTTTCCATGCTGGCGTAGGAATCCACCTCGATGATGGCCGTGTCGCCCACGCCGACCCGCACGATGTCGTTTTCGTTCACGTCAATCTGCACTTCCATGTTGTTGAGGTTGGCGATGCGGAGCATTTCCGTACCGGCCATCTGCGAAGTACCCACCACCCGTTCGCCCAGTTCCACGTCAAGCTTGGAGATGGTGCCGCTCACGGGGGCGAGGATGGTGGTTTTGCGGAGGTTTTCCTGGGCGTCGCGCAGGCCGGCCTCGGCGCTCTGGATGAGGAAGCGCGACGCCTCCAGGTTTTGCTTGGCGGAGTTCACTTCCTGTTGGGCCACTTTCAGGTCGGTCTGGGCCTGGAGGAAGTCGGCGTCGGAGACCACCTTTTCGTCGTAGAGTTGTTTGCTGCGGTTAAACTCCACCTTTGCCCTTTCCAGTTGCGCCTCCACCTGCGACAGCCGGGCGCCGCCCTGGGCCAGGGCGGCCCGGTTGTTGTTGACGGTGGCCCGGGCCCGGTCCACGGCCGAGAGGTAGTTGTCGGGGCGGATTTTGAGCAGGGTCTGGCCTTTGATGACCGAGTCGCCCTCGGCCACGTACAGGGCAATGATCTCGCCCGACACGTCGGGGCTGATCTTTACTTCCACTTCGGGCTGCACCTTGCCCGAGGCGCTTACCTTTTCCACGATGTTGGACCGCTTGGTCTTGGCCAGTTCCACTTCGGTCGGCTTTTCTTTGCCGATCCAGCCGGCCTGTTTGGCAATGAAGGCAAATGCCAACAGCACGGCCACGGCCGCTACCAGGGTGAGGAGTAACCGGTTGGAGTTCTTCTTAGGCATGTAAGGTTGCAGGTTAGGAGCTTTGAATGCGGTGAATGAGGGCCCGGGGCAAAAGTAACCCTTGTCCACCGGTCCCGGCATCACCCGGTATGGGGTCTTTTTTAAAAACAAATACGCAAAGAACGCAACACCCGGCGTTCTTTGCGCACCTGAAGCACTTGGTATAAGTTAGAAAGTAAGTGGTTTGTTCTGGTAGAAGTCCAGGACCTTGGTTCTGAACACGTAGTCATACTTGGATTGCACCAGGTTGGACTGCGCCACGCTCAGGTTCTGCTTGGCCAGCGTAAAGTCTACCTGGTTGGAGGCGCCGGCGGTTAACCGGATTTCAGCCGCCCGCAGTGCAGTGGTCAGGGCATTGACCTGCGTTTGAAACGCAACGAACCGCCGGGCCGCAATGAGCATGTTGTTGTACGCCTGCTCAATGTTCTGGCGGAGCGTCACCTTCAGCGTTTGGGCGTCGAGTTCGGCCTGCCGCTGCTGAATGACCGCCCGGCTCACCCGGTTGCGCGCCTGCCAGCCATTCAGAATGGGAATGAACACGTTCACGCCGAGTGACTGGCTGATGTTGTTTCTGATCTGACGGCTATAGGGATTGTCCGCCCGGGTTCTTATGTCAGCAAAGGCAATGTCCGTAAATACGGGCTGCCTATTCCCGCTGGCATCTCTGAAGAAGCCAATTTCTTCCGGTACTTCAAGTATCTGTTCCTGTGACGATCTTGTTTCAATAAAACGGTTTGCGCTGGAGTAACGGGTGAACGCGTTGGCATCCAGGCTGATCGAAGGATAATAGGCCCCGCGGGCAACCGCTACGCCCAGCCGGGCCCCCCTGATCTGGAGTTCGGCTCCCTCAATGCCCGGCTGGGTTTTGAGGGCAATGTTGTATATTTCATTCACATCCTTTTCGTAGGCTTGAACGTCAGGATTGGCAATTTCAATGGTTTCCACCTGGAAATTAGCCTGAACCGGCAGGTTCATCTGTTGCATGAGCGTCAGCTTGGCAATTTCGTGGTTGTTCTGCGCCGTTACCAGCAAAGCTTCGTCGTTGGCGGCTTGTCCTTGCAGCGTCAGGAAATCAACCTGGGGGAGGGAGCCGGCCTTCACCAGCCGCTCGGCCCGGCCCGCCTGTTGTTTGCTCAGTTCTACCTGCCCGATGGCTACCTGAATCAATTCGTAGGTGTTGAGCACCTGCAGGTAGGCAAGCGCCACGTTGAGGGCGGCATCGTTCCTGGACTGCTGCAGGTTGCCCTTGCTGGCTTCCAGCAGGGTCTTGTTCTGGCGGATCAGGTTCTGCTGCTGCAACCCGCTGAAGATATTGAGGCTTGCCTGGGCGCTGATGTTGTGGTTTTGAAAACTATCTTCAATGAACACGTTGGTAACCGGGTTGACGGAACGACCGGCGTTCCAGGAAAAACCGGTAGATACGCTGGCCGTGGGCAACACGCCGGCCACGGACTGGACCAACGCCGCCTGGTTGGTTTCGACCAGCAGGCTGCGCTGGCCGATGGTCAGGTTGTGGGCAAGTGCGTACTCAACGCACTCCTGCAACGACCAGACATTGTCGCTGGGCTGTACCTGGGGCTGGTTCTGAGCAGATCCCCCGATGCTGCTCAGCACGAACGCCGCGATTGCGAATAATTTAACTTTTTTCATGGAAACAAAGGTGATAAAGGTGTTATGTGTATGTGTGTGTTTCTCGGTTTGGCGGGCCGCCGGCACCGGCAGGCAGTTACATGCTGACGTCGGGCGCCACGTATACCACTTCTTTGACCCAGCGCAGGCTTTTGAGGTACTCCCGCGTGAGGGGCCGCATGTCGGAGTCCATCTCGATGAACTGACAGGCCAGGTCGTGGCGGCCCTTCCGCGACACGTTCATGGTGGCAATGTTGCAATCGTCGTGGGCCAGCACGCTGGCAATGAAGGCGATGCTGCCGGCCACGTCTTCGGCGCTGATGATGAGCGTGTGCAGCTGGGCCGAAAAGTCGGCCCGGAACCCGTTGACGGTCGCAATGTTGATGAGGCCGCCGCCCTTGCTCTCCCCCACCACTTCCACCGTGCGGTCTGCCGCTTTGAGCGTGAGCTTTACGGTGTTGGGGTGCATGGTAGACGCGTTGCCCACCGACCGGAAGGTGTATTGCAGGCCCCGCTCCCGGGCGTGGTCAAAGCTGTTGCGGATGCGCATGTCGTCGGTGGCAAAGTCGAGCAACCCGGCAATGATGGCCCGGTCGCTGCCGTGCCCTTCGTACGTGCGGGCGAAGGAATTGTAAAACACGACTTCCGCCGCTTCGGGCACTTGCCCCAGGATCTTTACGGCCACCCGGCCAATGCGCACCACGCCCGCCGTGTGCGAACTGGACGGCCCGATCATTACCGGCCCAATCATATCAAAAATACTGCTCGGCATGGAAATAAATTACCTGGCTGGTAAGTTTACCAGTGATACAATCAACTCACGCAAAAGGGCGCAAAAGCACCGGCGCGTTGCCCCCGCAACCCGTTGGGCGTAAACCCCCTTTTCCAATGATAAAACCAATTCTCCGGTTGGCGGCTAAAATAGTGATAAATGGCAAAATGCTTACATGAAGTCCATCCATAATTTTTCGGTCGTGGGGGCCGTAGCGGCAAATAATTTCTGGCAAAACCGGGCTTTCCAGTACGGCGACGGCCTGTTCGAGACCCTCGTGTACCGCGGCGGCGCGGCCCGTTACCTGGCGCAACACTACGAACGGCTCACGGCCGGCATGGCCGTACTCGACCTGGCCGTACCGGCCGGTTTTTCGCCCGAATACCTGCGGGCGGCGATTGGCGGGCTGGTGCGGGAAAATGCGCTGGGCTCAACCGCCCGGGTCAAAGTGCAGGTGTGGCGCCGCCCGGGCGGGCTCTACACCCCCGACAGCCGGGAGGCCGAGTTCCTGGTTTCGGCGGCGGCCCTGCCCGAACCCGCACCCACGCGGCGGGACCACGTGCGGTTTTACGCAGAGGTGCGCCTGCACGCCTCGCCCCTTTCGCGGTTCAAAACCTGCTCGGCCCTGCCATACGTGCTGGCCGGCCTGGCCCGGCGGCGGCTCGGCGCCGACGAAGTGATCCTGCTCGACGCCCACGGGCACGTGGCCGAATGCGTGGCCTCCAACCTGTTCTGGCTCCGGAACGGTACGCTGTACACGCCTTCCCTGGGAACGGGCTGCGTGGGAGGCATCCTGCGCGGGCAGGTCCTGGCGCAAGCGGGCCGGTACGGTTTGGTGGTGGAAGAGGGGCTGTATCCCCCGGAGGCGTTGCTGGGCGCCGAAACGGTCTTCTGCTGCAACGTGGCCGGGCACCAGTTCTTCACCCGCATCGAAGGGCAACCTTTTGGGGCCGATGCCCCGCCGGAACTGACCCGGTTGCTGGAAGCACTTTACGCGTAGGTCAGACAAGTTTACGCCCTTGCCCGTACAGGCGCAGCATTCAATCCGGGATACAAGCAGTTGCGGAAGCCGGTTACGGGGAATCAGCGCAGCAAAGTCCTGTAGGGACGAAATACTGGCAGAAAACGTCCTTTCCTTTTCATTAGTCCCGTGTGTGTGGTTCGCGCCCTGCCTTGTGGATACGCAGTGAGCAGCCAGGCAGTGAGCGGGCAGGTTCGTTACGCGCCCGTATCGTTACCCCGGCACCGGTGGTATCGCGGCGCGTGGGCCCGGCCCAATGGCGAGGGGCGGGTTGATCAGCGGGGGGAAGCATCATTGGGCCTAGACCTTTTTGGTTCTTTTTGGGGCAATGCCAAAAAGAACAAACCTCACTTACGCAGCATCAACCATTCACCATCCCATTACAAACCATCCCCTCACAACTGCTCCATCACCAACCCTAAGCCCCTCAAATATGCATATCCGCTAATCTCATACAGTCCCGTAGGGACGAAACCAGTGAGTGGCGTGCTTGCCAAAGAAGTAATTGTTTCAAACATCTAACTCCCAGACCAATATCTCGTCCCTGCGGGACTGGCGAACCTATTGATTCGCGTTCTACCAGTATTGCGTCCCTACGGGACTGGTGCACGGCCCGACTCATGCGGCTCCCCTGACCAATTCCATTCTTTCGCAGCAAAGGGAGCACTATCGAGCATCGAACATCGAGCATCGAACCGCTAATACCCTCTCCCCCGCCGCAGCACGAAGGAAGCGCCGCGCAGGGCAATCCAGGCGTGGTTGAGGAGGTTGGGCACCGGGCCGAAGTGTTTGCGCAGCACCTGGTAGCGGTCCCGCAGCGATGCCTGGTGGTGTTTTTTGGAAAAGCCGCCCGTGAGGTAGCGGCACAGCACGGCGTGCACGTTCACCGTCTTTTGCGCCCCTTGCAGGCAACGGATTTCCCAGTCCACGTCGGAGCTGTAGGGGTGCGACAGGTCGTAGGGCGGGGCAATGCGGCGGCGGGGCACGAACGACTGGTGGCACACCACCATGCCGTAGCGCAGCGATTTCCAGGTGAGCCTTTCGGGCAGCGGGTGGGGCGTCACCTGGCTCCGCAGGCCCACCTCCCGGCCGCCGGACTCGTAAAACAATGCATCGCCGTAGTACACGTCGGCCCCCGGCTCAGCGTCCACGAACACTTTGCGCAGCGTATCGGCGTCGTAGAGCTGGTCGCCGGCGTTCATGAACCACACGTATTCGCCCCTGGCGGCCCGCAGGCCCTTGTTCATGGCGTCGTAGAGGCCCGCGTCGGGCTCCGAGACCCAGTAGCTCAGTTTGGGGGCGTACCGCCGGATGATGTCAAGGGTGCCGTCTTTGCTGCCGCCGTCAATGATGAGGTATTCGTAGTCGGTGAACGTCTGCGCCAGGATGCTCCCGATGGTCGGTTCCAGCACCGCCGCCGCGTTGTAGGTGATGGTGATGAGGGATACTTTCGGCGGCGCGGCCATGCGTTGCGGGACGGGTAGGGATAAACGAACGGATGGGTAGCCATGCGCATCCGCGCCGCTACCCATCCGCATATTACCCAATTTCCGCGTTTCCTGTACCCAAATGAATAGGAGGCTACGTAGTTAATTGGGTACAGTTATCTGATTATCAAATAAATATCCTCCGATTCGTCCCTTTAACCAGGTGAATCCCGGTGTTATTTGAGGAGGCGTTTGTAGACGTCAATGTACTGCCCGGCCACCTTGGTTTCGGAGTAATTGTCGAGCACCTTCTGGCGGGCCTCCTCCTGCAACCGCTGCGTGTTGCTCTGGTAGAGAATCTGGTAGATGCCCTGCGCCAGGTCGTCGGCCGAGCGGTGCTGGGCCAGGTAGCCGTTGCGGCCGTGGTCCACCATTTC
>CADCTQ010000607.1 GCA_902805615.1 uncultured Cytophagales bacterium
TGCTGCCGCTGATGAGGTGGGCCAGCCCCGTGCGGCCGTGCGTAGCAACGGCGATCAGGTCGGCGCCTACCTCGTCGGCAAAGTGCACGATGCCCTGCTCCTCCGACTCATCGTTGTAGATGGTGAACTGGTAGTCGCGCAGCCCGTAGCGGTTCACGAAATCCTGCATCCGGTCGCGGATCACGCGGGAGTTGGCAAAGCGGTTGGGCACGTTCACGTACACCAGGTGCAGCCGGGCGCCGAACAGTTCCTGCAAGTTTTTGATCCGGCTCACGGCCGGCAGCTGGTCGGCTTCGAAGTTGGAGGCGAACACGATGGTCTTGATGCCGAAGCCGGCGGGGGCGTTGCGGACGCTGAGCACGGGCACCCGGGAGAGCCGCACGATGCGTTCGGTGTTGGAGCCCACCAGCAACTCGGCCAGGCCGCTGGCGCCTTTGGTGCCCATCACCACGAGGTCGGCGCGTTCGGCTGCGGCCTGCTCGGTGATGGCGCTGAATATCTGCCCGACTTTGATGGAGTAGGTCACGTTTGCCACGCCCTGCGCCCCCAACTCTTCGGCCAGGTCGTGCAGCCGCTTTTTGTTCACTTCCATCAGTTTGAGCACAAACAGGTCGTCCATCGAATAGTCCTGGACTTGGCCCATGGCGCTGAAGCCGCCGCCCATGGAGGCGTCGAGCACGTGGAGCAGGTGCAGTTGGGCGCCGCTGCGGCCGGCCAGGTGGGCGGCTACTTGCAGGGCGTTGCCGGCTTCCGTCGAAAAATCAGTAGGGACCAGTATCTTTTTCATAAGACAAAAGGATGTTTTGCGGGCAAAAGGTAAGGGATAAAATGGAGACAAAACTGTACTTTTTCACGCTAAAAGGCACAAGGTCTGAAAAGGAAACCGGAGACCGGAGAAAAGGGGACCGGAGGAGGATCGGGAAGGAAGCTGGCCTGGGACTCCGGTACGGGTTAGTGATGAAACAGGAGAAAAGGAAAGCCGGTGCAAACTACGGATGCCTCAGCATGGCTTTTTCTTTTAGTCCAATCCATTCGCCCTGCCACCCCTTCTCTGCACTGCTTGGGTACGCCTCCTCCAGTCTCCTTTCCTCCGGTCTCCTGTCTCCCTTTTTTCAGCCCTATGGCTGCGGTTTCCGGCAATAATGCCTAAATTTGGCCCTTGTCATTCCACGTCAACCGCTTTGGGCATGTCTTACCAGAAAATTCTCGATTTGCTTGGCAATGAGCAGGAATCGCTGCTTAACCACACCTGCAAGACCATCCCGAAGGAAGGGCTTCACCTGCCCTCCCCGGCCTTTCTCGACAACATTTTTGCCCCCTCCAGCCGCAGCCCGCAGGTGCTGCGCAGCCTGGCCCAACTGTTCGGCAACGGCCGCCTGGCGGGCACGGGCTACCTGTCCATCCTGCCCATTGACCAGGGCATCGAGCACAGCGCCGGGGCGTCGTTTGCCAAGAACCCGATTTACTTCGACCCCGAGAACATCATCAAGCTGGCCATTGAAGGCGGTTGCAACGCGGTAGCCACCACGTTCGGCGGCCTGTCGCTGCTGTCGCGCAAGTACGCCCACAAGGTGCCGTTCATCGTTAAGATCAACCACAACGAGCTGCTCACCTACCCCAACAAGTTCGACCAGGTGATGTTCGGCTCGGTGCACGACGCCTGGGAACTGGGCGCCGTTGCCGTGGGCGCCACCATCTACTTCGGCTCCGACGAGTCCACCCGCCAGATCGTGGAAGTGGCGCAGGCGTTCGAAGAGGCCCGTTCGCTGGGGCTGGCCACCATCTTGTGGTGCTACACCCGCAACAACGCGTTCAAAAAGGACGGCGTGGACTACAACGTGTCGGCCGACCTGACCGGCCAGGCCAACCACCTGGGCGTGACCATCCAGGCCGACATCATCAAGCAGAAACTGCCCGAAACCAACGGCGGCTTCAAGGCCCTCAACATGAGCGGCTCCAGCTACGGCAAAACTGACGAACGCATCTACACCCAGCTGACTTCCGACCACCCCATTGACCTGTGCCGGTACCAGGTTGCCAACTGTTACATGGGCCGCGCCGGCCTGATCAACTCCGGCGGCGCCTCTTCCGGTGAAACCGACGTGAAAGAAGCCATCCGCACGGCCGTCATCAACAAGCGGGCCGGGGGCACGGGCCTCATTTCGGGCCGCAAAGCCTTTCAGCGGCCCATGCCCGAAGGCGCCGCCCTGCTCCAGGCCATCCAGGACGTGTACCTCGCCAAAGAAATCACCGTAGCATAATCCGATCAATTGACAATTGAAAATGTATAATTGACAATCAGAACACGTATTCAAACAGGTCGGTTATTCATTTTCCATTGTCAATTTTCCATTGTCAATCAGAAAAAACTATGTCCTGGTTCACCCGAAAAGAGAAGAACATTCATACGCCGACCGAACTGAAGCGGGAGGCCCCGGATGGCTTGTGGTACAAGTGCCCGGAGTGCAAAAAAGTAATGCACACCCGGGAGCACAAAGCCCACGCCCATACCTGCATTCACTGCAACCACCACGAAAAGATCGGCTCGGAAGAGTACTTCGAACTGCTGTTCGACAACAACGAGTTCACCGAACTGGACGCCCACATGACGTCCGAGGACCCGCTGACTTTCGCCGACACCAAATCGTACCCCGACCGGATCGTGGCGACTCAGAAGAAGACTGGCCTGCGCGACGCCGTCCGGACGGCCCACGGCAAGGTGAACGGCGGCGAAGTGGTGGTGGCCTGCATGGACTTCAACTTCATCGGCGGCTCGATGGGCTCGGTGGTGGGCGAAAAGATTGCCCGGGCCATTGACTACGCCCTCAAGCACCGCGTGCCGTTGGTGGTCATTTCCCGTTCGGGCGGCGCCCGGATGATGGAAGCGGGCTTTTCGCTGATGCAGATGGCGAAAACCTCAGCCAAGCTGGCCCTGCTCGACCAGGCCGGCATCCCGTACGTGTCGCTGCTCACCGACCCGACCACGGGCGGGGTGTCGGCCTCGTACGCCATGCTGGGCGACTTCAACATTGCCGAGCCCGGCGCCATGATCGGCTTTGCCGGCCCCCGCGTGATCCGCGAGACCATCGGCAAGGACCTGCCCAAGGGCTTCCAAAGCGCCGAGTTCGTGCTCGACCACGGCTTTCTCGACTTCATCGTGGACCGCAAGGAACTCAAAACCAAGCTGAGTACGCTGTTCAAAATGCTCGCTTGACGCTTTCGTACGGAAGGTGTACGCCCGGCTCCGGAGGAGCCCGCTGTTCCTAGCAAAAGCGTTTTATTTGACATAAGCCCCGTAGGGGCGTACTGTTCAATAGAAACAGGTCGTTCCTACGGAACTCCTTGACGTGGGTGATGCAATGCTAGGAACAGAACGTCCCTCCGGGACTTACCGAACATCCGAAAGTGCCTGGTACTGGAAAATGAATCTAAACTACGTTTCCCCATTCGTGCAAGCGTCACTGCTTGCACGAATGGTTTTAACCGACACGCTTACTCATCGTTATGAATCTGACTGCAATCATTGAAAAAGGCGAGAATGGTTGGTACGTGGGACAGATTGAAGAAATACCAGCCGTCATATCGCAGGGCCGTACGATTGAAGAATTGAAGTTCAACCTGCTCGATGCCCTCCAACTGGTGCTGCAAACCCAGGAAAACCCGCTGCCCTAACCCTCATGCGCCTGACCCGACGGCCGGTACTGTGTAATTACTACGTTACCTACCGTTGCAATGCTACGTGCAGCTTCTGCGACATCTGGGAACGCCCCTCCCCCTACGCCACCCCCGAACAGGTAACCCGGAACCTGGCCGACCTCAAGCGGCTGGGCGTCCGCGTGGTGGACTTTACCGGCGGCGAACCCCTGCTGCACCGGCAGATAGACGGGTTGCTGGCCGCCGCCAAGGGCCAACGCCTGATTACCACCCTCACCACCAACGGGCTGCTGTACCCCAAGTACGCCGACAAGCTGCGCGGCAAGGTGGACATGCTGCACTTTTCCCTCGATTCGCCCCACAAGGCCGAACACGACGCCTCCCGGGGCGTGCCGTGCTTCGACCACGTGATGGAGTCCATCCGGGTAGCCCGGCGCCTGGGCGAACGGCCCGACATTCTCTTTACGGTGTTCGAACACAACGTGCACCAGATCGAGGAACTGTGGCGGTCGGTGTGCCTGCCCAACGACCTGGTACTCATCCTCAACCCCGTATTCGCCTACAACGCCGTGGCGACCGGCGGCGGCCTCTCCGAAACGTCGCTGCGGACCCTTTCCGGGTGGGCCCGGCGCAAAAATGTGTACCTCAACGAAGCATTTCTCGCCCTGCGCCGCGACGGTGGCAACCACGTGGACCGGCCCGTGTGCCGGGCGGGCAGCACCACGGTCGTCATTTCGCCCGAAAACAAACTCGTGCTGCCCTGCTACCACCTGGGCCTCGAGGAAATCCCCATCGGCGACAGCCTTTACGACCTGTACCGTTCGGAAAAAGTGCAGCGCCTGGTGGCCCTCGAAGGCCGTCTGCCCGCCTGCGAAGGTTGCGCCATCAACTGCTACATGCAGCCCTCCTTTGCCGTAGAGATCAGCAAGTACTTCTGGCGGGCGTTGCCCAGCACGATAAAATACAATAAAATGAAGGGAACCTGGAAACAATTGCTGCCCTGACCCGGTTATCTGCTAAAGTTATCATCAAGCTTCCCATAGTTGATTCGAAAAGGCCCGGTCATTGACCGGGTTTTTTTGTTCCCCGAAAACCCATTATGTTGCGGACCAACCACCCGCAACCCTACCCTTGGACCTGTCCCTGTTCTTCGACGCCCTGGAAAGCTCCTTTGCCCCCGAAAACGTACCCGAAGACGCCCTGTTTCACCTGGTGGCCCGCAACGAAGGCGTATTCCCGGACTGGCAGCAGACGCACATTGCCCTCATCGGCGTGCCCGAAGAACGGGGTACCCGCACCAACCTGGGCACGGCCGCCGGCGCCGGTGACATCCGCCGGCAGTTCTACCTGCTCAAAAAGCCGGCTTCCACCTGCCGCATCTCCGACCTAGGCAACCTGCGGGTGGGCCTCGATTTGCAGGAAACGTACTACCGGGTGCGGGAGGTGTGCGAGACCCTCCTGGGGCAGCGGGTCTTTCCGCTCCTGATCGGCGGTTCCCACGACTTGCTCTACGGCCAGTACCTCGCCTACCAGGGCCTCGACCGCCCGGTGTCGGTGGTGAACGTGGACGCCACGCTCGACATCCACGGCCGCACGCCGTCCGACAAACACCTGCTCGACCTGCTCACGCACGAACCCAACTACCTCCACAGCTTCTGCCACCTGGCTTACCAGAGTTACCTCACTTCGGCCGACGCCCTGGCGGTGCTGGAAAAGCTCTCTTTCGAATCGCTCCGGCTGGGGCAGATCCGCGCCAACATCCAGGAGGTGGAGCCCGTGATCCGGGAGGCCGACCTGCTGGCCTTCGACATCACGGCCATCAAACTCGCCGATGCGCCGGGCAATGCCAACGCCCACGCTTTCGGCCTTACCGCCGAGGAAGCCTGCCAGCTCTGCTGGTACGCCGGCCTCAACGACAAGCTCACTTCGGCGGGCTTCTACGAGTACAACCCGGGACTCGACCAGCGGGGCCAGACGGCCGAGGCCGTAGCCACGATGATCTGGTACCTGGTGGAGGGCTTTTACCACCGCAAGCAGGACCTGCCCATCCGCGACAGCACGCACGTGCGGTACGTGGTGCCCGCCGCCGACCGCCGCGAAGACCTGGTGTTTTACAAAAGCACGCTTTCCGAAAAATGGTGGCTGGAGGTGCCCGACCCGAAGCGTCCCGGCCCCCTGTCGGTGATGCCGTGCAGCTACCAGGATTACCAGCAGGCCACGCGCGGCGAACTGCCGACGAGGTGGATCAACCGGCTGGGGAGGATGGCATAAACTGAACCGCCAACCCCCTTTCGGAGTTTAACTCCCAAAACCCTGACCACCCATGAAAAGAAACCTGCTGACGATGCTGATGCTCGCCGGATTGCACGGCTTGTACGCCCAAGGCCCGCGGCCGGCGGCCGACCGGATTGACACCAAAAAGGGGCCGCTGCTCGTGCAGCCGGTAAGCCACGCCAGCCTCGTGCTCACCTGGAACAACAAGACCATCTACGTGGACCCTTCCGGCGGCCCCGAAGCCTACGCGGGCCTCAACCCGCCCGACCTGGTGCTCATCACCGACATCCACGGCGACCACTGCGACACCAAAACGCTGGCCGGCCTCAACACGGCCAAAGCCACCTTCGTGGTGCCGCAGGCCGTGGCCGACAAGCTGACCGAAACCGCCAAGGCGCGGGTGGTGGTGCTCCCCAACGGCGACAAGACCGAGCAGGGCGGCGTAACCATTGCGGCGGTGCCCATGTACAACCTGCCCGAAACCCCCGATTCGCGGCACCCCAAGGGACGCGGCAACGGCTACGTGCTCGACCTGGGCGGCAAAAACGTGTACCTCTCCGGCGACACGGAAGACATTCCCGAAATGCGGTCCCTCAAAAACATTGACGTGGCGTTTGTGTGCATGAACCTGCCCTACACGATGGACG
The DNA here is from genome assembly GCA_902805615.1 of uncultured Cytophagales bacterium. Classification (GTDB taxonomy): domain Bacteria; phylum Bacteroidota; class Bacteroidia; order Cytophagales; family 172606-1; genus CADCTQ01. The sequence goes on from CADCTQ010000607.1 coordinate 6,576, forward strand.
TGGACCAGGCGGCGGCCGGCGTGCTGGCCTTCAAGCCGAAGATCGTGTACCCCTACCACTACCGCGGGCAGAACGGGCTGAGCGACGTGGAAGCCTTCCGCAAGGCCGTTGACGCCGGCAAGGGCAACGTGGAAGTGCGGCTCCGCAACTGGTACCCGGCCCCGTAAGTTGGACAAAACGGGGGCTGTGCCCGGCGGCACAACCGGCCGGGAAAAACGGGCGTATTCCTACGGATGAAAGATTAAGCGCGGAAACGCAGGTTACCCGGAAAAATTTGAGGGTAACTTTCGGCTATTGCTTTGCGAAAAGCGACTTCCCCGGCCAAAACGCGAACGTTGGCAGCAAGGCGACGAACCGGATAGACGACCGGGCGGGGAGGATAACCAGCTTAACTCTTTAAGAAGTATGAAAA
>CADCTQ010000608.1 GCA_902805615.1 uncultured Cytophagales bacterium
CGAAACCCGGTTTTACGTATTATGTCTCATACCTAACATCTTTTCGCTTATGAAAGGCTGCCGCATTCCCGTCTTCGTTACGTCGCTGTTCCTGCTGGTGTACACGGTAAGCCCGCACGTGGGCGTGCCGGCCCCCCTGATCGCAATGGCCTACGTGCTGGCCCCTTTCCTGGTGCTCTGGATGGTGCTCAGCGTGCTCATCAAGGGTGAGCCCAGCGGCCAGACCTTCGACGAAGGATACTGGTACGACGACCCGGCCGCGCCGCGGTCGGTGGGCAAAGCGGAAGGCCACCGGTAGTCATTGGTACATTGGTCATTGGGTGTGCGTAAGTTGCCGCACCTGGTTGACTCACGTACCCCGTAACCAATGACTAATGACCAATGCCTAATGACCAATCAACCAATGACCTAAGCAAGTACTCCTATGCGTTCCTTCTCCCTCTTACTGGTTTCCCTGTTGCTCCTTGCGTTTGCCGGCCCGCGGCGCACGGCCCTGTTCAACGGCAAAGACCTGGCCGGCTGGCAGGTGTACGGCACCGAAAAGTGGTACGTGCAAAGTGGCGAGCTGATTTGCGAAAGCGGTCCCGACAAAGGCTACGGCTACCTGGCGACCGACAAGCCCTACAAAAACTTCGAACTGACCCTCGAATTCAGGCAGGAGGCCAACGGCAACAGCGGCGTCTTTTTCCGCTCCTCGGTGGAGGGTACCAAGGTGACCGGCTGGCAGGTGGAGGTGGCGCCGCCCAACCACGACACGGGCGGCATCTACGAATCGTACGGCCGGGGCTGGCTGGTGAAGATTCCCGACGAAAAAGAAAAAATTCTCAAGCCGGAAGCCTGGAACAAAATGAAAATCCGGGTGGAGGGCGACCACGTGACCACCTGGCTGAACGGCAAAGAGATGGTGGACCTGCGCGACGAAAAAATCGGCGCCGCCAACGGCTCCATTGCCCTGCAAATCCACGACGGCGGCGGCATCAGAGTCCGCTGGCGCAAGCTGTACGTGCAGGAACTGTAGAAACAGTGAATGATCGAATCATGGAATTACCGGATAGACGCGTAACGGAGCCGTTCGGGGATTCGGTAATTCCACGATTGGGTAATTCCGTCCTTGCCTCAGCACGCCATTTTGTGCAGGCTCGGGCGGGTGTAGAAGCAGCGGTCAATGATGGGGCCGTACTTGGTGCCGAAATGGTGGTGGCACCACGCCTGCAAATCCAGCTTTTCCTCTTCGGAGAGCTGGTACACGTTTTTCCGCAACTCTTTTTCAAACAGGGCTTCGCAAAAGCTCACTTTACTTAAAATCAATTTGCTGTACTCTAGCAGGGTTGTTTTCATAGGCGGTTAAGCGGGGCTGCCTCCTTGGTTTTAGGCAACTTTTTACTCTTTTAATGCTATCCAAATATACGTACGCCACCTCAAAAAGATGTTAAAACGGGATTAGCTTTTGGTAAATTTTTACGGGCCGCCCGCCACGGACGCCCGGATAGAAGCTCCGCTCCAAATCCGGCCAGTTTACTTACTGTAAATCAAATAGTTACAAAACTCTTTTACTGAGTGGTTTTGAAACGATGTTTGTCGTCATCGGGCGTGGTAAAGGGTACGTCTTTGCTGTCCTTGCCGCTGATGATGATTCTCACCGCTGTACCCGCCTTTACCGTATCGCGTACCGTAAACTTTTCCTCGATTTTCCCATTGTCGGACTTTTTGATTACCGTCGAATCGCGGGCAATGGGTGGTGCGAAGGACACCGAGTAGGTATAAGGCCCCGTGCCGCCTCTCAACTGAGCCGTTACGGAGAAAGCTTTGTTGGCTTGCGGCGATGCCGGTTTGAGCGTAACGTTACTTACCCGCAGGGAGTCAGCCTCGTTATTCCCCCTTCCCCGGTCTACCGAGGAGCCGTAGTAAAAGCCGATGATGGTGCCCAGGATACCGATCATCAGCGTCAGGATTTCTTTGCCCAGGGCAAAACGCCGGTCCAGTTCCTTGCCCCCCGTCATGATGCCGGCCAGCATCAGCAGACCGGCCATGGAAACGGTGGTCACAGTGAACAGGTATGTAATGGCACCCCGGGCTACTTCTATACTCTCCAATTCGTCAAGTCTTAATTTTCCAAGGGCAGTCCAGATCAGCAGTACGAAGAAAAGCAAGCCGATAAAACCCAGAAATATATATTGACCGTACTTGAGTTTCAGGTACCGGTCGTCCGGCGCCGGCGGAGGCGTTGCCGCAGTCACGGCAAACTTCACGTCCGAGATGGCAACGCCATTGTGCACCACGGTCTTGTCTTCCGCGTACCCGAAGCTGCCGTGCACGGCCGTCAGCTTGTAGGCACCCGCCGGCATCGCGGGGTAGTTGAAATTTCCGTTGCCGTCCGTCAGTTGGACGACCGGGGCGGCTCCGGGGCCAACCAGAATGATGGTAACGCCGGGCAAGGGAATGTTGCGGGCGTCGAGTACCGTACCGGTGATGTCAGGCATGTCTTTTCGGGTAGCAAGGGTTAGGGGTTCGCCGGGGCGTCGTTGGCTTTTACGGTGTATTGTAAGTACAAGGAATTCTCCTCATAGGCATCGGTGAACTCCTGCCGCTCGGCGCTGCTCATTTTGGCCCGCTCCTCGCGGATGCGGTCGGCCAGCAGCACCCCGTTGGGCTCGTCGTAGTATACCTCCGCTTCCTGCATGACAACTAGCCGGCCTTTGGTGCGGGTAATGAGTTCGCGCAGCAGGGCCCGGTTGGGCATGGTCTTTTTCCAGCCGCTGCTGATGACGCCGTAGTCGAGGGTAGCCATGGCCGCCAGGTCTTTGTGAATCATCATCTCCACGCCCTGCCTCTTGGCCGTGCCGTTGTGGCTCAGGTGGTGGGCCACCTTGTAGAACACCGTGCGGTTGAGCAGGTCTTCGGTGAGGTGCTTTTTCTCGTCGCGGCTCGGCACGGGCCACTTGATCTTATGCCAGCTTTCCCAGCTGCCGAACTCAGCGTCGCCGGGGAAGAGCATGACCCGGCCGCCGGGCTGAAATTCGATGGCTAAGGCCAGGCTGAGGTTGTTGGTGAGGCTGTTCATGCGCAGGGCCAGTGAACCGGCGCCGGCGAGCCACTCAAAATCAATCTTCCGCCACTCAGCGCCCTCCCGGGCATAGGCCGCTTCCAGCGTCCCGCCGGGCGTTTGCAGGAAATGTTCCTCAAAGGGCAACGCGGTGCCGCCGGGGTTGGCATCGTCGAACGCCAGCACGGCGGCGGCAAACGCCTGGCTGTTGTTGAGGTCTTTGTTGTGGTCAAACGTTTCCCCCTTGGCGCCTTCTTTCGCCACGGCTTCGCGCGAGAGGGGCGGGCCCAGCACGAAAAACCGAAGGCCTTCGGCATTTTCCACGTTTTCGATCACCTCGCCGGGCCGGCAATAGCGGACGTTGCCCCGGACCAGGTTTTCTTTCACCACCCGCATCCCGTCCAGACCGCCCACGTACTCACCGGGCCGGACCGAAAGGTGCAGGTCGGTGAACCCCTGCACCACGTCGGAAAACGCTTTTTTTCCCGCCAGCATCTCGGGGCCGAGCCACTCCCCCAGGAACTGCTTCTGGTAGTTCTCATCGGCTACGATCCCAGCCATTTTGCCGGCTACCTTGTGCAGTGCCTTTTTCTTGTTGCCGTATTCCTGCTTCCAGTTCTCCACTTCGCCGTCGCCATCCTTTTCGGTCCACCCCAGCCATACCTGCTTGATGGTGAAATCGTTGCGAAACAAGTCTTCGCAGGCGTCAAAGCCGTACACGTGGTCCTTGTGTTCGTGGGTGACCACCAGCAGGTCAATCTCGTTGTCCACGTGGTTTTTCAGGTCCTCCACGAACCGGGCAATCTCTTGCCGGGTGCCTTGCCAGGTGCCGCAATCAATCATCATCTTGAACTTCACCCGGTCACCGGCAAAGAATTTAATTACGAAGCAGTCGCCCGTGCCCATCCGGTACATGCGTACCTGGGCGTGCGTAATGGTAGCTGACATAGGGTGCAAGGTTAATGTTGGTGTAAAAGCGCGAAAGGTTCGGTGGCAATGGCGCCGAGGCCCAGCCCGAAGTATTTGCTGTATTCGCTCATGCCCATCAGGTCGGCGTCCGACTGGTAGCGGTACTGTTGCTCGAAGCGGCGGGTGTTTACCCGCCACTTGCCCGCGCGCAGCTGCTCCAGGTCCAGCAGGGGCTTGCTGATGGCGTACTTCAGTTTCAGGGTGTCCAGGTCAAAGATCATCGTACACCCGCCGCGGAATTCAAACCCGCCGTCGGGGGCCTTTTCCTTGTTTTTGGGCACGTACGGCCCGGCGTATTTGCCCTTGTTGATGATGACCCCGCACCGCTGCACCAGCGAAAATACGATCTGGTTGATCTGGTTGCTGTTGGGTCCTACCCGCGACACGAGCCGCAGGTTCTGCACCTGGAAGGAAGGCCCCGGCGATTCGTCTTTGTATGCGTGCGAATCCGGCACGCCCAGGTTAGACCAGCCGGGGTAAAAGGCCAGGCCGGTCAACTGCTCGAATTCAACTGAATTCTCGAATTTGCTGAAAATGCGGTTGTGCAGCCCCAGTATCTCCTCTTGCTCGTGCTCTCCTTTCTGATGCGGCGTCCCGTCGGGGCCCGGTGCGGGTTGCGGGCTTTGCGAGGCATATGCCCCCGTCCGTTTTTTGCGGGTGCCGGTGATGTACTTCTTGCCGGTCAGGTAGATTCTCCGCCGGTCGGTTAAGTAGATCACCTTGCCGCGGTACTCCCGCAAAAAACCACTGATGATCTTGATCAGGTCCTGGGTAGCGGTCATCATGCCGGCGGAGGGATTCAAGGGATAGCGCAGGCTTTCCACGCTCAGGGTTTTAATGCCCTCGGGGTAGATGCCCCGGCGCCGGAACGCGTCAATGAACGCCAGCCGGTAGTGGCGCGGGTCGGCAGCCACCAGGTCGAGGTCGGCCGTGATGATGGCCCGCAGGTAATCGCCGAAGGTAATGTCCACCGGCGGGCAGTAGTCCAGCGCCCGGATGCACATGCTAAGCACGTGCCCGGCGGCCTTGGCGGCTTCACTCGCCAGGCGGTTCACCAGGTCGGGGTGCAATTCGCCCTGTTGCAGGATGCCCGTGCCGTTGGAAGCAATGCGCATGAGGTCAGCCACGCGGTTCTTGTAGATGGTGGTGAACGCTTCGAATACCGCCGCCACCAGGATGCTGCCCCGGTGGTGGGGTACGAGCACCGTCTGATACTCCCCGGGGTCGGGGGTTTTCGGGGTCCACTTTTTGGTTTGCGGGTCTACCGATCCCAGCGCGTCGCGCAGGCTGCCGTACGAGCCCACGGCCGACCCGAACTGCTGCGCCAGTTGCCCCAGCAGGTTCTCGCTGGACAGGTCGCCCCGGGTCTTTGCAACCTGCTGGCGGAGTACTTCGGGAAAGGTAAAATGCTGGAAAAGCGCCACAATGTCGGCAAAGGCCTCGTGAAAAGCCAGCACGTCGGGATTGGTCGGTTCGTTGTAGTACCGGTGCATACCGTCGAGGATGGCATGGGTGGTTTCGTGGGCGATGATGTCGTGGCTCAGGCACGTGAACACCAGCGAATCGGGCATCTGCGCGGTACCGTCGGCGGGCCTAGCCGCAAAATAGCCGAACAGCAGCGCCTTCTTGACGGGACTGTAGTAGGCGTTGGCGTCGCGTAGGGCGTGCGGGTAAATGCGCAGGCGCTGCACGTATTCCTCGAAGTACCGCTTGCCCCGGAGCTGGCGGGGCGCCCAGAGAATTTTACGTCCCAGGGCGCGTTCAAAGTTTTTGATGGTGGTCATGGCTACCGCGTACACCATCTGCTGGTGGAACTGGGGGTTGCTCTCGCTGGGCTCCAGCCCGTCCTGGGCCAGGATGTACGGGTCGTTGAGGTCAACCGGCGCGTAAAACTGCTTCACGGTGGGGTCGTAGTCAATCACTTCGAGGTACTCGCCCACCGGGCCGGGACCGGGCGGCGGGTTGCCCGACCCGTACTCCGCCTCCCCCGGCCGCAGGTCTTCCCATTCCACCTGGTAGACGAGCTGGTTGATGGCGGCCGTATCAATTTTGAGGGAAAGCGAAGGGTCAAAGGCGTACCCCCGCAATTTCCGGAATACGGGCTTGCGCAGGTTGCTGGTCTTGCTGGTCGAAGGGTTCACGGGCAGAAAGCGGGTTTAAGGGGTAAGGCGAAAAAAGACCGGGTGCCCGAGGCGCCCAAACGGCGTTGTCGAACAATAGGACATCCTGCTTGACGGCATCAAGAAAAAATGGGCATTGCAAAAACAAACGGGGAGTTCCGCGGCGGTAATTGACGCCGTGCCAAATTCCAGAAAAGGAGAGGGTTGTGCAATACCTACCCCTAGGTATTTTTCGCCCCGGGGGAACCGGCCCGCCCTTTTCCGATCCGGCGCGCTTCCCTATCTTACGGGCGTAAACTTCACTTCTTCCTTACGCAACATTCCTATGCCAGCCCGTCCGTACATTCTCGCCGAAACCACCTGGAAAACCGTGAAGGAAACCGATTACCAGGTGGTGGTGCTGCCCTGGGGCGCCACCGAAGCGCACAACTACCACCTCCCCTACGGCACCGACAACTACCAGTGCGACCACATTGCCGCCGAAGCCGCCCGCCTCGCCTGGGAAGCGGGGGCCCGGGTGGTGGTGCTGCCGACCGTCCCGTTCGGTGTCAACACGGGACAGCTCGACATTACGCTGGACATGAACCTCAACCCGAGCACGCAGCTCGCCATCCTGCGCGACTTTACCGAGGTGCTGGCCCGGCAGGGCATTCCCAAGCTGGTGGTGCTCAACGGGCACGGCGGCAACGATTTCCGGCAGATGCTCCGCGAGTTGCAGGCGCAGTTCCCGTCGGTGTTCCTGTGCGCAGTGAACTGGTACAAGGCCGCCGACCGGGGCAAGTTCTTCACGGCCCCCGGCGACCACGCCGACGCGATGGAAACCAGCGTGATGATGCAC
>CADCTQ010000609.1 GCA_902805615.1 uncultured Cytophagales bacterium
GCAGGTACACGCCGGCCTTTACCATCGTGGCCGAATGCAGGTAGGCCGACACCGGCGTGGGGGCTTTCATGGCGCCGGGCAGCCAGAAGTGGAACGGGAACTGCGCCGACTTGGTGAACGCCCCGGCGCAGACCAGCAACACGATGGGTCCGTACCAGGCGTGGTCTTTCAGCGCGCCGCTGTGGGTCGCCATCTCCTGCACGGAGTACGTCCCGCTCAGGGTTCCCATCAGTACCAGGCCGGCCATGAGCAGGAAGCCGCCGCCCCCCGTAACGGCCAGGGCCAGCAGCGAACTCTTTCGGGAGGCCGGGTCATCGTGGTTGAAGCCGATGAGGAAAAACGAGGTAATGCTGGTGAGCTCCCAGAAGATGAACAGGGAGAGCACGTTGTCGGACAGCACCAGTCCCAGCATGGACCCCATGAACATGCTCAGGTAGGCAAAAAACCGGTCGAGGTACGGGTGGCCCTTCAGGTAGGCCGCGGCGTACCAGAACACCAGCGTACCAATGCCGGTGATCAGCAGGCTGAACAGCATCGACAATCCGTCGAGCCGGAAGTCGAGGTTGATGCCCAGGGAAGGCACCCAGGAGTAGCTTTCCGGCAATGCTTCTCCCGCGGCTACCCGTGGCAGCAGGCTGCCGAAGTAGCCGAGCAGGCTTAGCGGCAACAGGGCAAACACGGCCGCCAGCTTTCCTTTGAGCAGCCTGCCGGAGAACAACAGGGATACGGCCACCAAAAAGCCGGAGAGTACAGCGAACAGCATCAATGGGGTATTGTTAGAAATTGAATGGCCGGATCAACCCAGGGGCTCGAAAAGGCAGGCTTGCTGCAAAGGGCCGGCAGTACCGGCGGAAGCAGCGGTACGAAGCCGGATAGCGGACAGGTAATTTTTTTTGAAACGTATCCGGCTGCCCAGGGTTTCAGGAAAAGGAATCCGGAGCGGGACCGGAGGGACGGCCCGGCCCGGCCAGCCGGAGGGTCACTTCCCCCGGCAGTTTCTGCTTGTGCCGCAATGCGTTGAGTACCGACTGTAATTTGCCCCGGGCTTCTTCCAGGGTGTAGCCCGACACCGACAGGGCGGCGATTTCCTGCATGGTCAGGTAGCAGTTTTCGGTTTTTTCCACAATGGCCCGGTACCGTTCGGCAATCAGGGCCAGCCGCACGCTGATGGATGGTTTTCTGGTACGCATATTTCCTCCTTCTGTCAGGGATTCACAACCCGGTGTTGGCCTGTGGATTCCTTTACGGAAGATTCGCCGGATCGTATGGGTTTTAGGAGGCGTGCTTTGAATTCTAATACGACTATAATATCCCTCTAATTTTCCTGTAATCTCCCGGGTCTACTTTTGTTGGCGCGTAGCCATCAGACCCTTCCGCATGAGCACTGCCCGCCGAAAAATACCGCAAGCACCGATTGAAGCCGTGATCCTGGACCTGGACGGCGTCGTGATCCAAACGGCAATGCTGCACGCCCGGGCCTGGAAAACAATGCTGGATACTTTCCTGAAAGGGCGCCGGAACGGGCACGCGGCCCCGCCCTTGGACATTCGTAAGGAGTACCCTCAGTACCTGGCCGGCAAACCCTGCCTGGAAGGGGTCCGGGGTTTTCTGGCGTCGCGCAGCGTCAGCCTGCCGGAAGGCAGCGCCCGGGATGCGCCGGGAACCGAAACCCTGCACGGACTGAGCAACCTCAAAAACCGGGTGTTTCTCCGACTGATCAAGGAAGAAGGCGTGGACGTGTATGCCGACGCGGTGTCCCGCATCAAGCAATGGCGGGCCGAAGGCAAGAAGATCGCCGTCGTTTCCACGGGTAAAAACGGTGCCGTTCTCCTCCGGAGGGCCGGGATTGAACACCTCTTTGACGCACTGGTGGATGGCACTCCTGCTGCCCGCCGGGGTCCGGCCGATCCATTCACCGCCGACGTGTACTTGCAGGCAGCCACTGTGTTGGGCGTAACGCCCGGGCGGGCTTTGGTGGTCGAAAACGCTTCCACCGGCGTGCAGGCCGGCAGCCGGAACCGCTTCGGGCTGGCGGTGGGAGTGGCCCGGCACGCCCAGGAGGAGGAAACGGTTGAATATGGGGGGGATGGAACCGTAAAAAGCCTTGCGGAACTGGAAATACCGCATTCCCGCGCCGATCATTCCCGGACTGCTCCCGAACCGGGCTTTCCTTCGGCCCTGGAAAAACTAAAAGCCATGGGGCAGGAGTCGCTCGGGAAACACCTTGCTTTCTTCCTGGATTACGACGGCACGCTGGCGCCCATCGTCGCCCATCCCGAAGAGGCCCGGATGCCCGAAATCATCCGGGAACTCGTCAGGCAACTGGCCTCGCTGTGTACGGTGGCCATCGTGAGTGAGCGGGACCGGGCCGACCTGGTCGGACGGGTAGGGTTGCCCGGACTCATTTACGCGGGCAGCCACGGCCTGGACATCGGCGGGCCGGATGGTCTGGTTATGCAGCACCCGGAGGCAGACGGCTGCCTGCCCGACCTCTGCAACGCCCAAAAGGTACTTAACCACCTGCTGGAGGACGTGGAGGGGGTACAGATCGAACGGAAAAAATACGCCCTGGCCGTGCATTACCCGAATGTGCCCGAAGACAAGGTCGCGTACGTGCAGGACGTGGTGCGTTGGGTGAGCCACGCTACGCAAAGGCTCACCTGCACCCCGGGCAGGAAAGTACTCGAACTGCACCCCGCCCTCGACTGGCACAAGGGCAAGGCCGTCACCTGGATCATGGAGGCCCTGCGGATGGACCCCGCCAAGGCAGTGCCCATCTACCTGGGCGATGACCTTACCGATGAGGAGGCTTTCCGCACCATCCGGGAAACGGGGGTAGGCATCCGGGTGGGCGGGCCCGGCGAGCCCACGCAAGCCGTGTACCGCCTCGAAGACCCAGGCCAAGTGGAGCAGTTGCTGCTCATTGCCGTGCAGTTTATCAGGAAGTAAACCCCTTTCCGCGTGAGACTTCTCTATCCGTTCCATGCCAAACCCGCTTATGCAATGACAACCCTCCTGGTGCTTACTGATTTTTCGGCCACTGCGCAGTCAGCCACGCACTACGCGGCCCGGCTTGCCCAACAATTGCCGGCCCGGCTCATCCTCCTGCACGCCGTTCCCCGGCATTCGCAGTGGCTGGGCGACCTGGACGATGAACTGGTACGGGAAGCCCGGCAGAAACTCCGGAAAGCAAAAGACCAGCTGGTCGGGCAGGGGCTGCCGGCGGAGGCAATGACCACGGATGTAATCAGCCAGTTTCCGCTCGACAAAGTGGCAACCGATTACGCCAGGGCCTCGCAAGCAAGCCTGATTGTAATGGGCACCCGGGGCATTTCCCGAAAAGAAACGGCCGTGCTGGGAAGTTACGTCATTGAGGTAATGGAATACAGCCCCGTACCGGTGCTGGCCGTGCCGGACGACGTTCCAATGAAGGGGATTTCCCGGATCGTGTACGCTACCGACCTGCAGCAGGTATTTGTTGAGATGAGCATCCTGGTGCCGTATGCCCGGGCCTTTGGGGCATCGGTTGACGTGCTGCACGTGGCCCGGCCGGGTGACGATACCGTGCCGGCAGCCGCCGAACTGCTCACCCGGTTGCGGGAGTCGAACGCGTATGAACGCATCAGCTTTTCGGTACGGCCCGGCAAAGACTTGAAAGAAGCCATCCACCGCTTTACCCGGGAGACGGAAGCGGACCTGCTGGCTGTGTTCGCCCACCCGCAAAACATCTTTGAAAAGCTATTTTCCCAGAGTCTCTCGGAGCAAATAAGCAATTACGCCCTGGTGCCCGTACTGGTATTCCGCAAATAGGGGCTTCCCGGAAGCCATCCCCTTTTTTCCACCCATCCCTATGCCGCCTAAGTATCCAGACGAAATCAGTTTAGGGTACAAGCATTAGTAACCACCTGATTAAGAAGACGCTAACGTACGAACAACCAACAACCAACAACTCCTTATGTTCAACCGGATTCTTGTTCCCACGGATTTGTCTGAGCACGCCGCGTGTGCCGTACGGTACAGCCTGCGGCTTGCCCAGCGGCTGTCCGGCGCCCGGATCACCTTCTTTTTTGCCAACCACCGGCCCATTCCCACTTCTACCCCCATCCGGCTGTACCACGAATTAAAAGCCGACATGCTCCAACAAGACCTGGACGCGCTGGAAAAACACGTCCGGAAGGTACTACTGCAGGTCCAACTCGCCTACGACCCGGACCGGATGAAACTGCACGTGGAAAACGGCGCTTACCTGGACTCGCTGGAAAAAGTGCTGGAGGTGTACAAACCCGACCTGGTGGTGATGGGAAACCGGGGAGCCAGCGGCATTAAAAAATACCTCATCGGTAGCAATACCGTAAAAACCCTCGGCCTGGTGGAATGCCCGGTGCTGGCGGTACCCGAGGGGTGCACGCCGACTCCCGCGCCGCACGTGCTGTACGCAACCGACCTGAAGCAATGGCAACCGGAGGTTGAACAGGTAATGGCGCTGACCAACCTGCTGAACGCCCGTCTGACGGTGGTTCACCTGCACCGGCCCGACCCAGCGGGGGAAAAAGGACCCGCTTCGGGGGAGGCCCTTACCCGTCAACTGCGGGAGGCGTTGGCGTACTACCCCGCCGAGATCGCGCTGCTGCCGGTAAGCGAAGGGCAGGACCTGGCGGAGGGGTTGCAACGGTTGGCCTCCGAAAAGAAACCCGCGTTGCTGGTGATGTTCAACCGCCGAAAAGGCTGGCTGGAATCGCTCTTTTCCGACAGCCATACGCAGGCGATCCTCTACGACGCCCGGCTGCCGGTGCTGGCCTTTAAGGAGTAACCTCCCGGGGAAAAAATACCTGGACCCGGGTGCCCTTGTGCTGTTCGGAGGCAATGTGCATGACGCCCCGGTTTACCTTGATGATCTTGTGGGTGAGGGAAAGGCCGATGCCGAATCCTTTGAAACTCCGGGCGTTGGAGCACCGGTAGAAAGGCTCCATGACTTTGTCCACTTCTGCTTTGGGAATGCCGATGCCGTGGTCTTCCACGGTCACCCCAATGCCCCGCCCATCGGCCCGCAACTGTAATTGCACCCGGGCGTTGCCGGAGAATTTGCAGGCATTTTCGAGAATGTTCGAGAAGGCTGTCTGGAGCAGCATTTTGTCCGCCCGCAGCACCAGCAGGTCCGAATCTTCGGGCAGGTCGCCCAGCTCAATGGCAACGCCGTTGCCGGGCACTTTCTGGTCCACGAGCACTTTCAACTCCCAGAGAAATTCATCCATCCGGATTTCCTCGGTTCGCAGGTCTTTGCGCGGCTGACCCGACCGCGACAGGCTGAGCAGGCTGGTCGTGAGGGCCTGGAGCCGTTCGGCTTCCGCGGAAATCTTGCGCAGCGACTGCACGTATTGCCCTTCCGGGCGGCTTTTGTGGAGGGTCACTTCCACCTCGCCCAGGATCGCCGTCAAGGGGTTGCGCAGCTCATGGGAGGCATTGGCAATAAACGTCCGTTGGAGTTCAAACGAAGTTTCCAGCCGGTCGAGCATGCTGTTGAACGTGGCCGAGAGTTCGGAAATCTCGTCTTTGCCGTTTCCTGCGGGCACCCGCAGGTTCAGGTTCGAGGCGCCGATCTCATTGACCTGCCGCACGATGGACTTGATCGGTTTGAGGGCGTGGTAGGAGAGAAAGCGCCCCAGCACGTACACGAACACGATGCTGAGCAGGAAGCCGGCCGCCAGGGTGTTTCGCAGTTCCCGCATCCGGTGGTAGCCCGACTCGTCGAACGCCTCCACAATGATGAGGTACTGCGCCTGTTCGTCGCGAAACAGGAGCCCCGACGCCTGTTTGCGCCCCACCTCAAACTCCAGGTAGCCGTGTTCGAGGATCTCACGGTACACTTCTTCGGGGTAGGTCCACGCCCGCTGGCCGGCGATGAACGACTGGCGGCGCAGGTCGTAGATGCGTTCGTCCTCCTCGGGCAGCGACCGGAGGAACTTTTCCCGTACCTGCCGGTAAAGCGCGGGGGTAAGCTCATTTTTTCTCAGGTACACCTGCACCATGATCTCCGTCCGCTGCTGGAGTTGTTCGTAGAAAGCCCGCCGCGTGAAACCCAGGGAAGAGTAGTAAATGGACAGGCTCAGCGCCAGGATCAGGAAGGCCGTCAGCGTGGTAAAAATCAGCGTGAGCTTGGTACGGATCTTCATGCTTCCCCCGGTTCCTTCATGACGTAGCCCATGCCGATCACCGTGTGGATGAGCTTGGTGGGGAAGGGCTTGTCGATCTTGTTGCGCAGGTAGTTGACGTATACCTCCACCACGTTGGTGCCCAGGTCAAAGTCTACTTCCCACACGTTCTCCATCAGCTGGATGCGCGACAGCACCCGGCCCTTGTTGCGGATCAGGTATTCGAGCAGTTTAAACTCCCGCCAGGTGAGGGTAATGTCCCGTCCGGCCCGCGTCACTTTTTTTGCGGCCGTATCCACGCGCAGGTCAGCCAGCGCAAGGGCGGGCTCCTGGGTTGTATGGCGGCGGCGGTCCAGGGCCCGGATGCGGGCCGTGAGTTCATTGAACTTGAAAGGTTTGGTCAGGTAGTCGTCGGCGCCCAGGTCGAGGCCCTTCACGGTGTCTTCGGTGGTGCCCAGGGCGCTGAGCATGAGAATGGGGGTGTTGATTTTCAGGCTGCGGATGCTTTTGCACACCTCCCAGCCGTTGGCGTTGGGCAGGATGACGTCGAGGATGATCACGTCGTATTCCTTCTGGAGGGCCAGGCTTTTGCCGGTCACCCCGTCGTAGGCCACGTCTACCTGGTGCGACTGTTCTTCGAGCCCCCGCTTGATGAAAGCCGATACGTTCACCTCGTCTTCAATGAGCAGGATGCGGGACATAGGGGAGGGGTTTGGGAGTACGCCGGCAGGTCTGCCTGGTTATACGCGCCGGGCACCCGGAGGGTTGGCCGGCAGCCTGGGAGTGGATCGGCTTGCCAGGCAGGCCGCACTGGTGAGCATCCCGGCCACGTCCGTCCAGGCAAAAGTCTTCGTGGCTGTTTCTGTTCTGGTTAAAAATGGCAATTTTCAACGCTTTCTACAACTGTCCGGAAGCGGTCCGCCATCCAGGCGAGCCGTACCCGGATGGAAGGCCGGTGGGTAAGCATAAGATTGTGATTTTTTAGTGGTGATTGCGGAGTAGTGAACCCGTGATCCGGCTCAGTGGCGCCGCCCTTTCGGTTCGTAGATCAGGCGGACAAAAGCACTCAGCCGTTCGTGCCGCCTGGAGACGGGAATGCCGGGCACGATGCCGATCAGCAGGTTGTCCACAATGCTCAGGCGCATCTGCGGCCGGAGTACCATCGAGAAGTCGTTCCGCTGCAAGACTTTGTTGACCTCCAGACCCACGAAGTTGCGCGTGCCGGGGATCATGTAGTGCAGGTTTGAGTTCACCTCGAAGGAGCGGTGCCAGTAACGTTCCCGGAAGTGATAGGTAAAGTCCGGCCCGGTGTAGAGCAACGCGTGAAAATCAGCCCCCAGCCGCTTGGCTACGACCAGGAACGGATTGAACCGGTTGCCCTCCATCAAGGGGTGGCTGCCGATCCCTTTCAGGTCTACCAACTCCAGTTCATTGAGGTAGCCGATGGCGGCCGACAGCCGGGCCTTTTCGTGGACCAGAAACGTGTACTGCACCGCCGATTTCAGGGACTCCACCCGGTTCGAAGGGGTACTTTCGGAGTGCCCGGCCCGGGTGTAAAGGGTCACGGGAACTTCGAATTCCACCCCCAGCCGGTTGACGGGCGCAAATTCGTACTCCACCAGCATCTGGTAGGAGTCGTAGTTGAGCTTATCGGTCATGCCCAGCCCCACGTTCCACTCCTTTTCCCCTTTGCGGGCCCCCAGGTCGCGGATCAAGTCAACGTACAGGGGCTCCGCGTGCATGATTTTAAGTGGCTCCTTTTTCGGGGATATCTCTCCGGACTGACCAAAAGCCGAAAGTGCCGCCAGCAGGAGCGGGGCTGCGCCTATTCTTCTCATTGTTTTCATGTTGACCTTCTTCCTTTCATTAGCCTGCGTATTCCCGTTGGAGCGGTTTCAATTGGGCCTTGCCCCCGCAGACGGAACGGTTGGCGATTTTGCGGTACTTTCCCCCGAACCGCCGGCTGCACCAGGCGCCCAGGTGCAAGCGGTCTCCGCCCGACAGGGTAGCCAACGCTTTCTTAAGTTCTTTTTCGAACAAAGCTTCGCTGAAGCTTACTTTGCTCAGGATGAGTTTGCTGTAGGCGAGCATGGTGGTTTTCATCGGCTTTGGGGATTGGTGGAGTGACAAAGGTACCACCCCCTTATTAAGGGGGCCTTAGAGGGGGATTAGAGGCGGATTATAATCAAGGAGCCCCTTCAGCATCCGCCTAACCGGCAGCCGGGCGGGGAAAAAATACCCTTACGCTGGTACCCCGGTTCAGCCGGGAACTGATCTCCAGGCCGCCCCCGTTCAGCTTGATGATCCGGTGGGCCATGGCCAGCCCGATGCCGAATCCCTTGTATGCGCGGGCATTGCTGCACCGGTAAAAGGGCTCCAGGATGCGTTCGGTTTCCGCTTCCGGAATGCCCACGCCGCGGTCAATGACCGTAAGCCGTACGCCTGCCTCGTCGGCGCGGAGTTGCAGGCGCACCCTGGCGTTGCCCGAAAACTTACACGCATTCTCGAGGATGTTTAGCAATGCCGTCTTCAGGAGCACCGCATTTCCCTCCCATACCAGTAAGTCGGCGTCCGGGGGCATATCGCCCAGTTCAATCTCCACGCAGCTGCCGGGAATTTTTTCATCCATCAGGGCCTTCAGTTCCCAGACGAACTCATCCATCCGGATGGGCGCCACGTGCAGGTCTTTGGACTTTACCCCCGACTTGGAAAGGCTCAGCAGGCTGGTGGTAAGCGACTGGAGCCGCTCGGCCTCGGTGGATATTTTTTGCAGTGACTGCACGTACTCGCGCACCGGGCGGCTTTTGTTGAGGGTAATTTCTACTTCGCCCAGGATGGCCGTCAGCGGATTGCGCAACTCGTGCGAGGCGTTGGTAATGAAAGTCTTCTGCATTTCGAAGGCGCTTTCGAGCCGGTCGAGCATGCCGTTGAAGGTGTGCGAGAGTTCCGAAATTTCATCCCGGCCGTCCCCCTCCGGGAGCCGCAGGTCGAGGCTGGCAGCGCTGATTTCCTGTACCCGCCGCACAATGGCCGTCATGGGTTTCATCGCCTGGTAGGCCAGAAACCGGGCCAGCACGTGCACGAAAAGCGTGCTGAAGAGGAAGCCAACCACCAGGATGTTGCGCAGGTTACCCAGCATGCGCTCACCCGGCTGGTCGTAGGCCCGCACAATGATGATAAACTCCCCCTGGTTGTCGAGGAACCGCTTCCCGGCGGCCTGCATCTTGCCGACGGAGAACGGGTGGTACCCATGCGTCATGATCTGCTCGTACACCTCCCCGGGGTAATTCCAGGTGTAGGCATCGTGCACCAGGCGCGGCTTCTTGTCCAGGCTGTACACTTCTTCGGACTCTTCGGGCAGCGACCGCAGGAATTTTTCCCGGATGTCCTGGTAGATTCTGGCGTCTACCTCGTCTTTCTTCAGGTATACCTGGGCGGTGATGTCGATGCGCTCCTTCAGCAGGTCGTAAAAGGCCTGGCGCGTGTAGCGGAGGGAAAAATAATAGATGGCCAGGCTCAGCACCAGGATCAGAAAGGCCGTTACGCCCGTGAAGATGAGGGTGAGTTTGGTACGGATCTTCATGCGCCACCGGTATCTTTGAGCACGTAGCCCATCCCGATCACCGTGTGGATCAGCCTGGCCTCGTACGGCTTGTCAATCTTGTTGCGCAGGTAGTTGACGTACACTTCCACCACGTTGGAGCCCGGGTCAAAATTCATCTCCCACACGTTTTCCAGGAGTTGCATCCGCGACAGCACCCGGCCCTTGTTGCGGGCCAGGTATTCGAGCAGTTTGAACTCCTGGGAGGTAAGGACGATCCGGCGGCCTTCCCGGCGTACGGTTTTGGCCGCCAGGTCTACCTCCAGGCTGTCTACCGTGATCAGTTCCTCCCCGGTGGCGTACCGGCGCCGTCCCAGGGCCTTGATTCTGGCGTGGAGTTCCTTGAATTTGAAAGGTTTGGTCAGGTAGTCGTCGGCGCCCAGGTCCAGCCCTTTCACCTTGTCTTCGGTGGTGCCCAGGGCGCTGAGCATGAGAATGGGCGTGGTGATTCGGAGGCTGCGGATGCTTTTGCACACTTCCCAACCGTTGGCGTTGGGCAGGATAACGTCGAGGATGATCACGTCGTAGTGCTTTTGCAGGGCGAGGCTTTTGCCGGTCACGCCGTCGTAGGCCACGTCTACCTGGTAAGATTGTTCCTCCAGCCCCCGTTTGATGAAAGCCGACACGTTTATCTCGTCTTCGATGAGCAAAATTCGGGACATAAGGGCAGGATTGGTTGCTTCGGATCGGGCTACGCTGCTACGGGACGCCTCATTGGGATGCCGTTCATCGCCCTGGCCGGTTTAAAAAAGGGAAGGGAGCCGCCCCCTTCTTACCCCGCAAAGGTAGCCGGCCGGGATTGGATGGGGATTAGACCCACATTATAGCCGCATTAGAAGTGTACACCCTGCCGCTGGCAGCCGAAGGGCGACAATCAGGATCACCCTGTAAATGCGGAAAGGAGGTGCCCGCACCGGAGTCTTTTAACGGGACTCAACTGCGGGTACCCCCGGCCGGTTTCGCAACCCGGATGCTACATGCCCGGCCCAGCTACATGGTAAGCATGATGACGGCTTTGCTGGCGTCGCTCAATTCGGGCGTCACGTTGAGGCTCAGCCCCACGGTTGCGTACGCCGAAAAGCATTAGGAGAAGGAACACCCGGTTGGCGCGGGTGCCCTTGGGCCAGTTGTTCGGATGGCGGACTAAAAATAGGGTTTCTAACCGTAGCAAGGGCACTCTGTCCAACTTGATCATCCGGAAACACGTCCGGTTAGAATTGCACCACTGCTGCGTTCGATAGCCGGATAGGAAGTATGTCGAACATCAGACAATGTTCTATAAGGTTGATAATGGGGTGATTACACTGATCCGGTCACTGAGTCTGGTCCACGTAGTTCCAGTAGAAGAGAGTGGCAAGATAGCCTGCTACACTGGTAAGGGCCAGCAACAGATAACTTACGGCGGGTAAAGGAGGCGGGGCGGCTCCGCCTGCCCCGCTGTACAACCCGGGAACCGCCCAGGGAAAATAAGTGCCCAGGCCAATGGCGGCCATGATCTGGGCCAGGACCAGGGTGAGGGCTACCCATCCCAAAGGGGCCAGGTAGCCTTTTCCGAGGAGGGCCAGCCAGGCAATGGGGGTACCTAAGGCAACGGTAAGCAGGGTGGTAATGGCGTAGTGCGTGCCTTGCCGATGCAACGTAGCGCTGGTCCAGCCGGGCAGTCCGAGCAGCGCACCGATGAGCAATCCGAACAGAAAATTGAAAGTAGCCAGTGTCACGCACCAAAGGCCATAGCCGATGAACTTGGCGTGGAGGATGGTCGTTCGGGAGGTGGGCAAGGCGAGCAAGTCTTTTGCCGTGCCTTCGGCGTATTCCCGGCCAAAGAGCCAGCTGGCCACAAAACCAAACAGCAACACCCCACCTACCCCCACCGACTGGGACAGCAGGCCCAGGTAAGAAGGCCAATCGGCCGAGAAAGCGAGCATTTGCGCTTTTACCTGCAGGGGGCTTGCCTGACCGGGAGCGGCAGGGTGCTTGAGCAGGTGCATAAGCAAGCCGCCCATCAGGGGCGCCAGGGCAAAGGCCAGTACGCTGATCCAGCGGAAGGAGGTATGTTTGTTCTTTTGCCATTCCGCCCAAAGGGCATTTTGCAACTGGTTCATACAGGTGAAGCGCTGGGGGATTCTGCGGTAGGCGGGGCAGCTTGGATGAGACGAAGAAAATACGATTCCAGGTCTTCTTCCTGCCGGTAAAGGGTTTTGGGAGGAAGCCCGGCGTAGACGAGCAGGGTTGCCACGTGTTCCGGGTGACGAAGGGCCTGCGGATCGGAGAGTTCGATGAACTGGTCCTGGTTGAGGCTGGTTCGGTAGCCCTTCTGCTGCAGCAAGCCGGCAGCCCGGGAGTTGTGGCCCGTATCAATGAGTAGTTTAGGCCCGAGTTCTGCTTCCAGTTGCGTGGGCGTAAACTCTTTGAGCAGGT
This sequence comes from uncultured Cytophagales bacterium, assembly GCA_902805615.1. GTDB lineage: Bacteria > Bacteroidota > Bacteroidia > Cytophagales > 172606-1 > CADCTQ01. The sequence goes on from CADCTQ010000609.1 coordinate 12,169, forward strand.
GACCTTGATGAATTATTCCCATGCGTGTTGCCAGCCTCGCTATTTCAGCTAGTAAATGACTGGAAAGCAGGATGGTCGTTCCGTTACCGGCCAGTTCCTGGAGCAATTGACGAATCTGGACAATGCCGGCAGGATCCAATCCATTGATTGGTTCATCCAGAATCAGCAAGGACGGTTGGTGCAGCAAGGCTTTGGCCAGGCCCAATCGCTGGCGGTTGCCCAGGGATAAGTGGCGGGCCTTCACCCTCCGGTAGGGAGTGAGCAACAACTGGTCCAGTACTTCCCGGCACCGCTTTTTATCAGTGAGGTTACGATAGTGACCATATACTTCCAGGTTCTCTTCAACTGAAAGATTGGGGTAAGCCTGTGGGGTTTCCACCAGGTAACCCACCTGGTTCCAAATCGCCTGGCTACTGCCTACGGCTTCTCCCAAGACGAACACCTTTCCGCGGCTGGGTTTTATCATTCCCAACAACAGGCGGATCAAGGTGGTTTTACCCGCTCCATTCAAGCCCAGAAACCCGTAGATTTCCCCTGCCTGGATTTCCAGCGACACCTCTTCCACGGCCCGCGTGGTGCCAAAGTATTTGGTCAGGGACGTGGTTTGAATGACTGCCATGGGTTTGCTCATCGTGTTGCCCCGCCGTCTGCTGCTACCACTCCAGACAATCTGCTGCCGGAGGAACGGTGGGCGGGGAAAGTAAGCTTTTATTGGGTAAAAGTGGGAGCCATTCGCCAGCTTTGCCCGGACATAGATTGTTACCCCTCACGCCCCGTTCCCAATCCGCCAGGGTGGGTTCTTGCGGTTGGGCCCCGCGTAGTAGAGGATCAGTTGGTTGCCCGCCGGGTCTTTGAGCCGGGCCTCGCGCCACAACCAGGGCTTGTCGTTGGGCAACTCCTCAAACGCCAGGCCGGCCGCTTGCAGCGAGGCCACCCACGCGTCGAGCCCTTCGTGTTCAAAGTACACCGTTACCCCTTCGCCCCGGGGCAGCGCCTCCACCCGGTGGACCGAGAAGGTAGCCTCCCCGGCCGGGCATTCGAAGCGGGCGTAGCGGGGCAGGGCCGCCACGATCAGCCGCAACCCCAGTCTCTCGTAAAAGGTTACCGACTGCGCCACGTCCAGGGCCGGTACGGTCACTTGGTTCAGCTTCATGGGTGGAAGTTTGGGAAAAATACGCACAAAGCGGTACGGAAGCCGGTAAAAATGAAGAGGCCGGCTGCATCGCAGCCGGCCTCAGCCGGTATAGGGGGCGGCCCCGGTTTGAGCCGCCCCGCTCCTAACTCAAAAATGCACACACTGGGTCAATGGCTGATCACTACTTTCCGCACCGTTTTGCGGGCACCCTGCTGCACGGACAGGAAGTAAAGGCCGCTGGACAGGCCGTGGGTGTTGACCTTCAGCAGGTTCTCCCCGCGGCGCACGGCGAAGTCTTTCCGCAGGGTACGTCCCCCGGCCGCACCCGACAGGGCCACCACGGCCTTGCCGGCTTCCGCAGCCACTACCTTCACGTGCAGCACGCCGTCCTTCACCGGGTTGGGGAAGAGGGATACGGCTTCGGCGGCCGGCGCTTCGAACGACTGGCGGGCCGTGGCCGTGGAGAGTTGGGTGATCTGCCACTGCTGGTTGGTGCCGCCGCTGTAGGTCCACTGGTGCACGTTGCCGCCGTCGGCCAGGGAGGCGTTGGCTACGTCGAGAACCTTGCCGCTGTTTCGATTGAGGATGCGGTAGAAGCCGCCGCCCACGTCTTCCAGCTTCCACTGCTGGCTGTTGGCGCCCACGTAGTTCCACTGTTGCACGTTGGCACCGTCGCTCAGGGCATTGTTGCTCACTTCCAGGGCCTTGCCGCTGGCCTTGCACACGAGCCGGTAGAAGCCGTCGGTCGTGGCCGTGATGATCCACTGCTGGGCCGTGGAGCCGTTGTCGGCCCACTGCTGCACGTTGGCGCCATCGGCCGTGGAGCCGCCGTTTACGTCGAGGGCCTTGCCCGAATGGCGGACCGTGAGCTTGTAGGTGCCGCTGAACGTGCCCGCGGGGGGCGGCGTGGTGGTCGTGCTGGCGCGGGAAAGGGCCGCGTTGGGAATGGCCTGCTTGGTGAGGCCCGGACCGGCGTAGCTCACCGTGAGCCCTTCGCCGCCCGTGGCTTCAAAGAAGGTAACGGTGATGGCGTGCCTGCCCGCCTTGAGGCCGATGGTGCCGCTCCTTTCGATCAGGCCGTGCAGGCCGTCGTTGTTGACTACTTCCGTCGTGCCGATGAAGAGCTTGGAACCGTCATCGGAAGAAGTGTAGAACGTATAGGTGCCGTCGGTGGGTACCTGTACGAAGCCGGTGTACCGGAAGGCGTAGTTGTCCACGCGGTTTCTTACCGACATATCAAAGTTGGCCACGTTGCCGCTCTTGACCGCCGTGAGGGCGTCGAAGTTGGGCAGTACGGTCCAGCCGGTGCCTTCGTAGTAGCGGTAGTCTACGCCCGCCACGGTCGAAGCCGGGTTTTCCGGATCGCGCAGCGTGACGGGCGGCGTGGTCGTGGTGCCGGTGCCGTAGAGCGTTGCCACCCCGTAGCCCGGAATGGTGAGGGTCACCCGGTTCTGGCTCACCGCCAGCGTGGAGCTTTGCCAGTAGCTGTTGTTGCTCGACGTGAAGGCGCTGAACGAAGAGATGGCAAAACCCAGGGTCGTGGGCACGTTCACCGTCACCGACTGGGCAGTGGCGTTGCTGTTGATGAGCACCACCGTGAGCGACTTGTCGGTGTCTTGCACGTACGAACTGGCGCTCACGCCCGAGTTGGTCGAACTGGTGCCCACGCGCACGGCGTTGGGCCGGATGTACTTGGAGAAGTGCTTGAAGCTGTTGTACTTGGCCGCTCCGCCCATGGCCGTGGCATCGGTGAGGGTGGAGCCGCCCACGGCCGCGCCGTCCGAAAACTGCCAGTAGATCCAGGCGCTGTTGAAGCCGTTCACGATGGCCTGGTGCATTTTGAGGGCCACGCTGAAGGCGCCGTTGTTGGGGAAGCCGGTGGAGGGGAACAGCCAGGGCGCCTCTTCGCCGGAGGTTTCGGTCATCCACGACTTTTTGTTGTAGAACCGGAAGCCTTTCACGTTGTCGGGTACGCCGCCCACCGGGGCCACGCCCCAGCCGTTGGCCCACCAGTCCCACAGCGTGGAGTTGGCGCCGGCGCTGCTCACGCCGTCGGAGGCGTAGCCGTGAATGCAGTAGTAGTCAACGGCGGCCGTGGCGGCGGGGTCCTTGGCGATTTCAGTCAGGTACTGGAGGTTCTTGTGCACCACCAGGTCGCCCACGGTATTGCCCGAGTTGCCGAACTGCCACAGGCCGTAGGCATCGCCGCCCAAGAGGTCTTCCGGACCGATGAGGCGGATGTTGCGCAGGTCGGTGTACTTGTTGAACTCGGCCCGCACGGCTTTGAGGGCCGTAATGTAGTACGAAGACAGCGGGTAGGTGCAACTGTTGTAGAACGTCTCGAAGTTGAGTTCGTTCTGGATGCTGAGGGAGTAGAACTGCACGCCGTTCCGGTCCTGGAAGCCTTTCACGTAGGCGGCCGTGCTGCGGGCAAACTGCGTAAGGGCACTGGTGTTCTGCACGCCGTCGAAGAACTCGGCGCGGGGCGTGTTGCTCACGTCCAGCTTGCCGCCGGTAAAGTTGTCGGTCCAGATGAACGGGAAGGGCACGTTTGCCGTGGGCAGGGGCCAGGCCGCGCCGCCGTACTTGTTGCCCGAGGTCACCTTCAGCCACGGGGCCGGCGACCAGATGGAGGCCGTCAGCTTGAAGTCGCCCAGCTTGGCCTTGCGGGAAGCGCCGGCCTTGGCCATGGCGCCGGCCGCCCGGGGCAGGGTGTTGGAGTAATCAAACTTGAGGATGTTGGCGGCAATGTCGGGGCCCATCACCGCGATCTGCGCCCGGTTGTTGTTGAACAGGCGGGTGTAGTCGGAGGCGTTGGTGTACGTGCGGACGTTGTTGCCGTCGGGGCCGGGCAGTGGCGGGTTGTTGTGGAACCACGGGGAGTTGTAGGTGTTGTCGGAGAAGGGCGACACGAAGCGGGGCACCATGTCCACCCGCAGGATCGAGCAGCCGGCGTCGTCGTAGTACAGGTTCTGCATCCAGGCGGTTTCACCTTCGCCGCCCGACAAACAGGTGCCGAACCCGTCCATCACCTGGTGCCTGGCGGCCGGGTCAATGGTTACGGTTGCCTGGCCGAAGAGAGGCAGTACGCCCCAGCACAACAGGAGCAGGGACAGCCAGAAATGAAAGGTGCCGCTGCCGGAGGGGTACGTTCCGGCGGGCAGGGAGGACCGCTGCGGAAGAAATGCGCGTTTTTGCATAAAAAGGAGTGGTTATTGGTTAATGAAAAGGAATTCAATGGGTAGGCGCGGACCGGCGGGGGCGGTTTACCGGACCACGATTTTGTGCACGACCCGGCCCATGCCCCGCTGCACGCTGACCAGGTAAAGCCCCGCCGGCAATCCGCCCAGCGGCACGCTGATGGCGTTGTCACCGGCTTTCAGGTGCAGCGATTGGCTCACTTGCCGGCCGCCCCGGCCGTTGCTCAACGCGAGTTGGGCCGTTTCGCGCTCCGTGGCATGGATGCGCAGCCTGAGCACGCCGTCCGTGACCGGGTTGGGATACACCTGCACCCCGGCGTCGCTGGTCCTTTCGAAGGATTGCCGGGCCGTGGCCGGGGAGAGTTGGGTGACCAGCCACTGCTGGTTGGTGCCGCCGTTGTAGGTCCACTGGTGCACGTTGCCGCCGTCGGCCAGGGAAGCGTTGGCCACGTCGAGGCCCTTGCCCGAATGGCGGGCAATGATCCGGTAGAAGCCGCCGCCCACGTCTTCGGGTTTCCACTGCTGGTTGTGGGCACCCGAGTAGGTCCACTGGTGCACGTTGCCGCCGTCGGTTTGCAAATTGTAGCTCACTTCGAGGGCCTTGCCGGTGGCCTTGTTCACGAGTTTGTAAAAGCCGTCCGTCGTAGGGGTAATGATCCACTGCTGGGCGGTAGCGCCGTTGTCGGCCCACTGCTGCACGTTGGCGCCGTCGGCGGTGGAGCCACTGGCGACCTCCATCACTTTGCCCGAGTGGCGGGCCGTGATCTTGTAGGTGCCGCTAAACCCGGCCGGGGGCGGCGTGGTACTAGCCGTGCCGTACACTTCGAATTCCCACAGGGAGTAGCCCCAGGCCGTGGCCCGCGTGGTGCCGTACATCCGCACGTAGCGGCCCGTGCCGGAGAGGCCCGTCAGGTCGTCGAGGGCGCCGTTGCCGGTGGTGGTCGAGTAGATGGGGGTCCAGTTGGTGGCGTCGGCGGAGACCTGGATGCTGTAGCCGCTCCCGTAGGCCGTTTCCCAGTTGAGCACCACCCGCGAGATCGAATACGATGCCCCTAAGTCTACTTGCAGCCACTGCGGATCACTGAAAGGGCTGGCCCACCGGGTGGTGGCGCTGCCGTCAACCGCCAGGGCGCCGCCGAGGGCCGTGCTTTCATTGGCCGACGTGACGACCGGCTTGTTGAGGGCCAGGTTCGTTCCCGCCACCGGCGCCGCCGGGGTGGTGACGCTCAGGGCGGTGCTGGCCGCCGACCGGTTGCCGGCCGCATCGCGGGCTTTTACCGTAAAGCTGTAAGCCGTGGAAGCCGAGAGGCCCGTCACGGTGGCACCCGTGGAGGTGCTGGTGGCGGCGGCCGTGGTGGAAGTACCCACAAAGACTTCGTAGCCGGTCACGCCCACGTTGTCGGTAGAAGCCGACCAGGAGAGGCTGACCGAGGAAGCCGTTTTGCCGGGGGAGGTCAAACCCGTGGGCGTGGTCGGGGCCTGCGCGTCGGCGGGACCCGACCACGTGGGTTTGTAGAAGTTGCCCGTCTGGCAGTACAGGTACAGGCACTGGGTGATTGCCCCGTAATAGTCGCCGCCGGCGTTGGTCCTGGTATCGGTATACGAACTGTTGAGGTGGTTCTGGTAGTCGGTGGTGTTGTCTACGGCCATCGCCGCGCAGCCAAAGGCGCCGGCAAACGCGGGGCTGTGCCAGGTGCCGAATACGGTCCCGTTCTGGTAGTAGCCATCCTTTACGTTCACTTGTCCGCCCAGCGTGTTCTTGACGAAGTTGGTCGTTTTGACGCAGTACGTTTTGGCGGCGGCCGTGCCGTGCCAGAGGTAATCCACGGCGATGCGCCAGGGCGTGCGGCAGGCGTCGTAGAAGTACCGTTTCCCGTCGAAGGACCGCCGGTCGTCCACGGCCCGCTGGGCGTAGTACCCGTCGGCCCGGCACCAGTCGGAAACCAGGCCGGTGGTGGCGCCGCCGTTCACGTTCAGGTTGTTGTTGATGATTTCGTAGCACTTGGCGGCCACGTTGTCCCAGAACGTCACGTCGTTGGTAAACTGCCCGAAGAGGCGGAAGTACGCCGGGGCGAAGTAGGAGGGGTTGGTGAGGTCGGAGCCGCCGTAGCCGTAGTCGCCGGGCCGCAGCACGTAGGTGCCGGGCTCCACCTGGTGGACCTTGATGGTGCCGATCAGCGATTTGGCGTCGGCTTCGTAGTTAATACCCCCGGCGCTGCCCCACAGGCTGTGCGCCACGATCAGGGCCATGGCCGCGTCAATTTCGGCGTCGGTAGCCCCGCCCGGACCGTACACTGGCGTGTTGCACCCGCTGATGAGCCAGTTCATGGCCCCGTTGGGGTCGCGGTTGTCTTTGTAGTACAGCCACAGGCCGTCGAGCACGGCCCGGTCGGCGGCGTACACGGCCAGCAGCATCCCGTAGCCGATGCCTTCCGAAACGGTCTTGTCCGGTTCCTGCCACTTTACGCGGTAGCGGCCGTTGGGACAGGTGGTGAGGTAGGTGCTTTTCCAGGAATTATAGGCCGCGGCGGCGTCGGCCCCGCTCCGGCCGGCGGGCATGATGCCGAAGGCGTAGGTCCGGTTCTGGTAGGTTTGCCCCGTAGCGCGGTGGAAGGGCAGGAGCAGCGCCAGCAACAGGGCTGCCACAAAGGCGGGAAGTAGTGGTTTTTGCATTGAAGGTAGGGGGTTTGGTGTGAGTGAGTAAAGGACTATATGGTTGTTTGAGAAGAGAACCACCCCCGGCCCCTCCTTGAAGGAAGGGGGGAACTCGTCGGGTGAGGCTGCGTGACAAGAATGAATGCACGTCACCTATGCCTGTCAGCGGGGCCGCCCGGTACGGCTCCCCTCCTTTTTGCAAGGAGGGGCCGGGGGTGGTTCTTTCAGCGTTACGATTCATTTACTTGATGACTACTTTTTGATGACTACTTTACGCACCGTGCGGGTGCCGTCTCTGGTGACCACCAGGAAGTACATGCCTTCCGGGTACGCCGACACGTCGAGGCGGAACGAGTTGCGTCCTTTCTGCGCCAGCCGTTGGAAGCTGCCCACGGGTTGGGAGAGCTGGTTGATGAAGGAAAGCGAGACGGGCTGGTCGGCACCGGCCTCCAGGTCCACCGTCAGCGTGCCTCTGGCCGGGTTGGGGTACACGCACAGACCGGCGTCGGTCGCCGTTTCGGCGGCAATCCGGGCACCGCCGGAAGTGAGGCGGGCACCCGCCCAATCGGCGTGGTCGCAGAAGTTGTTGTCGCCGGCAATGGTCACCACCAGTTTGAGCTGGTTCTTGCCGGCCACGCCCAGGTTAATGCTCTTGGTGGCCGAGGTGGGCGTCATCGTGCCCGAGGAGTAGGCCAGCACGTTGTCGAGGTACACTTCGAACACGGCCGATCCGCAGGTGCCGTCCGCGACCCAGTCGTCAATGCCCACGTCGGAGAGGAAGGTGCTGTAGGCCCCGCTCAGGTTGTAGACCACTTCGGAAGCCGCGTGCACGCCCAGGCCCTTCGCGTAGGTTACGCCGTTGAGGGTAAGGGTGCGGCCATCGCCGGCCACCGCTTCGCCGTTGCTCTTGTCCTTTTCCACGGGTCCGTGGCCGTTGGTGGCCGACACCCAGGTGAGGTCACTCAGGTACGTGGTTGTGCCGGCGGCCGTGCCGTACACTTCGAATTCCCACAGCGAATAGCCCCAGGCCGTGCCCCTGGCCGTGCCGAACATCCGGATGTAGCGGCCCGTACCGCTCAATCCCGTCAGGTCGTCGAAGGCGCCGTTGCCGGTGGTGGTGCTGTAAATGCTCGTCCAGTTGGTGGCGTCACCCGACACCTGGATGCTGTAGCCGCTCGCGTAGGCCGCTTCCCAACTGAGCACCACCCGCGAGATCGAATACGAGGCGCCCAGGTCCACTTGCAGCCACTGCGGGTCTACGCCCTGCACGCTGGCCCAGCGGGTGGTGGCGCTGCCGTCCACGGCCTGGGCGCCGGTGAAGGTGGTCCCTTCGGTAGTAGACGTAACGGTCGGTTTGTTGAGGGCCAGGTTCGTTCCCGCCACTGGTGCCGCCGACGTGGTGACCGTGAGGGCGGTGCTGGCGGCCGACGCGTTGCCGGCCGCGTCCTTGGCCCGCACGGTCATCGCGTAGGCCGTGGAAGCCGAAAGGCCCGTGACGTTGAAGCTGGTGGTAGTACTCGAACCGGCCAGCGTAGTGCCCCGGTACACGTCGTAGCCGGTCACGCCCACGTTGTCGGAGGAAGCCGTCCAGGTCAGCGTGAAGGATGAACTGGTTACGTTCGAAGAAGCCAGGGCCGTCGGCACGGTCGGGGCCTGCGCGTCGGTGACGCCGCCGGCGTAGAATTCGAGTTCGGCCACGTTGCCGTAGCCGCCCGCGGGCGAGAGGTACCGGATGTACCGGTAGGCCGTGGTGCCCGTCAGGTTCACTTCCTGCCAGGCCACGGTGGGCTGGCCCGGGATGGTGTACAGGTCCACGTACCCGGTGCTGGAGCTGGTGTTGGAGCCCTGGAACTTGCCCCCGACCATGCGGCCCGGGTCGGAAGCCCGCGGGTAGTAGCGGATGCGGGTCACCACCCGGGCGGTGCCGGCGTCCATGCCCGCGTAGGCCCCGTTGGCGTCGTTGGCGTCGAAGTACGTCGCCGTGTTGCCGTCAAAGGCTTTGTCGAACGTGCAGGTGGTGCAGCCCGTCCACGCGGTGGTGCCGAAGTACGTGCCCGCAAGCTTCACCGGCGCGGCACTCTGCACGGTGATTTTGGTTTCCCGGGACACCGAGGCCCGGCCCCCGTCGTGGAACACTTTGGCCTGGAGGTCAATGGTGCCGGACCCCGCCGCCGTCCAGGAGGCGCTGAAGGGCGATGCCGTGGCGCTGGCAACCTGGTTGCCGTTGGCGTAGTAGCGCACCTCGGTGATGTTGGCCAGCCCCGCCGTGGTGATGCCCAGCGGTACGGCGGCGCCTTCCGCGTAGCTCGCGGCGGCGGCCGGGCTGCTGAGCGTGAGCGCCAGCGAAGCGGCCGCGGCGGGTTCCGAGCCGTCAATCTGCTGGAGGTAGGCCACCAGTTGGTCCACCTGGCCGGTGGTGAGGGTGGCCGTAGCTCCGTGGCGGCCGGTGGCGTTCTGCGTGGTGAGTACGTCTCTGAGGGTAGCGGCCGAACCGTCGTGGAGGTAGGGAGCCGTCTGCCACACGTCGCGCAGGGTGGGCACGTCAATGCCCAGCAGGGCCGCATTGGAACGCTTGCCGCTGGCGGTTTTGATCGTGCCCACGTCGTGCAAGAGGCCCGAAGCCGAGTTGGTAAAACTTGCCCCCGAGTGGCAGGAGCCGCAGCCCAGGTTCCCGAAGAGCACCTTGCCGGCGGCCCCCTCGGCCGTCAGCGTGCCGTCGCCGTTGCGGAAAGGGCTGGGGTCGAACGTGTCGAGGGATTGCAGGTAGGCGGCCAGCGCGTCCAGGTCGGCCGAAGCGCCGGCCTTGGCGTCGCCCAGCGGGTTAGCCCTGGTGCCGGTGTTGAAAGCCGCGTTGCTCATCAGGCCCGTGCCGGAGAAGTGGCTGCGGATGTCGTTTTCAAAGTCCTGCACCTCGTCGAAGTTGGCCGACCAGTGTACGCGTCCCTGGCCCGTGCCGGCCCGGCCGCGCAGGGCAATGGTGTTGCGGATGCCCTCGCCGCGGTGGGTGAAGTCCCAGTTGCGGCCGTCTTCTCTACCGTCCAGGTGGCAGGAGGCGCAGGAGATGTAGCCGTCCTTGCCGATGCGCGGATCAGCCGCTTCGTAGAAGAGTTGCTTGCCCTTGAGCACCGAAGCGGTGAGCTTTTCGGTGGTGACAATCGAGATGGTGGTCGGCGTGCCCAGCGTGGTGGTGCCCTGCGTGAGCATGGAAGAGGCGTTGTACACGGTCACCGAACGGCTCATGAAGTTCTCGGTGAACACGCGATTGGTAGTGGGGTCAACGGCCACGCCCTGGGGGGCTTTGCCCACGTCGGCGCGGGTGATCTCCTGGCCGTTGGAAGCGTTGAGCACCAGCAGGCGGTTGTTGCCCTGCTCGGTGAGGAAAAGGTGGTTGCCCTGCGGGCTGAAGGTGATCGAGGAGGGCTGGGCGTGGTTGTCAATGTCCTTGCGGCTGGCCGTGATCTCCGTGCCGGTGGACACGTTGAGGGGGGCGGCCAGGAAACGGACGGTGGTCTCGAAGGTGGGCGTGGCCCCGTCGCGGGCCAGTCCGCGCAGGATGTTGTCTTTCTTGGCCACGTACCAGGCCTGGGCGCTGCTGGGGCTCAGGGCCAGGCCGGCTACGTAGTTGGGCAGGCCCCTTCCGGCCACTTCCGTGTCGGCGGTGGTGTTGTCAAGGGGCAGGTTGATGGGGGGGCCGGCCGTGAAAGTGCCCAGGTTGACCTGGTAGACCGAGCCGCCGCCGCTGCCGGAGATGAAGCGGGAGACGAGCAACTTGGAGGCGTCGCCGGTGATGGCAAGGGCCGTGGGCGTGGGACCGACGGAAAGCGAACCGGTGACCGTACGGCTGGCCGCACTCACGCGGGTGACTCTGCCCGTGCCGTACTCGGCAATGTAGCCGGTGGTACCATCGGGGGTAAAGACGATGCCTGCCGGCTGGGCGCCCCTGGCCAGCGAAAGCGTGCCCACCAACGCCCCGGTGCTTTTGCTCAAGATGTACACTTTATCTTCTTCCCGACAGGTGACCCACACCTGAGCGCTGCCGTCCACGGCTACACCCGTGGGCCGCTTGCCCACGGCCACGTTGTGCACGACGGTGAGGTTGTCGGCGTTGATGGCCGCCACGTTGTCGTTGTCGGAGTTCACTACCCACACTTTTCTACCGGCATTGTCCACCACGATCGAACTCGAACGCGTCGGCAGGGGGCCGCTGACCGGGTTGACGACCACCAGCGACTTCGTGCTGCTGGTGATTTCGCCCTTGCCGTCGCTCACCTGGAGCAGCACGGTGTAGTTGCCGGCGTTGGCGTAGGTCTTGGCGGCGGCGTTGGACGTAGAGAAAGCCGTTTGCGGGGAACCGTCGCCGAAGTCCCAGCGGTAGGAGAGGGCGTCGCCGTTGGGGTCGGTGGCCGTGGCCGTAAAGGTGACGGCCGTGCCCGTGTTGACCGGCGAGGCGGGAGCCATGGCGACGTTGCTGATGGTGGGCGGGTTGTTGGTGGCAATGGTGCTGCCGGTGGAGAACAGGAACTTGTACTCGGCCATGCCGTTGCCGGCCACGTCCTTGATGCCGCCCGCCACGAAGGTCACCTCGTAGGTGGTGTTCACGGCCAGCGGCTGCCGGGGCGCGAAGTTGACCACGCCGTTCTGGAAGGAAGTGACGTCGGCGGCTACGTTGACCCCGCCGCTGGCGGGCCGCACCTGGATGTTCACGTCGTTGACCGTCTCCGACATGAGGGTTTCGTTGATCACGAAGCCCAGCACCGACGAGACGGGCAGGTTGGTGGCGTTGGCCTTGGGCCAGTGGAAACCCACGGTGGGCGCCCGGCGGTCGAGGCCGGTCTGGTGGGCGAAAAAGTTGGTGTGGTAGCCATCGCCGGTGGTCATGAGCACGTGGCCGAGCGGAATGGCCTGGAAGTCGTTGGAGAGCCGGTTGCTGGGCACGCTGAATTCCTGCACC
>CADCTQ010000610.1 GCA_902805615.1 uncultured Cytophagales bacterium
TCGCAAAATACAAGTCCGTGGGGAACTGAATTTTTTAAGCGCAACCCATCACCGGCGAAGAGCCGGCTTGCTCCTCTTTTTAGTATCCAATAATTCTTGTGTATGGTGAACTACTTCCCCCCTGCTGCTTCTTTCATCCGTTCTACAATTGTAAACACGGCCGGGCACACGGAAGTATTGCGCAGGGTGAGATCGAGGATCTGGTGCATTCGCTTGCGGTCGGTGTGGGGATATTCGCGGCAGGCCGTGGGGCGGTGATGGTACACGTCGCAGGTGTTATCGGCGGCCAGGAACGGGCACGGGGAACCCTTGAGTACGTAGTCGCGGTCTTCGTCCACGCGCAGGTACCGCTCAATGAATTGCGCCGGCTTCAGGTGAAGGGCTTTGGCGAGCCGTTCAATGTCGCGGTCGTAGAAGATGGGGCTGGTGGTTTTGCAGCAATTGGCGCAGGCGAGGCAATCCACCCGCTCAAACACTTCCGCGTGCGCCCCGTGGAACGCGTCGTCCACGAGGCGCGGATTCCCTTTTTTGAGTTTATCGAAAAAAGCTTTCGTGCTGCCTTTGGTCTTCCGCGACAGGGCGGGCAATGCATCGGGAGTCGGGATCATTCTTCGGTAATCAAATAGATGGCGTCGGCGGCCAGGCGGACCTTGCCCGCCTTGTAGAGGCCACCCACGGCCCTTTTAAACGTCTTTTTGCTCATTCCCAGCCACTTGCTGATTTCTTCCGGGGCGCTGTTGTCGGTGAGCGGCAGCAGGCCGCCGTTGGTGACCAGCTTTTGCAGCACCACCGACTGGGCGTCCTGCACTTCTTCGTAGCCCTTCTTGCGCAGCGTCACGTCCACCTTGCCGTCGTCGCGCACCCTTTTGATGTATCCCGTCAGCTTTTCGCCCGGGTGGAGGTCCGTAAACACTTCGTTGCGGTACAGGAGCCCCTGGTAACGGTCCTCGATGAGGGTTTTGATGCCGATTTCGGTGTATTCCCACACGGTGAGCTGCACTTCCTGGTCCTCCCGGAGCGCATCGGCCGGATTGTCGTCGAGAAACTGCTCCAGCCGGGCGCTGGCCATGACCCGGTCGGTGGCGTGGTCGAGCATGATGCGCACCACGTACGTACGGCCCGTCGCCAGGCGCTGGTGCTGCTCGGAGAACGGCAGGAACAGGTCCTTTTCGAGTCCCCAGTCGAGGAATACGCCGTGCGAAGTAGTGGCCACCACGCGCAGCGCGGCAAACTCCCCTACCGCAGCGGGTGGTTGTAACGTGGTGGCAATCAGGCGGTCTTCGGAGTCGCGGTACACAAACACGCGCAAACGTTCGCCAATGTTTGCGTTGGCGGGCACGTATTTGGTGGGCAGCAGGATTTCTTCCCCGTCCGCGTCCAGGTACAGCCCGAAATCCACCCGTTTCACGATTTCCAGGTCGTGGTATTTGCCAACCAAGGAGGGTCTTCTTCTCATATTCATGCGTTGTGAGCCGTTTGCAAAGGTATACGGAAACGGGAGAAAACCGGCGCGAACGCAAACCTTTATCGGGTGAATTGGTTGAAGTAGGAAAGAACCGTCCCTAAGGAAGCTGACTAAAAGTAAAGGTGTATCATTAAGGGCCTATCGCACTACTAATGAGAAAGATACTTGTTTGGTTCCGCAATGATTTGAGGGTTCGTGACCACGAACCTTTGTGCAAAGCCGCCGGCAAGGCGGAGGTGATTCCCTACTACTGTTTCGATGTTCGCCAGTTCGCCGACATCCGGTACGCATTTCCCAAAACGGGAGCTTTCCGAACAAAGTTTCTGCTGGAAAGCGTCCACAACCTGGGGGAAGAAATTGCCCAGCGGGGCGGCAAGCTGCTGGTGGAGACCGGCAAGCCCGAAGAACGCATTCCGCAACTGGTGGCTACGCTGGGCATTAACGCCGTGTACGCGCACAAGGAAGTGACCGACGAGGAGATCCAGGTGGAGGAAGCCCTGGAGCACGCCCTGTGGCGCTACAAGGTGCCCGTGGAATACTTCTGGGGCACTACACTGTACCACCTCGAAGACCTGCCCTTTCCCGTCAAGAACCTGCCCGAGGTGTTTTCGGATTTCCGCAAGGAAGTGGAGCGGTACGTGCACGTCCGGGAGCCCATGCCGGCACCCACCCGCATCAACGTGCCGCCCGTGATGCCGCCCGGCCGGATGCCCACGTTGGAACAGTTTGGTTTCGCCGAGCCCGTCCACGATGAACGGGCCGTGCTGGCGTTCCGGGGTGGTGAACCGGAGGCGCTGCGGCGGATGCAAGCGTATTTCTGGGACAACGACCAGTTGCAGCATTATAAACATACCCGCAACGGGCTCATCGGCGCCGACTATTCGAGCAAGCTGGCCCCGTGGTTATCCACGGGTTGTATCTCACCAAGAACCATCTTTTGGGACGTGAAGCGCTATGAACGGGAACGATTGCGCAACGAATCCACCATCCACCTGATCACTGAACTCATGTGGCGGGACTTTTTTCGCTTCATCGCCAAGAAGCACGCCAACAAGATTTTCAAAGCGGGCGGCATCAAAGAGGCGGCCGTGCGGTTCAACGGCAACCCGGCGCACTTCGAACGGTGGCGGAGCGGCACCACGGGCTACCCGTTCATTGACGCCAACATGACCGAAATGATGCGCACGGGTTACATGTCGAGCCGGGGCCGGCAGAACGTGGCCAGCTTCCTGGTCAGGGACCTGGCGTTGAACTGGGTGCCGGGGGCGGCCTGGTTTGAATCTCAGTTGCTCGACTACGACCCGGCCAGCAACTGGGGCAACTGGAACTACGTGGCCGGCGTGGGCAACGACCCGCGGGAAGGGCGTCACTTCAACGTGGTCAAGCAAGCCCGGGAGTACGACCCGGAGGGCGAGTACGTGAAACGGTGGCTGCCCCAGTTGCGCGACCTGCCCCCGGCGCTGGTGCATACCCCCTGGCTCCTGACGGCAAGTCAACGGCAGCAGTACGGCCTGACGGAGGAATGCTACCCCTTCCCCATCATCGAGCCCCGCGGCACCCCGCTGGCCCGTAGTTAGGGATGTGGGTTCTGAGTTGTATGAGTCGGCAGTAAGCAATACGCGTACGTTGCCTACTGCTGATTGCTTACTGCTTACTGAAGATGCGTACCCCGTCCAGCGACCATGCAGATTCGTTCTATATTTGCCGGCTCAACCAATCGAAAGAACAAGCATGGACCACATTGCAGTAATCGGCAGCGGCACCATGGGCAACGGCATTGCCCACGTGTTTGCCCTGCAAGGCTTCCCCGTCAACCTCATTGACGTGTCGGGGCCGGCGCTGGAAAAAGGAATCAAGACCATTACCGGCAACCTGGACCGGCAGGTAAACAAAAACCAGGTGACCCCCGAGCAGAAGGACGCCACGCTGGGCCGCATCCGGACGTTCACGTCCACCGAAGAAGGCGTGGCCGGGGCCCGGCTGGTGGTGGAAGCCGCCACCGAAAACACCGACCTGAAACTGTCCATCTTCCGGGGGCTCGACGGGTTTTGCGCCCCCGACGCCATCCTGGCCACCAACACGTCGTCCATCTCCATCACCCGCATTGCCGCCGCCACCAAGCGGCCCGCGCAGGTGATCGGGATGCACTTCATGAATCCCGTGCCGGTGATGAAACTGGTGGAAGTGATCCGGGGCTATTCGACGTCCGACGAGACGGCCCGGTACGTGATGGACCTGTCGCGGCGGCTCGAAAAGGTGCCCGTGGAAGTGAACGATTACCCCGGCTTTGTCGCCAACCGCATCCTGATGCCGATGATCAACGAAGCCGTTTATACCCTGTACGAAAGCGTGGCCGGAGTGTACGAAATTGATACAGTGATGAAGCTCGGCATGGCCCACCCGATGGGCCCGTTGCAACTGGCCGACTTCATCGGGCTCGACGTGTGCCTGGCGATCCTGCGGGTGCTGCACGAAGGACTGGGCAACCCCAAGTACGCCCCCTGCCCGCTGCTGGTCAACATGGTGCAGGCCGGTCACCTGGGCGCCAAGTCGGGCATCGGCTTTTACCAGTGGAAGAAAGACAGCAAGGACTTGCAGGTGGCGCCGCGTTTCGCCCGGGTGCCGTAAGACCCCGGCGCACGGTCCGGCGGTATGCCGGGGGCGGTTGAGATTCTCTTTTTTGCGAAAAAAAGAACGTAAGTTTTGGGCCCGGATGGTAGGATTTTGGCCCTTTTTGAATATATTGCCCTTGCCGGCGGGGTTACAGGGTTTGGGTAAGTGGGGCCGCGGCAGAGACAAATATTCCTGGCCGGAAGGAGTCGTGTGGGGTTGGTGGCTAAACTTAACTGTTCTTATGGCGGACAACCAGGAGCACCGGGTACCGAATCGTTTTTTTGAAGATAACATCCCCCTTTTCACGGGGCAATACCAGCAGGCGGCACAGGCGTTGCAAAATGCAACCATCATCCGCGTGCTGGTATTGCTATTGGGGTTGGTGGGGGTAGTTTTTTTCGCCAATGCCGGCGCCCTGGGGGGTACCCTGGCCGTGGCCGGAACTGCCTTGGTGGTGCTGGTGCTGCTGCAAAAGAAGCGCAACGTGCTCACCCAGCTGAAGGAAACGGCCGCGCTGCACCTGGCCGTCAACCGCGACGAAGTGGCCCGTTCAAGCCTGGACCTGAAGGACTTACCGGGCGGACAACCCTACGCTGATGCCAAACACCCCTACGGCCCCGACCTGGATATTGTCGGGGACCACTCCCTGTTTGCCTTACTGAACCGCACCACCACGGCCTTTGGCCGCAAAAAACTGGCCGACTGGCTGCTCAGCCCGGCCGACGGACCCACCGTGTACGCCCGGCAAGGGGCCGTGCGGGAGCTGGCCGGCAAGGTGCAGTGGCGGCAGCAATTCGAAGTGGCCGGCCGTTACCACCAGCAGCGAACCCTCCGGGAAGGACTGCTGGCGGGCTTCTCCATGCAGCGCCTGACGGGCTTTTCCCCATCCCGCAAGAAAGCAGCCCTGCCCGACGAAGCGGTGGCCCTGGGCGAACTGCTTCGCTGGCTCGCCGGGCCGGATGCGCAGGTGATCAAAAACCGCTTCCTGTACCGGGTTGCCCGGGTCGTGCTGCCCGCCGCCTTCCTGGTTGTCAATGCACTGCTCCTGATAGCAATGGTGACCGGGACCGAAGTGGGAGGCGTGCCGACCCGGACCTGGCTGTTGCTCCTGGGGGGAATCTACGCGCTGGACGTGCTGGTGCTCCGCGGGCTGCAACCAAGCATCCGCCGGATCGGTGCTTTCGGACCGGCCGCCGCTACGGCGCTGCGCACGGTGGCCGCCCTGGACGGGGTGCAGGCACCCGAACCTCTGGGGGACGGGCTCCTGGCCGATGTGCAGCGCCGCCTGCGGGAAAACGGCGGGGCTGGCGCCGGCATGGGACAGTTGGTGCAGGTGCTCGACAACGTCGCCCGGATGCGCGACTTCGGGAAGGTGGTGATGCTGACGGACGTGTCGTGGCTGCTGCGGGGGGAAGCACTCAAAGGGCGCCTTACGCCCGAATGGATTTCCGCCTGGACGGACGCCGTGGCCGAACTCGAAGCGTTGGCCAGCCTGGCCGGCTTCTGTTACGCCCACCCCACGTATCCCTTTCCCCGGGTGACCGAAGCCCCGTACCGCTTCGAGGCCCGTTCCCTCGGTCACCCGCTGATCCCGGCGGGCCGGCGGGTACCCAACGAATTTTCCCTGGACGGACAAGGCGCCATTGCCCTGGTGACCGGCTCGAACATGGCCGGCAAAAGTACCTTCCTGCGGACGGTCGGCATCAACGTTGTGCTGGCGCTGGCGGGAGCCCCGGTGTGCGCCGCCCGGCTGGAGTTGTCGCCGGTGCAACTGTACACGAGCATGCGCACCCACGACGAACTCGCCGAAAGCACGTCGTCGTTCATGGCCGAACTCCTGCGCATCAATGGGCTGGTGAAGTTGCTCAAAGGGAACCCGGTACCGGTGTTGTTCCTGCTCGACGAGATTTTAAAGGGCACCAATTCCGCCGACCGCCACGCAGGGGCCGAAGCCCTGGCCCGGCAGCTGAGCCGTTCGCGGGCCTTCGGGCTCATCTCCACCCACGACCTGGAACTGGTATCGCTGGCCGATGAGATGAACCTGGTGAACTACAGTTTCGAGAGCGAAATCAGCGGCGACCAGATATCGTTTGACTATAAACTGCGCGACGGACCATGCCACACGGCCAACGCCGCGGCGCTCATGAGGCAGTTGGGGATCGGGGTCTAGGATCAGGATTCGCGGGATTAAAGGATGACCAGGATTGGCTGTCCGAACCGGAATGTATCAGATTAAATAATGAAAACCTTTTGGGTATCTTCAACTGATTCCAATCCCTAATCCTGGTCATCCTTTAATCCCGCGAATCCTGATCCTAGACCGTTACCGCGTTTTCCCGCAGGGCGTCGTTGAGGGAGGTTTTGAGGTCGGTGCTTTCTTTGCGGCGGCCGATGATCAGGGCGCAGGGCACGTGGAACTCGCCGGCGGGAAACTGCTTCGGGTAGCTGCCGGGAATCACGACGGCTCGTTCGGGCACTTCGCCGGTGTAGATTTTGGGTTCGCTGCCCGTCACGTCAATGATCTTGGAGGAGCCCGTCAGCGTGACGCCGGCCCCGAGCACGGCCTCCTTGCGGACCCGGACACCTTCCACCAGGATGCAGCGGGAGCCGATGAATGCACCGTCTTCGATGATGACCGGCGCGGCCTGGGGCGGTTCGAGCACCCCTCCTACTCCCACGCCCCCGCTCAGGTGCACGCGTTTGCCGACCTGGGCGCAGCTGCCCACCGTGGCCCAGGTGTCCACCATCGTTTCCGCGTCCACGTAAGCCCCGATGTTTACGTACGAGGGCATCATGATGACCCCTTTGCCGAGAAAGGCGCCGTACCGGGCCACGGCCGGCGGCACTACCCGGACGCCCAGTTGCTTATACCCTTT
>CADCTQ010000611.1 GCA_902805615.1 uncultured Cytophagales bacterium
ACTTTTTTGGGCAAAGATACTACTTTTACCCCTCACTTGCACCCTGCCTGACCACTAGCCCTTTTTGGTTCTTTTTGGGGCAATGCCAAAAAGAACAAACTCCACTTACGCATCATCAATCCCTCACCAATCCCTCACCAATCCATCTCTAACCCTAACCCCCTCTAATCCCCAAATGCGCTAATCTCATACAGACACTTAAACCAGTAGAAACGGGGCGTAGACGCGCCAACCAGACGCAACAGCGCGACTCACGTACCGGGTTTCAACCCAATCCTACCGATACTGAAAATGCTATTCCTGGTTCAAGGCCTTTACCGGGTTGGCCCGGGCGGCGTTGACCGCTTGCCCGACCACGGTGAGCCACGCAATCAATACCGCCAGCAGGCCGGCCACGGCAAAGTGCCACCAGACCAGGTCAATGCGGTAGGCAAAACTCTCCAGCCACTTGCGGGCCAGGAGGTAGCTGACGGGCAACCCAATGACCACGGCAACGAGGACGAGCCGGGTAAACTCGCCCGACAGCAGGAAAGCAATGCCGGTCTGGCTGGCGCCGAGCACCTTGCGGATGCTGATCTCCTTGCGCCGCCGCTGGGCCGTGAAGGCGGCCAGCCCCAGCAGGCCCAGGCAGGAGATCAGGATGGCCAGTACGGTGAAATAGTTGAACAGCACGGCCACCCGGTTTTCGGACTCGTAGAGGGCCTGGTACTCGGCGTCCAGGAAGGTGAATTCAAACGGGTAGCTCGGGTGAAATTCCTTGTACAGCCCCTCGATCCGTTCGAGGGCCGCGCGTTCCGTGCCGGCTTTGACCTTCACCAGCATCGTAGTGCCCTCGGGACGGCAGCGGAAGATGAGCGGCTCCACCCGCTGGTAAAGCGACCCGTACTGAAAGTCTTTCACCACCCCCACAACCTGCACTTCGCCGTCGCCGTACTTGATGATTTTGCCAACGGGGTCTTTCAGGCCCATCATCCGGACGGCGGCCTCGTTGAGCATGATTTTTGAATGGCCATCCTGGTACTCCCGCGAAAACGCCCGTCCCGCGGCCAGTTGCATTCCCAGGGTTTCCACGAAGTCATACCCTACGCGGGGCGCCTTGAACAGGTAACGCCGGTCCGATTCCTGTCCGCGCCAGGAGTAGCCCGCCTGGGCATCGCGGCCATCCATGAACCGGCCATCCATGCTGGTCAGGTTCACCACGCCCGGCATTTGTTTCAACCCGGCCACGAAGGCCTCAAACTTCTCAGGAGTCATCCGGCCTTTCCGGTCAAACGAAAGGACATTGTCGCGGTTATAACCCAGGTTTTTGGTTTGGATGAAGACGATCTGCTGGTGGATCACCAGGAAACCCACCATAAATACAACCGAGAGCACGAACTGAAAGACGACCAGCCCCTTGCGGACCCACGACTCCCGCCCGGAGGTGCGCTGCCCAATCCGGCCGGCCGCGCCTTTGGTGATCGTCACCGGACTGAAACCCGACAGGTAGAACGCCGGGTAGCTGCCGGCCAGGATTCCCACTACCCCCACCATGCCAATGACCGTCAGTACGTGACGGGGTTCGGCTTGCAGTTGGAAAACCTTCCCGGTGATCCGGTTGAATTCGGGCAGCAGCAAGCCCATCCACACGATGGCAACCAGCAGCGCCAGAAAAGCCATCAGGACGGATTCGGAAAGAAACTGGAGCATCAATGTTTTGCGGTCCGCGCCAATGGCCTGCTTTACCCCGATCTCCTTGAGGCGCCGCGAAGCCTGGGCAGTAGCCAGGTTGGTGAAGTTGATGCAGGCAATCAGCAGGATGAAGCCGGCCACCAGGGTGAGTACCTTCACGTACGTGATCCGGCCCCCTACCGGCACGCCGTTTTCGTAGTTGCCGTGCAGGTATTGCTCCGAGTACCGCTGCAGGAACAGATCAGGGGTGGCATTTTCAGGTTGCCGGGCTTTGAAAACGCCGGTAATTTTCTTGGTCAACGCGTCCAGGTCGGTGCCTTCCCTGACCACCACGTACGTTTTGGCGTACGAGCCGTTCCATCCCGCGGCATCGCTGTCGTGATCCAGCATCAACTGGTAGTTGAAGACCAGGTCGAACTTGGTCGTGGCGTGGGCCGGCAGGTTTTTGAACACCCCGGCCACCTGGAAAGGCCCCGTAAACATGACGTGGTTCCACGTTACCGTTTTCCCCACCACGTCCTGAGTGGTTTCGAACAGGTTTCTGGCCAGGTCTTCGGAAATGAGGATGCTGCTTTTATCGGTCCACACGGGGCCGGCGTTGCCGTGGAGCAGCGGGTAGGAGAAAACCTTGAAGAAATCCCGGCTGGCGAAGATGCCCTGGGCTTTCAGACTTTTTTCCCCGTCCGAAAGGGCTCCCGGCCCCGCAAACCAATCCATGAAGAGATTCACCGAGGCCGCGTGTTCGACTTCCGGCAGTTCGGCCACCAGGGCTTCGGCCAGCGGGGAAGGCGTACGACCATCCGTGAAAATGCCGTTGGGCAGGTGCAGGTTGCTCATTACCGCGTAGAGCCGGCGGTCGTTTTCGTGAAACTTGTCCACCTTGAGTTCATCGCTTACCCACAGGTAGATGAGCAGCACGCAGGTGAGCCCCGAGGCCAGGCCCGTCAGGTTGATGAGGAAGGAGCCCCGGTACCGCTTGAAGGTGCGCCAGGCCAGCAGGAAGAAGTGAGCCAGCATATCGGTGGAAAGGTTTGGTGAGTGGTGCTTGTTTCGCTTTTCAAAGGAGTTGGCCGGCTCGGGCAGAGGCCTCAGGAAGGCAACGGCATTGAGCAGGTAGAGCAGGGTTGCTTTTCTTTTGCCCACCCGCGCTACCCACTCTCCGTACAACTCGTGCATGTCGCCCTGCACCTCTTCAAAGCGGGCTGCGGGCAGTCGCCACTGGAGAAACTTGTCAATCCAGGCCGGGGGTTGGGGCGGGTGGTTCATAGGGAGGACGGGATGATGGATTTGGGGATAGTCAGAGAGTGCCCCAGTCGTAACAGTATTTCTCCACGCCATTCGTACCCCCGCTAAACTACGCTCAGCCGGGGAAGGGAGGCTTGGCGCAAAGGGTTTGGACGGGGATGCGGGATGGTGCCGGCCGGCAATGGCTATTCCTGGTTCAGGGCCTTTACCGGGTTGGCCTGGGCGGCGTTGACTGCTTGCACGCCCACGGTGAGCCAGGCAATCAGCACAGCCAGCAGGCCGGCGCCGGCAAAGTGCCACCACGCCAGGTCAATGCGATAGGCAAAACTCTCCAGCCACTTGCGGGCCAGCCCGTAGCTCATGGGCAGCGCAATGACCACGGCCACCAGCACCAGCCGGGTAAACTCTCCCGACAACAGGAAAGCAATGCCCGCCTGGCTGGCGCCGAGTACTTTACGGATGCTTATTTCCTTGCGCCGCCGCTGGGCCGTGAAGGCGGCCAGCCCCAGCAGGCCCAGGCAGGAGATCAGGATGGCAAGTACGGCAAAGTAGTTCGACAGCGCGGCTACCCGGCTCTCTGATTCGTACAGCGCCTGGTAATCCGCGTCCATGAAGGTAAACGCGAAGGGATGCCGGGGTAGGAATTGGGCGTGAAACTGCTTGAGTCCTGCCAGGACGGTTTTTTCCGTGCCGGCTTTTATCTTCACCATAATGGTGCCGCCGGTGGGGTCGAACCTGAAAATGAGCGGTTCTACCTTTTCGTGCAGCGACCCATAATGAAAGTCTTTGACTACGCCAATGATTTGCCGGCTGCTGTTCTCCCAGGCAATGCTTTTTCCCACCGGGTTTGCAATTCCCATCATCCGAACGGCCGCTTCGTTGAGAATAATGTTGGTCCTTTCATTGGCGTAGCCCTCCTGGTAAGACCGTCCCGCGAGCATTTGGATGCCCAGCGTTTCAATGAAGTCGTAGCCCACCACCGGGGACTTGAACATATAATTTCTATCCGCTTCCTGCCCGCGCCACGAAACGGCACTCTGGCCGTACACTTCGCTCAGAATGTTGCCGTGCATGCCCGTTGCATTCACCACGCCGGCAATGTTTTTCAATCCCGACATAAAAGCCTCCAGGCTCCGGTCCGCTTTTCCTTTCCACTGGAAAGTAACGATGTTGTCCTTGTTGTAGCCCAGGTTTTTGGTTTGGGTAAACTCGATCTGCTGGTTGATGATCAAAAAACCAACAATGAACACAATGGCCAGCGTAAATTGAAATACCACCAGGCCTTTGCGTACCCACAGGTCGCCGGTAGGCGTATCGAGCCTTTTCTTCAGCACCGTGGCCGCTTGGAAACCGGAAAGGTACAATGCCGGGTACAGGCCGGCCACCAGCCCCGTAAACAAGACGATGCCGGTAATGGCCAAAACATCCCTCCCGTCGGGCGCGAACTGAAGGCGCTTGCCCGTAAGGACATTGAACTGGGGCAGGAGCAGTGATACCAGCAAAATAGCCCCCACCCCCGAGGCAAGTGCCAGTAAGATGGATTCGGACAGGTACTGGGCAACCAACGCGGGCCGGCTCACGCCCAGCACTTTCTTTACCCCGATCTCTTTCATTCTCTGGGAAGCCTGTGCCGTGGACAGGTTCATGAAGTTGACGCAGGCAATCAGCAGGATAAACAAAGCAGTGACCGACAACAACCGCACGTACAGCATCCGGCCCGCAACCGGATGCCCATTCTCGTACTGCCCGTACAGGTACCGGTCGGAATACTGCTGCACGAGCAGGGGAAACTTGCTTTGGGTGGGCTGTTTCGCTTTCCAGTACGCGTTGAGCTTGTGGTTAAAATCGCTGATGCTGGTTTCCTTTTTGAGCACCACGAAGGTCTGGCACCAGTTCTGGTCCATCTCATTTGCGTAGGGGTGTTTTTCCAGCAGTACATCGATGGTAAAAACGACGTCGAAGGGTGCCATCGAACTATTGGCACGGGGCGCAAAAATGCCCGCAACCGTGTAGTTTCCTTCGAAGCCGGGGTGACTCCACGCCAGCGTTTTGCCAAGGGCCTGCTGAGGGGTATTGAACAGCTTCTTTGCCAGTTCCTCGGATATGACAATGCCGGATTTTTCGGCCAGTACCTGGTCTTTATTCCCGTGCCGGAGATCAAAAGAAAAGACGTTGAAGAAATCTTTGCCGGCGTGCAATCCTTTTACGGTGATGTGCTTTTCCCCAACCGAAAGAATTCCTTCCCGGTTGCGCCAACTCGTAAAATCATCCACGGATACGGCTCTTTCCACTTCGGGCATGTCTTCCACCAGGGCCGCAGCCAGCGGAACCGCCGTTTGAGTGCCCGTCTGAACTCCCTGGGGCGTTCCCATATTGAACAGTACCTGGTACAGCCGGCGGTCGTTCTCGTGGAACTTGTCCACCTTGAGTTCGTCGCTTACCCACAGGTAGATAAGCAGTACGCAGGTAAGCCCCGAGGCCAGGCCCGTCAGGTTGATGAGGAAGGAGCCCCGGTACCGCTTGAAGGTGCGCCAGGCCAGCAGGAAGAAGTGAGCCAACATATCGGTGGAAAGGTTTGGTGCGTGGTGCTTGTTTCGCTTTTCAAAGGAGTTGGTTGGCTCGGGCAGGGGCCTCAGGAAGGCAAAGGCATTGACCAGGTACAGCAGGGTTGCTTTTCTTTTGCCCACCCGCGCTACCCACTCTCCGTACAACTCGTGCATGTCGCCCTGCACCTCTTCGAACTGGGCCGCCGGCAGTCGCCACCGCAGAAAGCGGTCGATCCAAGCGGGGGGTTGGGGCGGGTGGTTCATAGGGAGGACGGAATGATGGATTTGGGAATCAGTTGCCACAACGCTTCGCGCAGCTGGCGAATCTCCGACAAGGTCCGGATGCCCTCGGGAGTAACCGAATACAGCCGCTTCCGGCGTCCGCCCCGCTCGGCGGTAGCGCCCCCTACCGAAGAAACGACCAGGCCCTTCGCCTCCAGCCGGTAGAGCACCACGTGGACGGCGCTCAGAATGACCGTACGGCCCGTCCGCGCCTGGATGTCCTGGAGCAGGGCGGCCCCGTAGGCCCCTCCCTGCCAGTGGGCCACCGTGAGCAGTACCAATTCTTCGAATTCACCTAAGTAAGACCTGCCCATTGCATCAGCCCGGAAAGGGGGTTATCTCTACATTTGTTTAACTTCATATTTGTTTAACAAATGCTTTGCCAAAAAGAGAAAAGGGCCCAATGGCGTAAATGAAGGCTTTTCCGGCATGAATCGCTGTCCGCAGCCGAACAGTACGCGTCCGCTTTCAGCCGCCGGTGCATTTCACCCCCAGCCGACGATTGCGGCGAAGCAGACCGCGAGGCCGAGGAGGAAGCCGGCGCCGACCTGGGCGGGGGTGTGGGCGTTGAGGTAAAGGCGGGCCGAGAGCAGCAGGCCGGCGGCCAGTACGCAGGCCAGCGAGGGAAACAGGAGTTCAATGACGGCAAAGTCGTAGACGATGCCGAACAGGAAGCCGAGCAGGCCGCCCGTGCCCACGGCGTGGGCGCTGATCTTCCAGAACACCGTGACCAGCGTCACCACCCCGATGCACACCGACACGGCCGCCAGGATCACCACCGACAGGTGCAGGCTGCTCAGGTTGCGGGTGAGCAGGAACGTATCGGCCCCGTAGATGAACGTAGTGAACAGGAACGGCACGATGCGGCGCGAACGGTCTTCCATCTGCAAGCTTTCGAGCAGCGGCGCGCCGCCGGCATCCGGGGCATCGCTTTCCGCGGCCGTGCCGCGCCACGAGCCGGACCAGCCCGACTGAATGAGGAAGTACGTGAGCGACAGGGGCAGCACGAACGTGAGGATAAAGATCATCAGCAGCAGGCGCCACTGGTTTTCTTCGTTGAGGTGGGTGAATACCGAGGGGGCAAACGCCAGCAGCAGCCCGTGCAGCAACGTGGGCATGAGCAACGGGTGCAGCACGGCCGAAAGCACCTGGGCCAGGAGTTTGGGAGTCGGAGAGTTAATGAGTTTAAGA
>CADCTQ010000612.1 GCA_902805615.1 uncultured Cytophagales bacterium
AGCACGCCGGGACTGGGCGGAATGATCACCGGCCACGAACCCAGCAGTTTGCCCAGGGCATTGGCGTGCACCGGCCCGGCCCCGCCGAAGGCAATGAGGGCGAAGTTGCGCGGGTCGTAGCCCTGCTCGATGGACACGAGGCGGAGGGCGCCGAACATATTTTCGTTGGCAATGCTGACGATGCCGGCGGCGGCTTCTTCGAGCGTCACGCCCAGCTTTTCGGCAATCGTGGACACGGCCCGTACCGATGCTTCGCGGTCGAGGGCCATCTCGCCGCCCAGCAGGTCCACGGGCAGGTACCCGAGCACCACGTTGGCGTCGGTGACGGTGGGGGCCGTGCCGCCCTTGCTGTAACAGGCCGGTCCGGGCACGGCGCCGGCACTCTCGGGACCTACCCGCAGGGCGCGGGTCAGGTCGGGGACTTTGGCGATGGAGCCGCCGCCGGCGCCCACGGTCCGCACGTCGAGGGAGGAGGCCCGCACGGTCACGTCGCCGACCATCGTTTCGCGGCGCACCACGGGCACGCCGTTTTCGATCAGGGCCACGTCGGTGGAGGTGCCGCCCATGTCGTAGGTGAGCAGGTTCTGGTAACCGGCCTTCTTGGCGATCCAGAGGGCGCCTTTCACGCCGCCGGCCGGGCCCGACATCATCAGGTTCACGGGCTTGGCCGCGGCGGCATCAAAGGTCATCAGCCCGCCGTCGGAGCGCAGGACTTTGGTGGCCGTGGCAATGTTGTTTTGCCGCAGGGTACCCGTGAGGGAGTTCAGGTACCGCGACAGGGTGGGCTTCACGTACGAGTTGGCGACGGTGGTAACGGTGCGTTCGTACTCCCGCATTTCGGGCAGCACGTCGCTGGAGAGCGACACGGGAATGCCCGGCCACTCGCGCCCGATGATTTCGAGGATGCGGTTCTCGTGGCGGTCGTTGGCGTACGAGTTCATCAGGGAAACGGTCACGGCCTCCACCCCTTTTTCCTTGAGTTTGCCGATGGCCGCCACCACGGAGGCTTCGTCGAGGTCGCGGACCACGCTCCCGTCGGCGCCGGTCCGTTCCTTCACTTCGAAGGTGTGTTCCAGGTCGGCCAGGGGCTCGGGCTTGTTCCAGATGATCCAGCCGGCCAGGCCGCCGGGCACGTACGAACGGGCGATCTGGAGCACCTGGGCGTAGCCTTCCGTCACGATGAGGCCCACCTTGGCGCCCTTGCGTTCGAGGATGGCGTTGGTGGCAACGGTGGTGCCGTGCATGAGTTCGGTGATGTCGGTGGTGCTGACGCCGGCCTTGTCGCAGGCTTTGAGGATGCCGTCGAGGATGCCGACGGACTGGTCGTGGGGGGTGCTGGGGGTCTTGGCCCGATAGGTGGCCCCTGAATCGAGGTTCATGAGCAGTACGTCCGTAAACGTGCCGCCCACGTCTACGCCAACTCTGATTTTTGCCATGCGCGAAAAGGTTTGGATGATTGCATTGAATCAACCAAAGTAGGCATTCAATGTTTACCGCGGTAGCATTTTACAGGGATTTTTTTGGATACCTTTCCCGTAATCGGATCAGGATTCACGGGATTAAGGGATTAGCAGGATTTGGGCGCGGGTGCGGGAGGGCATGTTTTTTCTTTACGTCCTCCGCGTCTTCTCCCTGGCGGTAAAATCCTGTTTATCCTTTCATCCCGTGAATCCTGATCCCTACTCCCGCACGAACTTAACCGACCGTTGCCCGTCTTTGGTCTCCAGGCGGAGCACGTACAAGCCTTTGGGCAGGATTGCCGTACCCACCCGCAACTCGTTTTCCCCGCTCAGCTCGTGGGCGTTGCGGAGCCGGACGGCGCCCTTCGCATCGGTCACCCAGGTACCGGTCACCTCCGTTGCCGGGAAAGAGAGTCCGACGGTGAGGGCGCCGGCCACCGGGTTGGGGTACAGGTGCACCCGCCCGGGGCCGACCTGCGGGAGAGTTGCCTCCGCCGCGGCTTCCCGCGCCGGAACCGCTGCGGGCACGAGTTCAATGGCCGAGACGGCGGGGTTGTCGGCACTGCCCCGGGAGAAGAACAGGTTGAGTACGCCGTCGGTGACGGTGGCCCGCAGGGTTTCCCGGACGGCCCGCATGGCGCCGCCGGCTTTGGCGAAGATGTCGTAGTTGGTGAGCCGCCGCGTGCCCTCCACGTCCACGTTGAACCGGCGCGAACCGGCGCCGCCGCCCACCCGGGCCCCGAAGTAGGTTTCGGCAAAGTGCAGCGTCACGTCGTAGGTGCCGTTGGCGGCGGGAATGCCGTAGGAGAAGGCGGCGCCGATACGGGCGTTGTAGTACAAGGCATCGTTGGTGGTGTTGAGCACGTTGCCGCCGGGGATGGCCGACACGCCCCCGTTGGCGTAGTAGGCGTCGGGGTAGAAAGTTTTGCCGTCGGCCCCGGCAAACACCCCGCCGCCCGCGTTGAGGAAGTGGGCATTGCCGGCCGGCAGGACTTCAATGGCTTTGACGGCGGGATTGTCGGCGGCGCCTTTGCCGAAAGCCACGTTCAGCGTGCCGTCGGTGACGCGGACCCGGAAGGTCTCCTGCCGGACCCGCAGGGCGCCGCCCGCTTTGGCAAAGACGTCGTAGTCGGTGAGCTTGCGCACTCCTTCCATAGTTACGTGGAACCGCCGGGAGCCCACGCCGCCCGGGGCCGTGTTGCCCCAGTAGGTTTCGGCAAAGTGCAGCACCACGTCGTAGGTGCCGTTGCCGGTGGGAAAGTTGTACGAGAACGAAGCGCCGTGCCGCCCCGTCTGGTAGAGGAAATCGTCGGCCGTGCCGGCAACCGCACTGCTCACGGGGGTGGAAACCGTGCCCCCCTGGAAGTACGCATCCGCCGGGAACTTCCGCTGGTCAAGGGTCGTAAAGCTGCCGCCGCCCGCATTGACGCGCAGCTGGCTGGCGGGGGCCGGGTCGGGACCCAGTTGCACCAGCCAGTAATCACCGCCGCCGTAGTGGGGGGCGGCCTTGCCTTGGCCGTACAGGGAGCCGGAATTGCCCAGCACCACGTAGCCGCCGTCCCCGGTTGCCAGCATCGCACCGAGGAAGTCGGAATAGTTGCCGCCCAGGGTTTTGTCCCACTGCTTCTGGCCGTTGGCGGCGATGTTGACCAGCCAGAAATCCCGTTCGCCCCGGCTGTCTTCCGACTTGTCGCCGCCGGCGTTGGAGTCCGACCATCCCCCCAGCAGATACCCGCCCTGCGCGGTGGGAATCATGGTTTCCAGGTAGTCGCCGCCGTTGCCGCCCACGTCGCTGCCCATGCCGGGGCCGCCGTAACGCCGGTCCCAGAGCTTGTTGCCGGCGGCGTCCAGTTTCAGCACCCAGTAGTCAATGCCGCCGCGGACCGGCTGCGAATGGTCGCCGCTGAGCGTGGAGATGGACCAGCCGCCCACCAGGTAGCCGCCGTCGGGGGTACGGAGCAGCGAGGTGAGCCGTTCGTAGCTGTTGCCTCCGTAGGTCTTGTCCCAGAGCTTGTTGCCGGCGGCGTCAATTTTCACCAGCCAGTAGTCGTCATCGCCCCGGTTCCCGCCGGTTTTATCGTAGATGGCCGTCGAATTGGAGTAGCCGCCGAGCAGGTACCCGCCGTCCCCGGCCGGGACCACGGCGGTGAGGTTATCCCAATTGTTGCCGCCGTAGCGGTTGTCCCACATTTTGTTGCCGTTGGCGTCTACCTTCACCACCCAGTAATCCGCCCAGCCGCGGGTGGGCACGGAACGGTCCTGGCCAATGTCCGAGTAAGAAATGCCCGCCAGCAGGTAACCCCCGTCCGGGGTGGCGACCATCCGGGTGAGGTAATCCTCGCCGCGGCCGCCGAAGGTTTTGTCCCATTGCTTCTGGCCGGTCGGGCCGGTCTTTACGATCCAGTAATCGGCCGAGCCGCGGCTGGGCTGCGACTTCTCGCCGCCCACGTCCGAGTAGGAGATGCCGCCCAGCAGGTAGCCGCCGTCGGGGGTGGACACCATGGCCGTGAGTTCATCTTCATTGGCGCCGCCGTAGGCTTTGTCCCACTGTTTGTTGCCCTGGGCATCCGTTTTTACGACCCAGTAATCGTAAAAGCCCCGGCCCGGCGCGGTCTTGTTGCCGCTGACGCCGGAGGCGGAACCGCCCCCCAGCAGGTAGCCGCCATCCGTCGTGGGCAGGATGGCGTGGGCGATTTCGCCACTGTTTCCCCCGTACGACCGGTCCCACCCGGTGCGGGGCGTTTGGGCGGCGGCGCCAAAGGGCACGAGCAGCAGCACGAACAGGAGATGCGCCCGGAACGAAACGTTGCGGGGCCTGGCAGGTAGGGTGGACATAAGGCTAAAAATGGAAGGGTGGAAAAGGGAGAACCGTGCCCCGCACCACTGCCGGGGGTGAGCCGGCGCCGCCCCCAAAGGATGACCGGCCGTGCGGCGGCGCAAAGACGGTCTAATGTAAGGCCGGCCGGCCGTAAAGTAAATACCTGCGGTTAGGTATTTTTTTCGGAAAAAATGGTACGATTCGCCCGGAACGGCTACTGGTAGTCCATCAGTTCGCCGACCAGTTGCCAGTCCCGGCCGGTGTAGCGCCAAGTGTGCAGGTAAAAGCCGGGCCGCTCCTTTGCGCCCCCGGCCCGGCGGTAGGTCACGCGGGCTTCGCCGTAGGTGTAGGCCAGGTCACCGGCCATTCGTCGTGTCCCTCCTCCGGTCCCCCTGCTTCCGGTCTCCCGTCTCCTTTTTTTCGTATCTTTTCCGGATGCTGACCAATTACCTGAAAATCACCTGGCGCAACCTGCGGCGGAACCCGTTGTACGCGGGGGTAAGCATCGGCGGGCTGAGCCTGGGCCTGTTCTGCTGCCTGCTGGCCTGCGTGTACATCCGCCACGAACTTTCCTACGACCACTTTTCCCCCGCCGACGACCGGACGTACCGGCTGGCCGTGGAACGCATCTACCCCGACCACGTGGTGGGCCTGGCGGCCGTACCCTCCTCGTACGCCCGCGTGATCCGCCAGGAAGTGCCGGGCGTGGAAGCGGCCGTGCGCCTGCAACCCCTGGCCGAAGGGATGACCATCAAGCGCGGCGGCACCCCCTTCAAGGAAGGGAGCGTGCTGTTTGCCGACTCCACCTTTTTCCGCTTTTTTGCCCTGCCCCTCGTGGCCGGCGACCCCGACGCGGCCCTGCGCCACCCCTTTTCGGCGGTGCTCACCGAGGAGACGGCCCGCCGGTACTTCGGCAACGGGCCGGCCCTGGGCCAGTTGCTGGTGACCAACGAGGGGACGTTCCTGGTGACGGGCATCTGCAAGGCCCCGCCCGCGGAGGCCCACTTCGGGTTTAACCTGGTGGCTTCGTGGAACAGCCTCCCCTTCCTCACCATCGAACCCAACTTCCTGTTTTTCAACGCCCACACCTACCTGCGCCTGTCGCCCGGCACCGATGCGGGCCGGGTAACGGCCGCCCTGCCCGCCCTGGTGGACAAGTACGCGGCCGGGCACGTGGCGCGCCACTTCGGCATTTCGTACGCCGACTACCGGCGGGCCGGCAACGGCTACCGGTACTTCCTGCAACCGCTGCGTTCCATTCACCTCCACTCCCACCTGGAGAGCGAACTGGCGGCCAACGGCAGCGCCACCTACGTGTACCTGCTGGGAGCGTCGGCGGCCCTGCTCCTGCTCATTGCCGGGCTCAACTTCGTGAACCTGGCTACGGCCCGCGCCCTGGGACGGGCCCGGGAAGTGGGCGTGCGGAAGGTGCTCGGCGCCGGACCCGGCCAGTTGCGCGGGCAGTTCCTGGCCGAAGCCGTCACGATCTGCCTGGCCGGCTGGCTGCTGGCGCTGTTCGCGGGAAAGATGTTTGCGCCGGTGCTGGGCCGCTGGTCGGGCGCCGGCATCAGCCTGCCGTGGCCGCAGGTGCCCGGGTACGCCGCGGCCGGGGCGGTGCTCGCGCTGGGGGTGGGCGTGCTGGCAGGCCTGTACCCGGCGGTGGTGATGGCTTCGTTCCGGCCGGTGCAGGTGCTCAAGGGCCGGGCGGGCGGCGTGGGCCGGGGCTGGCGGGTGCGCAACCACCTGGTGGCCGGGCAGTTTTTCGTCTCGGTGGCGCTGCTGACGGCCATGCTGGTGGTCTTCCGGCAGGTGCGCTTCATGCGGGAGGAAAACCTGGGCTTCGACAAAGAACAGGTACTCGTGCTGTCGGGCACGGACGTGCTCACCGACAGCCTCGCCGACCGCCGTGGCGTGCTGCGCGGGCAGCTACTGGCCCTGCCCGGCGTGCGCAGCGCGGGCTACTGCAACCCACCCCCCGGCCAGCCCACGCTGGGCTACCAGTTCCGCTCGGAAGACGGCCGGGAGGTGATTTCCTGCCGGGGCATGGTGATGGACGAAGGGACCGTGGGGGCGCTGGGCCTGTCGGTCAAGGAAGGACGGGCGTTTTCGGAAGCTTTCGCGGACCGGTATTCGGTGCTGCTCAACGAGGCGGCCGTGCGGGAATTCAACCTCGCGCGGCCGGTGGGCACGCGGCTCCGGATGATCCACTTCAACGACTCCACGCGCAACGCGTGGTACACGGTGGTGGGCGTGCTCGGGAACTTCCACTTCCAGTCCATGCACCAGCCGGTGAGTTCGCTGGTGGTGCTGCACGGCGCCCACGCCGACGCCGGCACCCCGTACCTGTCGGTGCGCCTGGCCCCGCACGACCCGGGACGTACCGTGGACCGCATCCGGGCGGCGTGGCGGACGGTGGCCCCCGGGGCGCCGTTTTCGGCGTACTTCCTCGACCAGGCCTGGGACCGGCTCTACCGGCGGGAGGCCCAGTGGGGCCAGCTGTTCACTTTCTTCGCGGCCGTCACGCTGCTGCTGGCCGGGGCGGGGCTGCTGGGGCTGTCGGCGTTCCTGGCCGGGCGGCGCCAGAAGGAAGTCAGCCTGCGCAAGCTCTACGGGGCTT
>CADCTQ010000613.1 GCA_902805615.1 uncultured Cytophagales bacterium
ATCGCCCTGGTAGCGTATCAAGTATAATATGGGGGCGAAAGTCTCCTCCTGCACGATGGAAAATGAGTTCTCCGCCTCCACAATGGCCGGAGTAACATATAAACCGGGCGCATACTCCTCACCCGTCAGCACCTCGCCACCGGTTACCACCTTGCCTCCCTCCTGCGTTGCCTGCGTGAGTGCCTTCTGAAAAGCCTCTACCGCCTGCCGGTCAATGAGCGGTCCTACCAGCGTACCGGCTTCGAGCGGGTTGCCGATGGGCAGCTTCCCGAAAATGTTCACCAGGCGGTCTCGTAC
The DNA here is from genome assembly GCA_902805615.1 of uncultured Cytophagales bacterium. Classification (GTDB taxonomy): domain Bacteria; phylum Bacteroidota; class Bacteroidia; order Cytophagales; family 172606-1; genus CADCTQ01. The sequence goes on from CADCTQ010000613.1 coordinate 298, forward strand.
GGCTTCGTACACGGAGTCGTGCACGATGAGCCGGCGGGTAGACGTGCAGCGTTGCCCGCAGGTGCCTACTGCCCCGAACACCACGGCGCGGATTGCCAGTTCCAGGTTGGCGTTGGGCGTAATGATGATGGCGTTGTTGCCGCCCAGTTCCAGCAGCGACTTGCCCATGCGGGCCGCTACCTTTTGGGCCACCAGCTTGCCCATCCGGGTGGAACCGGTCGCCGACACCAGCGGCACGCGCCGGTCTTCTGACATCCGCTGCCCGATGTCGGGCCCACCAATCACGAGGCTGAAGATGCCCTCGGGCAGGTCGTTGTCGGCGAGTACCTGGCCGATGATGCGCTGGCAGGCAATGGCCGTCAGGGGCGTTTTCTCGGAGGGTTTCCACACGCACACGTTGCCGCACACGGCCGCGATCATCGCGTTCCAGGACCACACGGCCACCGGGAAGTTGAACGCCGAAATGATGCCCACCACGCCCAGCGGGTGGTACTGTTCGTACATGCGGTGCTGGGGCCGCTCCGAATGCATGGTAAAGCCGTGCAACTGCCGCGACAGGCCGGTGGCAAAGTCGCAGATGTCAATCATCTCCTGCACTTCGCCCAGCCCTTCCTGGAGGATCTTGCCCATTTCGTAGCTGACGAGCTTGCCCAGCTCGGTTTTGTGCTTGCGCAGCGCCTCGCCGACCTGCCGGACGATCTCGCCGCGGCGCGGGGAAGGCACGTTCCGCCAGTACAGGAAGGCTTCCTCGGCTTTGGCAATCACTTCTTCGTATTGCTGGGGCGTGGCCCATTCCACCTGGGCAATGGCCTGGCCGTCGGCGGGAGAATAAACGGTGTGGAGTTCGGTGCCGTTGCGGGGGCTCCACTGCCGGCCGGTGCTGGCAGCAGGGTTTACGTCGGCGATTTGCAGGGAACGTATGTCAATGGTTGCGGAAGTGGTTCTGGGGGCGTCTAACATGAAAAAGGGGGCCGGGGGCCTTAAAAAGGTGGTGGAAAAGATTGGCGTCAGGCTTGTGACTATACAAAATTAACCATTATATTTGCACCCGCAAGGACTCGTAGCTCAATTGGATAGAGCATCTGACTACGGATCAGAAGGTTAGGGGTTCGACTCCCTTCGAGTCCACATTGATTATCAGCCACTTATGAAAGTATTTTCATGGGTGGCTGTTGTGTTTACGGACAATTTGCATCCAAAAGCACCAAAAGGCCTCCTATCCTTCTACCACGTATGTCTTTTGTAAAGCATGGACAAGGTAACCTTTGTCAGTATGCAGTCTTTCCATTGCATCTATCGGGATACTATAAACATCAATGGACTTACCACAGCGTATGCATCTCTACAGGAGAAAGACCTTTTGCGCACTGGCTTGCGTAGACTTTATCAATCATCCCTCGCGAAGGTGAGCAATACCGGCCGGTTCCGGTTTGCGGACGCCACCGGGGCGGCCGGCATCCGGACGGCTGGTGTACCGGCGTAAGCGCCGCCGACGTAAACGGCGACGGCTGGCCGGACCGCTACGGCGGCCACACTTTTGCACTTTCCCTGCAAAAATTTTAAATAATTCTGTTTTTCCGTTACGGGTTTCCGGCGGTTGGTTTGTCTGTGGGGTAGATCAGTCAAAAACTTCCCCACAAACCCTTTATGCAGGAAACCTCTACCCCCGGCCCGGCAACCGGCAAACCTTTACCCAAGCGGGGCCGTGCGGCTGCCGGCACCTCTGCAGAAGCTGCCTGCCCGGGGCATGAGGTGCTCCTCCACCCCTTGGAGACCCATTTCACGGAAGTTTGCCTCCATTTTTTGGGCAGGTCCCCCTTACTCTGAGCCGGTATGCCCCCAGGCCGGTGTATACCCAAGCCGTGCAGCGAAGCAAATCGGCAATCACCCTGTAATGACTTCTTGAGCACACACTTGCTTGTTTACAACCGCCTGCAAAACAGATGGCTAATATCAGCGAATAACGAGCAACGAATAACCAACAACGACTAACGGACAACCCACAACGAATCAGCAATTACATCTCCAATCCAATGCCGTATGCAAACACTTTTAGCCACGATCAAAAGCAGATTGATCACCAATGCTGTTTTACCTTTCTTGTTCCTGTGCCTCCTTTTTACGGGAAATGCGTACGCAACGGACTACTACGTGGCCACCGACGGCAGTGATGCCAACAATGGCACTACGGCAACCACCCCATTTTTAACCATCCAGAAAGCATCCGACGTGGCCGTCGCCGGCGACGTGGTGTACGTGCGGGCCGGGGTGTACCGGGAAATGGTGGACATGAAGGCAAACGGCGTCACCTACCAGCCCTTCGGCGGGGAAGAGGTAACCATCAACGGTGCGGACCTGATGCTGGCCTGGACGCCGGCCACCGGCTCCACCTACCAGACGGCCATGAACTGGAACGTCGATCCCAACTGGGGAGCCAACCAGGTGTTTGCCGACGGCAAAATGATCGAATTTGCCCGCTGGCCCGACCAGACCTCCCCCGACATCATCATGCCCACCAATGCCAAGGCCGATGCCGCAGCGGCAGCGAGCGGCAATAATTTTACCATTACGGATGCCGATTTCAATGAGCCCGCCGCCCGGTGGGTAGGCGCCCAGATCTGGGTGAACCTGGCCCGCAACGGCCACGACGGCATGGGCTGGACCGGCACGGTCGTGGCGATCAGCGGCAATACCATTACGGTCAACTTCCGGGATGCGCCCCGGTTCGGCGATCAGCCGTGGGGCCTCGGCCCGGACACGGAGTATTTTTTGTTTGACCCGACGCCGGCCGGCGTACACGCCACCGGCGGGCCGGATGCGTTGCTGAGCAACGGGGAATGGTGGAAGGACGGCTCGACGTTGTACGTAAAAACGCCCGACGGCGCGGCCCCCAGCGCCACCGGTACCGGAAGAAACGTGATCGAGGCCAAGCGCCGGCACTTTGCCTTCTGGGCGTCTACCACCCGCGCCGGTTACACGATCAAAGGGTTCAACCTGTTTGCCTGTGCCATCACCACCGATAAAGACGCCAAGACCAACCGGAGCATCGTGGAGGCGGCAAACAACATTACCCTCGATGGCCTGAACGTAAAATACCCGTCGCACCAGACGTCCATGACCGGCAACTGGCAAACCGAGCATTACACCTGGACGGGGCTCGTGGTCAGCGGGCGGAACAACACGATCCGGAACTGCGTGATCCGTTACGCTGCCACCTCCGCGCTGAGCATTCAGGGCTTCGGCATCAAAGTGCTCAACAACCAGATCGAGGATGCCAACTACATGTGCTCCAACTCCGGGGCGTTGAACACCGGTCACATTACCAAGGATGCCGAAATCGGCCACAACAAAATCTGGAATACGACGGTGATGGCCATCAATTTCACGTATTCCCAGAACAGCAATCCCAACGTGCGGGACGTATACCGGATTCACCACAATGAAATCTGGAATTTCATGCGAAGAAGTGGGGATAGCGGCGCCATCGATATGGTGGGCCGGGACTTGCAGTGGATGCGCATCGACCACAACCTGATCTACAATACGCTGGATGACGCAAGATTCGGCATGTTGAAACACGGGATCTACCTTGATTTTGGCGGACCGGGCCGACTGATCCGGGCTACGGTGGACCATAACGTTGTGTATAACATCACCACCCCGATCCTTGTAAACGGGGGAACGGATGTTGACATATTCTATAACGTGGCACTCAGCCACGGCATCGGCGGTGGCAATGCCGAGCACGCCATCGGCAACTTCAACTCGGGCACGGGCGAAAAGGTCAGGATATTCAACAACATCCTGAGCCACCCGTCGAACCTCTCCGGCTGCTGCGGCGACCTTTCCTCGGCTGACATCCGGCACAATATCCTGGATGCCAGGGGCGCGAAACTGAACGAAATATTCGTCAATGCCGCCGCCCACGACTACCGTCTGAAGCCTACTGCACTGGAAGCCATCGACAAGGGCATCTCCGTAGGCAAATACGATGAGAACGTGCAGGGAATACCCGATCTGGGGGCGTTCGAGTGGGGCACTTTCCTGGCTGAGGATGACAAGACGCCTCCCTCCGTTCCCGAAGGCGGATTTGTTCTGTCCGGCGTGAGTTCCACCGCTTTTACTTTGACGTGGACCCCTTCTACGGACAACGTAGGGGTGGCTTCTTATGACGTATTCGCCAACGGGGCGTTGGTCAAGAACACCCCCACCAACACGGTCACCCTTACCAACCTGACTCCTTCTACCTCTTACTTTATCGTGGTCAGGGCACTGGATGCTTCCGGGAACGTTTCCGCAAGCAGCAATACATTCGAGGCCAAGACCCTGCTGAACGACATCTTTATCACGGCCGCGGCGACCGCCCCGGCCATTGACGGCACCAAAGAGGCGGCGTGGACCGGCGCCACCCTCCCGCTGGCTAATTCCATCGGGGAGGTTAAACCCGCATCAGCGGCCGACCTGAGCGGCAACTGGACGTCCATGTGGGATGCCAACAACCTGTACGTCTACGTGGAAGTAACCGACGGCAACAAAGTGGTCAACTCGGGGTCGTCCTGGTGGGGCGATGACCGCATCGAAATCTTCATTGATGCCGACGGGGACAAAGCCCCCACCTACGGGGTCCGGGATTACCAGTATTTCATCCGTCCGGGCGAGACGGCCATCGGGGAGATCAAAAACGGGGCAACCGCCAACGTGCAGGTCGCCAACGTGAACACCCCCACCGGGTACGTGCTGGAAGTAAAAATACCTTTTGCCACGCTGGGCGTCACGCCGGAAGCTTTCAAAACGATGGGCATAGAGGTGCAGGTAGGGGATGACGACGGCGCCGGCGCCAACAAGAAGATTGCCTGGTACGCCCTGGAAGACCGTACGTACCAGAATCCGGCCCTGATGGGTACCGCCCAGTTGAAAAATCCTGGTCCGGACGACATCACCCCTCCCTCCGTACCGGTACGGCTGGTCGCGTCGGCCATCACCGACAAGGGCTTTTCGCTCAGGTGGGAAGCCGCTACCGACAACGTCGGCGTGGGTTCCTACGAAGTATACCTGAACGGCAACCTGCTGGCGACTACGGTGACCAATTCCATCCTGGTCAAGGAATTGCTCGCCTCGACGACCTATTCGGTGGCCGTCAAAGCCAAAGACCGGTCCGGCAACGTATCCGGGCTGAGCTCCTTCCTGAACGTAACCACCTTCCCGACCGGGTCGGAGGTGACCTACGAAGCGGAGGAGGCACTGCTGGGCGGGGCAGCCAACATCGAATACAACCACCTCGGGTACACGGGCACCGGCTTCGTGGCCGGCTTCGGCACCGGGGGCACGTTTGCTACCTTCACGGTGAACGTAACCGATGCGGGCTTGTACGACGTCTTCGTGCGGTACGCCCAGGATGCGGGCCCCTTCCAAACCTTGTCCCTGTACGTGAACGGCACCAAAGTAAGGCAGGTCTCCCTGCCCAATACCGGCGGCTGGCCTTCCTACGGCACCAAGTCGGAATCCGTAACCCTGAATGGCGGCGCGAATACGATCACGTTCAAAAATGACCCGGGCGACCAGGGCGGGCTGAACCTGGACAACATTTCCCTGGTATCCACACCGGGAAGCGATGCCCAGGCCCCCACCCAGCCCAAAGGCTTGCAGGCATCGGCCCAGACGACCACGGGCTTTACTTTATCCTGGACGGCCTCCACCGATAACATCGGCGTGACCGCCTACGAAATCTTCCAAAACGGGGCATCCCTGGGAACGACTGCCTCTACTGCTTACCAGGTGACCGGTCTGGCGGAAGGCACTTCCTACCTGATGACGGTCAAGGCCGTGGATGCCAGGGGCAACCAGTCCGATGCCAGCACGGAATTGCCCGTGACGACCGCTACCATTTTCGAGGCCGAACTGGCCGAACTGTACATCACCCGCTACGCCAACAACCACCCCGGCTACACCGGCACCGGTTTCGTGGACACCTATGGTCCGGGCGCGGCCGTCACCTACACGGTGAACGTCAACAAGGCGGATACCTATCCGGTGACCGTGCGGTACGGCAACGGGGGCGGCGACCAGAGCTTGTCGCTGTACGTAAACGGGGTGAAACTCAGGCAGGTGATTTTCCCCCCTTCCGGCGCGTGGAACAAGTGGACTACGGCTACGGAATCCATGCTGCTGCAAGCCGGCGAGAACAAGATCATGTACCGCCGGGATGCCGGGGATGGCGGTGACATCAACATGGACCACATTTCGCTGGTGACCCGCTCCGACCGGGACACGCAGGCGCCTACCGTTCCTACGGCCCTGAAGGCTACGAAAACGACGGGCAAGGGCTTTACCTTGTCGTGGACCGCCTCCACCGACGACGTGGCCGTGGCCGGGTACGAGATCTTTAAAAACGGAACCCCCCTCGGTACCAGCATCGGCGCCACCTTCGACGCCACCGGCCTGGCCGGCGCTACGACCTACCAGATCACGGTAAAGGCCGTGGACGGCGCCGGGAACGCATCGGCGGCCAGCGAGGCATTGGCGGTCACGACCGCCACCACGTTTGAGGCCGAAGACGCCACGCTGGCCGGCGGTCCCAAGCCGGCTTTCAACCACGCGGGGTATACGGGCTCCGGCTTCGTGGATAATTTCGACGCCGTCGGCGCTTCGGTCACCTACGCCGTTGCCGTGCAGGAAACCCGTGCCTACGACGTGACCCTGCGGTACACCAACGGGTCGGGCACGGCTACCATGTCAGTGTACGTGAACGGGGTGAAAATCAGGCAGACCGGCCTGCAAAACTCGGGCAGCTGGAGCACGTGGGGCACCAAAACGGAGTCCCTCATCCTCAATGCCGGTGGGAATACGATCATGTACCGGCGGGATGCCGGCGATGCGGGCGGGTTCAACATGGACAACATTTCCCTGATCATTCCCCCGGTGGCCGTCGGAAATGATACCGAAGCCCCCACGGTTCCGACCAATTTACGGGCATCGGCCCAGAATTCGACCGGCTTTACCTTGTCCTGGACGGCTTCCACCGACAACGTGGCCGTGACCGCCTACGAAGTTTTCAAAGACGGCGTATCCATCGGCACGACCGGCTTTACTTCCTACAACGTGCCGGCTTCCGGTGCTACGGTTACGTTGACGGTTGTCGCCAAAGACGGGGCCGGGAACAAGTCACCGGCCAGTGAGCCCATTTCGGTGGCTACCCCTGCCGTCTTCGAGGCCGAACTGGCCGAACTGTACATCACTAAGTTTGCCAACAACCACCCCGGCTACACCGGAACCGGTTTTGTGGATACGTACGGTCCGGGCGCGGCCGTCACCTACACGGTAACGGTGAACGAAGCCAAAGCCTACGACGTGTCCATGCGGTACGGCAACGGCGGCGGCAATCAAAGCTTGTCGGTGTACGTGAACGGGACGAAAATCAAGCAGGTCATCCTGCCCCCGTCCGGCGCGTGGAACCGGTGGACTACGGTTACCGAATCGCTGGTGCTGAACGCCGGCGCGAACAAGATCATGTTCCGGCGGGACGCCGGCGACGGCGGCGACATCAACATGGACAACATTTCCCTGATCATCCCGCCCCTGGTGCCCGACACCGAAGCCCCGACGGCTCCGGCTGCCTTGCAGGCCGCTGACCTGACCCACCAGGCGTTTACCCTGAGCTGGACGGCTTCCACCGACAACAAGGAGGTTACCGAATACGAAGTTTACCGCGACGGCACCTCCATTGGCGTAACCGGCAATACTTCCTTTGCGGTAACCGGGTTGTCGGCCGTTACGACCTATTCCATGCGCGTAAAGGCGAAAGACGCGGCCGGGAACGTATCGGACGCCAGTGCGGCGCTGGCCGTGAGGACCACGCCGCCGCCCGCCGTCAAATACGAAGCCGAAGCGGCCGTGCTGGCCGGCGGCGCAATGGTTTGCCAGAACCAGGCGGGCTATTCGGGGACCGGCTTCGTGTGCGGCCTCGATAAAACCGACGCATCGGTTACGTTTACCGTGAACGTGCCCACGGCCAGTCCTTACGACGTGACCCTGGGGTATTTCAACACCCTCAGCGAACAGTCGGTCTGGGTGTTTGTGAACAAGGTCCGGATCGGCCGCATGGTGCTTGCCACCGCGGAAGCTTGGGCCACCAAAAACCAGTTGCTGAACCTGAAGGCCGGCAACAACACGATTGAATACCGCTACGTCAGGAGTACCAAGACCGAACCCAAAAAAGGCGCCTTTCACCTGGACTACGTGACGGTGAGACTCCACGATGCGGCCGGGGCAAAATTCGCGGCGCTGATGGACGCGGAAACGGTTGCGCAGCCGGTTATTTATCCCAACCCGGTTACGGAGGGCTGGTTCAACGTGGAATTGGGAGCGGCGGCGGACAGGCCGGTAAAGGTGATCATCACCGACTTAGCCGGCAGGAAGGTCCGCGAAACCACGTTCACCGGCAATGGCCGCGCCCACCGGGTTGAAGCGGGTAACCTGGTACCGGGCTTGTACCTGGTCACCACCATCCGTGGAGACGCGAGATGGGTGAATAAGATCAAAATCAGTTACTAACCCGGCCGGCAGCAGCGGGCAGTAGAATTGACCGGCGTGTCGCGGTATTGCAAAACCCCTTAGGGTGATGCAGTAACGTTAAACACCGGTCAATTCTTTTTTTATGCATACCTGCGGCGCATTGCAAAAGGGATGGCAAGCCCCGCCATCCCTTTTTTTAATGATTTACGAATTGAATTGTCACAAAGTCACCCAGAAAACACCCGGGAACCGCCGCTGTGAACCGTTGCGCCTTGGTGGCTTAATAGCTAAAAAGAAACTACACCGTATTACAGATACATTTATACAGCCGGCGGACATCTCATCCGATCTTTTGCACTTTCCCTACAAAAAATTTTAATAATTCTCGTTTTTCGTTACGGGTTTTTGGCGGTTGGTTTGTCTGTAGGCTATATCAGTAAACACTTCCACGCAAACGGAACGCATCTCATTCAACCGGGCTTGTTCGCCCTGCGCTCCCCCGTCTGCCTGCTCTGACCACGGTTACTCTCCTCCCGGCTGAGTTGCCCGATACACCCACGACCATTCACCATTTCGCATTCCCGGGGAAGAATCACTTCTAATCATAAAAGCCTATGAAGCACCACGACTTTCTCACCCGGAAATTCCTCTTCTACGAGTCTTGCCGGCCCGGTCGTCGCGTACGAATCATCCGGCTGCGCGGCCGGGGTTTAGGGACCACCCCACCCCAAAGCGCGCCATTTACTTCTCCCCCACTAAAACCTTCCTTATGCTTCCATATTTAAATGTACGCTCCGGCAAGCGGCGCACAACGGCAGTCTTGTCCTTTATTTTGTTTCTGTCATTCGCCGCGCAGGCCCAGACCTTCCAGGCCGTGCCGCTCGATGGCGGCGGCTGGACGAGTGGATTTGCCCAGGCCGATAACGGTCGTATCTACGCCTATGGCGACGTTTTCGGGGCCTGGCGCACGGACAACGTCGGCCTCAACTGGACCTACCTGAACTGGGGCATTCCCAATGGCGACCTGGTTGGCACTGGCATGGCGGTACAAAAAGACAATGCCGACGTAGTGTATTATGCTACCAACAATGCGCTCTACAAGTCCACCAACGGCGGCACTGACTGGACCAGGCTCCTGGGTGACATTGGCCACAACACGCCGCGCTTCCGTGGTTCGTCGCCGATCCTGATCCGTTCAAATAACCCAAACGAAATCTGGTTTGCCGGTCCCCGCAAGGACCTCACCGGGTGGCTCTGGAAATCCTCCGATGGGGGCGCCACGTGGGCAAAGGCGGGTGGTAGCACCTTTGACAGCAACCGGGCGCGTACCCTGCACAACATTTCCACCTACGCCAACCAGATCTGGGTCGGTTCCGATGCGGGGCTCTACGTTTCCACGGATGGCGGCAACAACTTTGCGCAGGTCAGCAATCATCCCGACGTGGGCATGATTCAGCGCTTCACCACCGGCACAAACGCCGGCGTCGGGTTGATCACGCGGGGCTCGGTGAACAACGACGGCGGCGGGGTGACGCGCATCACCGCCAGCGATTACACCAACACCAACACCTACACCGCCACGGTATCGGCCCGGGTAAACATTCACTTCGGCTATCCCACCGGCTTGCAGATTTTCTCCGATAATACGGCTGTCGCGTGGAATACGTCCGCTGACCGCCAGGGGTACAGCACGGATGGCGGCTTGACTTTCGCCTTGCGCAGCACTACGGTCAACACGACCCACGTGCCCGTCTGGACGACGGCTGCCAACATGATGGCCAAGAATCACCCGGATTACGGCACCGACCAGGTGATCCAGGTGGGCAGTGATCCCAACAAGTGGATCATCACGGGGGGGGGCGCTGCCATGCAGAGCTTTGATAAAGGCTTGTCCTGGAGTTACTTCCCCAACGGCAGCGGGATTGCTGCGGTCAAAACGTATCTCGCCGGAGTTAGCCGCCACGATGTAAATCGCATCTACCTTCCCGCGTCTGATATTGGCTCGGCGATTGTTACCGACGGCGGTACCAGTGGATTGGCGGATCGCAGTTCGGCCAAAACCTTTCCCAATCTGCACGGCACCTTCCGCATCCTGGAAGGCCCTGACGCCAACAACCTCGTGATCGCCGGTGTCCACCAGGGGCAAAACAAATCCGTCCTGCTGAAGTCGGCTGACGGTGGGGTCAATTGGACGGAGTCGGGCCTGGGCAACCTGCCTGCCTCGACCGATGGCATCACCAAGTCGGTCATGTCGCTCAACAACGCCAATGACTTCCTGGTGGTGCTGTCCGAGGTCGGTAGTCCGGCCCAGCGCGTGTACCGCACGACCGACGGCGGCGCTTCCTTCCAGGGCGTTTCCGGCCTGCCGGACAATTCGCCTACCGGCGGTCGTTACAGCCCGCAGAACGCCTTCATCGAACGGGATGCGACGCAGGCAAACGTGCGCTACTTCGTGGCCCGTGGTCAGAATTTCTTTAAATCCACCGATGGCGGCTCGAACTGGACCGCGACCACCCATCCGTTCGGCACCAGCGCCTGGATCTGGGGCCTCGTCGCGGACCCCATCCGTTCCAACAACCTGTGGGCGGCCGCAGATTTCGCCGGCGTCAAGTATTCCTTCGATGGCGGCACCACCTGGACGAGCACGGCGAAATACTTCGAGGCCCGCTACGTGGCATCCTGCGACGGGAAGATCGCCGTATGGGGCAAGGCAGAAGGCGAAAGCGCCGCCCGCCTCTGGTATTCCGGCGACAATGGCGTCAGCTGGACTGCCCAGACCACCTTCGCCCGAAACTTCCACGGCGTGCAAGGCATCACCGTGGACCGCAACGGCAAGATCTGGGTCAGCTGGAACTCCGCCACCGTCGTGACGCCGGTTACCACCACCACCGCCGATACGCAGGCGCCGACCGTGCCGGGTGGCCTGGCTTCCGGATCAGTGACTTCAACCAGCTTTACGTTGAACTGGACCGCCTCTACGGATAACGTCGGGGTATCGCTTTACGAAGTATTCAGAAACGGCACTTCTTTGGGAACCACCACCGGCACAAGCTATAATGTAACCGGGCTGACGGCAGGAACCGCTTACAGCATGACGGTGAGCGCCCGGGATGCGGCCGGCAACCAGTCGGCCCAAAGCTCCGCGCTGAGCGTAACCACTTCGGCCGCTGCGAGCCTTCGCGCTGCCGATACGCCTTCCGGCACCGTTGCCGGCCTGGACTACAGCTACTACGAAGGCAACTGGAGTGCTTTGCCCAACTTCGGTGCATTGACCGCCGCCAAGCAAGGCAATGTCAACAGCTTTGATTTAACGCCAAGAAACAGAACCGATAACTTTGGCTTCAGATTCACGGGTTTCGTGGAGGTGCCTTCAGATGGAACCTATACGTTCTATACCTCTTCCGACGATGGCAGCAAGCTGTACATCGGCAGCACCGAAGTGGTGAACAACGATGGGTTGCACGGTACTACGGAGCAAAGCGGCACCATTGGGTTGAAAGCCGGCAAGCACGCCGTTACCGTTACCTATTTTGAGGCTACCGGCGGAGAAACCCTCACGGTAAGCTACAGCGGACCCGGCGTGAGCAAGCAAACCATTCCTGCCTCGGCATTGTCCCGCATTTCAACCACGGTTGCCGATACGCAGGCGCCAAGTGTTCCGACGGGTCTGGCTTCGGGTTCGGTGACTTCGACGAGCTTTACGTTGAGCTGGACCGCTTCTACGGATAACGTTGGCGTATCGCTTTACGAAGTGTTCAGAAGTGGCACTTCTCTGGGAACCACCACCGGCACCAGTTACAGCGTAACCGGGCTGACGGCGGGTACTTCCTACAGCATGACGGTGAGCGCCCGGGATGCGGCCGGCAACAATTCAGCCCAAAGCAGCCCGCTGAGCGTAACGACTACGACCGCGTCAACGGGTACCAGTACCCGGTACGAAGCGGAAAATGCTACCCTGGCAGGAGGCGTATCTGCTTCTACCACCTACGCTAACTATTCAGGAACGGCATACGTAACTGGTTTTACGGCGAATGGTGCTTCCGTAACGTTTAATGTAAACGTAGCAACGGCAGGTACTTATAATGTTTTGACCAGGTATAACAACGCGGCAGGGCCAAGTTATGCAAGTTCTGTATACGTAAACGGCTCAAAAGTAACTACTGTAAACCTGGCCAGCAATCAGAGTTGGACGACCTGGCAGAATGTGACGGTAGCGTTGAACCTGAATGCGGGCAGCAACACCATCGGCCTCCAGAAGAACTTCGATAACAACGGAGGGGCTTATGGCATTGATTACATCGTTGTGCCCGGTACGCCGGGTGCATCTGCCAGGTCCGGCAACCTGCTGACCCAGGCCGAAAACCTGTCCCTGAAGTTGCACCCCAACCCGGCCAGCCGGGAGGTGACCATCAGCCTGGCCGGTTTCGAAGGCGAATCCGCCGTGCAGGTCAGCATGAGTGACATGACCGGCAAGGCTTTCCTGCGCCGGCAAGTGCAAGCCGGTGCGCGGGAAGTGACCCTCCCGGTGGGGCACCTGCCCCGGGGCGTATTCGCGGTGAGGGTACAAGCCAGCAAAACCGGTAAAACGGCTAAGCTGGTCATTACCCGGTAAACTTATTCCCGGTAAGCTTATTCGTCAATGACCCGTAGTGCCCGGCAACCTGACTACATCTTTAGTCAGGCGGTCGGGCACTACGGGTATCTAAAGGGGACACGGATGATCCGCCGGCACGCCGGCAGTCGGACCGCTTGAACCGGGCCCGCCTGAATGCGTGCCATTCAAGGCACGGATGGGTCGCCCTTTCGGGGTAAACCAAACCGTGCCTGCCCCATCCGGCGCGGGTACTTGACCGGCAGCTCAAGGATTGCGGAGCACCCGGGCCGGGTTCCTGCCCGAGACTTTCACGACATTGTACAAAATGGTAACCAGGCTGATGAACACCACCCCGGCTCCCGCCAGCAGGTAATCGGCGGGCTGCTGCTCCACCCGGTACGGAAAGCTGCGCAGAAAACGGCTCGAAAAATAGACAATCAGTGGAACGGCAATGACCACTGCCGACAGAACCAGTACCAGGTACTCCCGCGACAACAGCAACACATTTCCGGGCGTCGAGGCGCCGAACACCCGGCGGATGCACACTTCGCGTTGCCGGAGCTCGGTACTGTAGAGGGAAAGACCCAACAGGCCAAGGCACGAAATGAGGATGGCCAGCCCCGAAAAAGCGAAGAAGGCACGCCCGAACCGGACTTCACTCCCGTACTGCTGCCCAAAAAAGCGGTCCAGAAAAAAGTAGTCGAACGGGTCGTTGGGGTATAGGGCCTGCCAGGCTTGGGTGATGGCCCCCAGCGTACTTTGCAACTCCCGCGTCTGCAACCGGATCGGGTAGTAGCCAAATTCGTAATCAGGCCCGTGCAGGAAAATCGTTTCGGTAGGCAGGGTATGCACCGAGAGGTGGTGGTAATCTTCCGCCACGCCCACGATGGTTCGTTTGTCGCCCTCGTGCAGCACCTGGATCTGCTGGCCCAAGGCTTCCTGCGGCGAGGAGAAACCCAGGCTCCGCAAGGCCCGGCGGTTGATGATGGCGTCTTGCGAATGCGGCCGGGCCGTAAACGTTCGGCCCGCCGCCAGTTTGATTCCCAGCGTGCCCAGGAAATCCCCATCGGTAAAGCCTACGCGGAAGGTCTGTCCTGCCAGGGGAGCCGTTCCCGTACGCTTCACGTTGCCGGAACGAATCAAAAATTCCTCGCCCGGAATCACCGAACCCGAAGCGACCTTTTCAACGCCGGGCAAGGCGCGCAGTTTGGTTTTGAAAACTTCCAGCAGGTTTTCCCTTTCGGGATTGCCAATGAGCGTACGGGGGGATTTTACGACCACTACGTTCTGCTGGTCGTACCCCGGGTGGTACTGCTGCATGAGGTTCACCTGGCGGTATACCACCCCGGTGCTGGCAATCAGGAAAGTGGAGGCCACGAATTGCACCACGACCAACCCCCTTCTCAGCAAGCCCACCTTGCCGAAAGCAGGGGTTTGGTGGACACCCGCCGAAAGGGGTTTGACCCCCGTCATCAGCAAGCCCAGGTAGCCGGCCGGCACCAGCGTGATCGCCGCGGCAAAAAAGAGGATCGCGCCCCACAGTTCCCCGCTGTAGTAGTAGGAATCCGGGATTTGCACCTGGAGGTAGCCGTACGAGGGGCCGGCAAAGGCTTTTACCAGGAGAGCGGTGATGCCAAAAACGATCAGAAAGGACAGGACCGAGTCGCCGGCGAACTGCCCGACCAGTTGCCGGGGGGTGGCCCCGAGTACTTTGCGCATGCCTGCTTCGCGCACCCGTTTGGTCGACATGGAAACCGACAGGTTGAGGTAGTTGATCAGGGCGATCAGGAGAATGAGTCCGGCTACCAGTTCCAGTACGCCGAGCAGGTCGCGGCTGGCGTTGGGGGTAAGTTCGTCGGCCAGGTGCGAATCCAGGTGAATGCCCCTGGCCGGCTGGAAGTCCAGGTGGTGCACGACCCCGGCCTGCGGGGCGGCTCTCTTTTTGAGCAAGGCATTCAACTGAGCCCGGGCGGATGGGTGATCGCCTTTTGGGTGAAGGGTCACGTAGGTATACACCAGGTTGGGACCGGGCGGCATCATCTCCCCGAAGCCTTTGCCCAGCACCGCCGTTAGGGTAGAGAACGATAACACGTAGTCAAACGCCAGGTGTGAACTCCCGGGGTACGTTTGGAAGACGCCCACGATCCGGAAGGGCAGTCCCTCGTTGAGCAACAGGGTCGCCCCGAGGAGGTCGGCCCGGCCTTGCCACTGCGGGCCAAACAGCTTCACGGCCGCCGCCCGCGAAATGATTGCTTCGTGCGGCGAGGCCAGCAGGTGCGGCCCGGCCCCTTTGAGCAGGCGCAGGCCAAATACATCCGCGAAAGCACTGTCGGCCCAGTACACCTGCTGGTTGGGTAGTTTCTTGTCGCCCAGCCGGAACAAACACTGCTCGTAGAGAATGCGGGTGGCGCTTTGAACGGCCGGAACTTCTTTGAGCAAATGCACCAGGCCGGTGTAGGACTTGGCGCTGTGGTAGGTAACCTTGCCGCTCTCCTGCTTGCGGACGCTGATCCGGTACACCTGTTCCCCCAGTTGCCGGTCGTACCCCGACTCGTAGCGGATGTACACGTACATCAGGAAAGCGGCCGTTAAGGCAATGCTTAAACCAAAGAAGTTGATGAAAAAGGAGAGCTTGTGCTGCGCCAGAATCTTGAAGTAGACGCTGATGTTGCTGCGAATCATGGGTTGGGGAGTAGGCTTAGGGGTAATTTATGCAATTTTTGCATCCATTTTCTCCAAGGGCCCTGTCACTGCTGTTTTTCTCCGGACACCCGGCGGTAGTACATTGTAAAGGCAGTAAATAGATATTGCGGCACATCCTTCCCTGGCTGTCATTCCCGGAGGGAAGCAAAGCTCGGCAAAGCCAATCTGCGTGGTGACAGGAGTTGTCTGACGATCATTAAAAAGATTCCCTCCGGGAATGACAGCTAAAGGGAGCTAACTCGAAATACCCATTCCCATTTGGTTTGTTTTCAGTGTAGCAGTCCTTTCCCATAAAGGCTGGATCAGTGGGGTCGTATTTCTGCTTGTGGCCGAAAGTGACCCGGATTTTGACTCGATGCGGGCCGTTCTTTTTCCAAGTATCTCGTATCATGCACCAAGGCAGTAAAACCATTTTTTGGGAGTACCCATGCGAAAAGGGTTCGGACGCATCTGGTCATTTGTGAGGGAACTGTACGCGGAGTGGCAGGCCGACGGCTGTTTTCAACTGGCCGCCGCGTTGTCCTACTACACCGTTTTCTCCATTGCCCCCATGGTCACCATCATGATCAACGTGACGAGTTACTTCCTGGGCGAGGAAGCGGTCACCGGGGAGTTGTACGGCCAGTTGAGCGGACTCCTGGGGCCCGAGGGCGCCGAAAGCATTCAGACGATGGTTAAAAATTCGCACCGGCAGCAGCAAGGCTTGCTGGCAACGGTCATCGGTACGGCTACGCTGCTCGTCTCGGCCACCGGGGCGTTTGCGGCCTTGCAGGACGCCCTCAATAAAATCTACCAGGTAAAGATTGACGAAGCGGGCGGCGTGTGGGTGGTCATTTTCAACCGCCTGCTGGCCTTTGGCATGCTCCTGTGCATTGGCCTGCTGCTGGCGGCGTCGTTGCTGCTGGAAGTGGTCTTCAGCGCCTTGCGGGATTTCCTGCGCGAGTTGCTGGCAGACTACGCCGTGTACCTGATCGCCGGGCTCCAACGGGCGGTTTCGCTGGGCGTTTCCACCCTGCTTTTCGCCCTGCTGTTCAAATTCCTGCCCGACGTCAGCATTCCGTGGCGCCGCGTGTGGCCGGGGGCGCTGCTCACGGCCGTGTTGTTTACGGTGGGAAGAACCCTGCTGGGCTATTACCTGGGGCAAAGCAACCTGGCTTCCACGTACGGGGCCGCCGCTTCGGTGGTGCTCATCATGCTATGGGTGAATTACTCCGCCTGGATTCTGTTCGTCGGCGCCGAGTACATTGACGTGGACGTGAAGCGCCGCGGTGAAGTCATCGAGCCGGCGTACTATGCCCGGAAGTTTCGGTACGGCAGCCGGCGGGAAAAGCCCGAAAACATTCACTCATGAGCATTCACATTGGCACTTCGGGCTGGAGCTACGACCATTGGCACGGCGTGCTGTACCCGCACGGCATCAAGCCCTGGGAACGGCTCGATTGCTACGTGCGGCAATACCACACCGTGGAACTCAACAGCAGCTATTACCGCTGGCCGAGCCTGGCGGGCTTCAAAAGCTGGCAGCGACGGCTGCCGCCCGGGTTCCTGCTCAGCGTGAAAGCGCCGCGGGGCCTCACCCACGCCAAGAAACTCTACGCCCCGGAAAAGTGGATGGTCCGCCTCCGGGAGAGCTGGCACCAACTGGGCGACAAACGGGCCGTGCTGCTGGTGCAACTCTCCCCGCTTTTTGCCTGCGACTACGACCGCCTGGCGTATTTCCTAGACCAGGTACCGCCCTGGATGCGGGTGGCCGTCGAAATGCGGCACCCGAGCTGGCACCACGACGCCATTTTTTCGCTGCTCGAAAGGCACCAGGCCGCCTACTGCATCATGAGCGGCGCCCAATTGCCCTGCATCCTGCGGGTGACGGCTCCCTTCGTGTACGTACGCCTGCACGGCCCCGACCACCAGTACCTCTACGGCGGCTCCTACTCCGACAACGACCTGCACTGGTGGGCCGACCGCATCCGCGAATGGCAGTACGCGGGCAAAGAAGTCTACGTCTATTTCAACAACGACGGTGGCGGCAACGCCGTCCGCAACGCCTCCACGCTCAAAGCCATTTTAGGGCTTTGAGCAGGAAACCGCAGACCGGGTTTGACGGAGACGGCAGACCGGAGGAAGGGAGACCGGAGGAGGCGTACCCCTACAACGCGGAGCATGGTGCTGACCCGAATGGATTGGGGAAAAAGGGAGAAAAAGGAAGGCGGGGGTTGCATGTTCTCCCGGCCTTCCTTTTTCCCGTTACCGGCCCGTGCCGGGGCACCGTCAAAAATCCGTTCCCGATCCTCCTCCTGTCTCCCTTCCTCCGGTCTGCCGTCTCCTTTCTCAAGGTTTGAGCACCACCTTCACGCAGTTGTCTTCTTTTTTGTTGAAGATGTCGTACATGCGGGAGGCTTCCTTGAGGGGCACCTTGTGCGTGATGATGTCGTCGAGGGTGACTTTGCCCTCCTGCACCAGTGCCAGCAGGTGGTCAATGTATTTCTGCACCGGCGCTTGTCCGCCCCGCAGCATGATGCCCTTGTCGAACCACTGGTGCAGCGGGAAGTTGTTGTAGGGTGTGCCGTACACCCCTACCACCGTCACGGCGCCGCCCCGGCGCACCGCGCTGAAGCAGTGTTCGAGCACCTTCATCGTGCCTTTTTCCAGTTGAACCACGTTGATCGCCTTTTCCGCGAAGCTGCGGTCGGCTTCCATGCCCACCGCGTCCACGCAGACGTCGGCGCCGTAGCCCGCCGACATTTCGCGGATGGCTTCCACGGCATCCACCTCCGCGGCGTTGATGACCTCGACATTGGCCGTCCGGCGGGCCATTTCGAGGCGGTACGGCTGGATGTCAATGCCGATCACGCGGCTTGCCCCGCGCAGCCAGGCCGACTTCATCGCCATGATGCCCACGGGACCGCAGCCGAACACCGCCACAATTTCCCCGCCCTGCATGTTGGCCCAGTCAATCGCCGACCAGCCCGTCGGGAAAATGTCGGTCAGGAACAGCACCTGTTCGTCGGTGAGGTTGTCGGGCACCACGCGGGGACCGAAGTTGGCGTAGGGCACCCGGGCGTATTCGGCCTGGCCGCCGTCGTAGCCGCCGTACAGGTCGGTGTAGCCGAACAGCGCCGCTCCTTTGCCCGAAAGCATTGCCCCTTCCGGACCGTAATGTTCCTCGTTCGAATTTTCGCAGTGCGTTGCCATGCCGTGCGTGCAGAAGTAACAGCCGCCGCAGGCAATCGGGAACGGCACCACCACGCGGTCACCCTTCTTGAGTTTGGTAACGCCCTTGCCGACTTCTTCTACCACGCCCATGAATTCGTGCCCGAGCACCATGTTGCGCGGTTGCGGGAACATGCCGTTGTAAATGTGCAGGTCGGAGCCGCAGATGGCCGTGGAAGTAACCCGGATGATGGCATCCTGCGATTCTTCGATGCGCGGATCGGGCACGGTTTCTACCCGTACGTCCTTTGGTTTGTGAAACACCAGTGCTTTCATATAGTGAATAAGTTGAAGTGGTTTGTCCTGCCTCCCGGTCGGAGGGCCGGCCGGGGCAGTGGTTTACAGAACGGCACGGAAGGCATTTGGTTTCCGAAGAAACGGACAAATGGGCCATCCTTGCGCCGGTATTCCCGAAGCAACGCACGAGGCAAATGGTGCCGGAATTGCGAAAAGCGCATGATTCCGACCGGGGAGCGTAGGGTCGGGAATGCGCGGGAAAGGGCGTTCAACTTTTACTTTTCTAAGAAATAATTCCATAATTTTAGGGTACTGCTCAACTGATCATCCCATGAAATACTTTTTTTCCGCGTGCTTGCTGCTGCTCCTGTTCGCCTGCCACCGGGAGCGGCCCGAACGGCGGCTGCTCGTGTATACTTCCCCCGCCGGTGCGACCCGGATGGGTAGCCTGCTGGCCGCAGCCAAAGAGAACAACCTGCGGGTAGATACCACTTCGGGCGGCGCCCAACTGCACGAAGACAGCCTGCCCCGTTACAGCGCCGTGGTGCTCTGGTACGCGGATGCGAACAAAATCGGCAATGCCCAACAGGCTGATTTGCAGCGGTACGTGCAAGCCGGCGGCGGCCTGGTCAGCGTGGGTACGCCCATCGCTTCTACGTACCAGTGGCCCTGGTATTACGGGTTAACCCACCGCGAGAAAGAGGCGGCGGAGGGTGGCGAAGGGGTCGTTCGGAAGGTGAGTACGGTGGCGGAAAAGGCGCAACGGGAAAAGCCGGCGTTCGAATACGACGGGGGGCGGGTTTTTGTACTCTCCGTGGATACGGCCGGCGCCGCCACGGACAAAGGTGTTCCCTCCCCCGCAACGTTGAAAGAAGGACTGGTGTACGCCGTGGGCGAAAACAAAGAAACCGACTACGACAAAGCCCGCAGCCCCCGGGTGCCGGAAGAAAACCGGTTCGTGAAAGTACCGCTGGCGGGAGACTTCGACGAGCCCATGCAGATCGAAATCGCCAAAGACGGCCGCGTGTTCGTGATCGAACGGAAAGGCGCCCTCAAACTGTACGATCCCCAAACCAAGTCGGTGCGGGTGATTGCGCGGCTGAACGTGTTTTCGCTGCTCGAAGACGGGTTGCTCGGCATGGCCCTCGACCCCGCGTTCGACCGCAACGGCTGGACCTACTTTTTCTACTCCCCTGCCGGCGACGTGCCCAAGCAGCACGTTTCCCGGTTTACCATGCAGGGCGACAGCCTGCTGATGAACACCGAAAAGGTGCTCCTCGAAATTCCGGTGCAGCGCCAGACCTGCTGCCATTCGGGCGGCGGGCTGGAGTTTGGCCCCGACGGGCTGCTCTACATTTCGGCCGGCGACAACACTTCTTCCAAGGAATCCAGCGGCTACACGCCCCTCGATGAGCGGCCCGGCCGGGGCCCGTTCGATTCGCAGAAATCCTCGGCCAACACCAACGACCTGCGCGGCAAGATTCTCCGCATCCGGCCCGAACCCGACGGCACGTACAGCATTCCCACGGGCAACCTGTTCCACAAGAGCGAACCCAATACCCGCCCGGAAATCTACGCGATGGGCTGCCGCAACCCGTTCCGCTTCACGGTGGACAAGCGGGGCTGGGTGTACTGGGGCGACGTGGGTCCTGACTCGGGCGTAGACAGCCTGCGCGGCCCGCAGAGCTACGACGAGTTCAACCAGGCCCGGGAGTCGGGCTACTTCGGCTGGCCCTACTTCGTGGCCGACAACAAGGCGTACCCCGACTACGATTTCGCCACCAACACCATCCTCCAGGAGTACCAGAACCCGCTGAAGCCGGTGAATCATTCCCCCAACAACACGGGCAAAAAAGAACTGCCGCCTACGCAGAAACCCATCATCTGGTACCCGTACGGCCCTTCCGAAGAATTTCCGATGCTGGGCACCGGCAGCCGCAGCGCCTGCGCCGGTCCGTTCTACTACTCGGCGGACTTCAAGGGAGCGCCTTACCGGTTCCCGGCCTACTACAACGACCGCATGTTCATCTACGAATGGGCCCGCGGCTGGATCAAGACGGTGGCGTTCGACCGGGACGGCAACCTGACCAAGATCGAAGACTTCCTGCCCACCACCCCGTTTTCGAAGCCGATTGACCTCAAGTTTGGCCCGGACGGCGCCCTGTACGTGCTCGATTACGGCAAAGATTATTTCTCCAAGAACGAAGACGCCCTGCTCTCCCGCATTGAGTACACGGAAGGCAACCGGGCGCCCCTGCCGCGCATCGCCGCCGACCAGACGGTAGGCGCCGCGCCGCTTACCGTGCGTTTCTCGGCCAAAGGCTCCACGGATTACGACCAGGCCGATTCCCTGCGCTACGAATGGGATTTCGGGGGCGGCAGCAAGGCCAAAGCCGAAAGTGCGGAAGCTTCGTACACCTTCAGCAAGCCCGGCGTGTACAAAGTAACGCTGAAGGCCACCGACCCGCAGGGCGAAAGCACCACGGCCGTGCAGGAAATCAAGGTGGGCAACGGCAAACCCCGGGTGCAGGTGGCCCTGGCCGGCAACCAGACGTTCTTCTGGGACAACGGCACCATTGACTACGCGGTACAAGTAGCCGACAAGGAAGACGGCGCCCTAGGCAGCGGCATTGACCCGGCCCGGGTGGACGTATACTTCGACTACCTCCAGCAGGGCCGCGACCTGGCCCTGGTCATGGACGGGCAGTACGAAACCGGCTCGGCCAAGTACCTGGTGGGCAAGCAACTGATCGAAGCCAGCGACTGCCGCTCCTGCCACGCCAACGACAAGGAGTCGGTGGGCCCGGCGTACAAGGCGGTGGCCGCGCGGTACAAGGGCAACTACCAGGCCCTGCTGTTCCTGCCCCAGAAGATCATCAAGGGCGGCAACGGCAACTGGGGCGAACGGCTCATGTCGGCCCACCCGCAACTCAACACCGACCAGGCGACCGAAATGGTGAAGTACATCCTTTCGCTGGCAAACGAAGTGGAAAAACGGCCCGTGCAGGGACGCATTGCTACCCAGCAGCACGTGGGCACCGGCGAGGAAGGCCGCTATTTCTTCACGGTAAGCTACACCGACAAAGGCGCCAACGGCATTGGTCCGATCACCGCCCGCGAAGTGGTTTCGCTGCGGCACCCCAAGCTGGAAGCCGATGAATGCGACGCTTTCCACAAGGTAGGCAAGTCGCGGCCCAACGCGGGAGCCCTGGCTTTTGCGGGCGGCGCCCGGGACGGCGGCTACCTCGTGTTTAAAGGAATTGACCTCACCGGCGTGGATGCCCTGACCTACCGCGTCTCCGCCCGGGAGCACGGCGGCACCATTGCGTTGCACCTCGACACGCCGGACGGTCCGGTGGTGAACACGGTGCAGGTGAAGCCCACGTTCCGGAAGCAGGGCGGCGTGTGGGAGTTGCAACCCGAAAACTGGGCGGAAGTAACCGGCCGCCTCTCCCCTACCCCCGGCAAGCACGACCTGTACTTCGTGTTCACAAATGAGCAGATCAAGGACAAGGGCCTGATGAACGTAGACTGGATTCTCTTCCGGCCGGGAGGCAAGGCAATGGCTTCCCGGTAAGGGACCGGCATAACAACAAAAGAAAGGCTGTCATTCCCTATGACAGCCTTTCTTTTGTGCCTCAGTTGGTAAAATTATTCTTCGGTCAGGTTAATGAGATTCTTTACAGTTTTTCGATCTCTTCCCGGGTCAACTGGGTGGTTTGCATGATTTGCTCAACGGTTAGGTTGATTCGCTTCATTCGTCTGACCATTTCGACCAGTGCCACATATCGGCCTTGCTGCTCCCCTTCATTCTGAGCCTTCTTAAAGGCATATGCCATTGCATTCTGATTGTCGCGGTAAGCTTTTAAGCTTAGCTGGTAACGATCTTCTGCGGAATACATAGTCATGATCTCTACAGTTTTTCAATTTCCTCCCTGGTCAACTTGGTGATTTCCATAATCTGATCAACTGGAATGTTAATCCTTTTCATTCCTCTCGCTATCTCGGTTCGTTCTTCATACCGGCCTTGTTTCACGCCCTTCTCTAAGCCTTGTTTCACGCCCTTCTCTAAGCCTTTTTTGAGCATGTAATCCATGGCGTTCTGGTTGTCGCGGTAGACTTTCAGGCTTTCCTGATAGGTTTTCATCTCTTGTGGGGTTAGTTTGGCTATTTCGGCTTCGCTGAATAATTTCTCGAATATCTTTTCCCATAAAAACGCCGGTCTTGCCTTCAACGTTCGCATGTGCTTGAGGGCATACAACCACTTGTCGAAGTGCGTCCGCAGTTCCGGCCCTTTCTTCCGGAAGCGGGACAATTCCACGAATATAAACGTGAGCTTGTCGTAAAAGACTTCGAACGTTTGCTTGTCGAGCAGTTGCACCTCACGGAAATACCGGTTGGAGGCACCGGGCGAATCACCAAAATGAAAGTTGAGGATACCAATGGTGTAAACTGCTTTCAAACAATAATTCCACTTACTGCCCTTGGGCGCCTGCTGTTGAATGGGAAAAGCGGCGC
>CADCTQ010000614.1 GCA_902805615.1 uncultured Cytophagales bacterium
TGGCGGGCTTGCCGGCCTCAGCCACGATCTCGGCTTCCTTCTGGTGGTACTTGGCGTTGAGCACCTGGTGCCGGATCTTGCGGATGGCGAGCATCCGGCTGAGCAGTTCGGAGTTTTCTACAGAAGTGGTACCCACCAGCACGGGACGGCCGGCGGTGGTGAGTTCTTCGATCTCCTGCACCACGGCGTTGTATTTTTCGCGCACCGAGCGGTACACCTTGTCTTCGCGGTCGCCGCGGACAATGTTGCGGTTGGTCGGGATCACCACCACGTCGAGCTTGTAGATCTGCCAGAATTCGCCGGCTTCCGTTTCGGCCGTCCCGGTCATGCCGGCCAGCTTGTGGTACATCCGGAAGTAGTTCTGGAGGGTGATGGTGGCGTAGGTCTGGGTGGCTTCTTCCACTTTCACGTTCTCTTTGGCTTCAATGGCCTGGTGCAAGCCGTCGGAGTAGCGGCGGCCTTCCATGATGCGGCCGGTCTGCTCATCCACGATCTTGATCTTGCCGTCCATGATCACGTACTCCACATCCTTCTCGAACAGGGCGTAGGCTTTCAGCAGCTGGTTGATGGAGTGGATGCGCTGCGACTTCACCGAATAGTCGGAAATGACGGCCTCCTTTTTCATCAGCCGGTCATGGTCGGAGAGGCTCTTGTCATTTTCGATGCTGGCCAGTTCGATGGCAATGTCGGGCAGGATGAAGAACGTTGGGTCTTCGCCCGAGCCGGTGATGGCGTCAATGCCCTTTTCGGTCAACTCGACGTTGTTGTGCTTCTCGTCAATGGTGAACAGCAGGGGCTGGTCGGCCTCGGGCATCATCTTCTGGTTGTCCTGCAGGTAGTAGTTCTCCGTTTTCTGGAGCAACACCTTGATGCCGGTTTCGCCGAGGTACTTGATGAGGGGCTTGTACTTGGGCAGGCCGCGGTAGGCCCGGAACAGCGACACGCCGCCTTCCTTTTCGTCGCCGGCGGCGATCTTCTTCTTGGCGTCAATCAGGAAGTCGGAAACGATCTTTTTCTGGGCATCCACCAGGCGGGAGATGCGGGGCCGCAGTTCGTAGAATTCGTGTTCGTCGCCGCGGGGCACCGGGCCCGAGATGATGAGCGGCGTCCGGGCGTCGTCCACG
>CADCTQ010000615.1 GCA_902805615.1 uncultured Cytophagales bacterium
ACCTTGATGTGCATGATGGGCTTGATTACCGGGATGGCGGAAGGAAGATGGGTTGAATGCCCGGTATTACTTGTCAATCACAAATCAGGTTCGAAGCTTAGTTGAGTGAATACCGAAGTTGTTTTGCAGAACCCGGGCCAATGTGGTCCGGGTTTTTGCTTTTTGGGTGAATGGAGGAACTGGACCGCGGGGGGCGCAAAGAAAACGCGAGGACTGTAAAGATTTATTTCGTTTATTCTTACCACCTGATGAACTTTCGCGGGGCCCGCCCGGTTACCCCTGTGAAGCAACCATAAAAAGCATCGCTCCTCGTAACATCCACGGTTGGAAGCGTTTGCGTGAATGACAGTCGGGTTAAACGGACAGTTTTTTAAAAAATTTTTATGGTAAAAACCGGGAATGGATTGTGGCGGCCGCTTGCATTTATTTTGTGGCATTTCCCCAAGATGGCGTTACCCGCCGGCAAGCTGACAGCCTCCGCACAGTGGCCCTCCGTACTTCGCAACCCGCTTTTATCGTTTCCAGGCACCCGCCCCGCCGGGTCTGCTTCATTCCTCCCCATTGTACTTTTTAGTGAAATAATTGGCCATTCCCGGCGTCTCCAAAACCGGTCGGGAGCAGTTTTATTGCGAAAATGGCAAAAAGTCATGCTGTTTCTGTCGCCTGACTTTCTTATATTTGGTAATACGTTCTGAATACCGAATAGAATTTTGTTTTACCAAACCAGCCCGTTACAATCCTTAATTAGTGCATGAGTGAATAAATACGCCCTATCGTTAATCTTTCCGGTCAGCCTTCCACCCGCTGGGAGGCAGTTGCCCAAGGGGTAACTTCCGGAAATCACTTCCCTTCCCGAACTCCTGGTTTGATCCCGACCCCCGACGCGCCGTTTTTACGGCCTGCCCGGCACTGCTTTGCCTTTTATTTCCTAACCAATTCATAATCACAATTACATCCACTTCATGAAAAAAACCCTACTCTGGCAGCTTGTGTTGCTGCTGGCCTTTCTCCCGACCACTTTCACTGCCTTCGGGCAAGCACCGGGCAACTCCGGCAAGAAGCAGGTACCCGCAACGGTGGTGGAACACCTCAAGAAAAACAAGCAGAAACTGCAACTTGAGGACGCCGACTTTGCCGAACTGGAAGTAAGCAGCGCCACCGAAAGCAAAAAAAGCGGCGTAAAGCACTATTACCTGAAGCAACTGCACCAGGGCATTGAAGTACAGGGCGCCATTACCACCGTTAACCTGGACCGCAACGACGGCGTGATTTCGATGGGCAACCGTTTCCACAAGCAGGTGAGCAAGCGCATCAAGTCCAAGCAGGTTGGCCTGACGCCCGAAGCAGCCGTAGCCGCGGCGGCCCGATACCTCAACACTCCCCTCCGCGAGGCCCTCGCCGTGAAGGAAAGAAGCACCCAGACCAACCGGCGGGTGGTTTTCTCCAGAGGCGGCATTTCGCTGGAGCCCATCGCCGCCAAGCTGGTGTACCAGCCGGTAGCCGACGGCAGCCTGCGCCTGGCCTGGGAAGTGACCATCTATGAATTGGATGCCCGCAACTGGTGGAACCTGCGCCTGGACGCAACCACCGGCGAAGTGCTGGACAAAGACAACATGGTGGTGGAATGTAAATTTGAAAACAACGGCCCCGGCGGCAAATTCCTGCACGCCAACCACCGCCACACCCTCACCTCGCCCTACGTGGCGGCCGGTCCCCGGGTGCAGGCGGCAGCAATGTCCGTTGCCAATGGCTACAACGCATACGACATGCCGGTAGAGAGCCCCACCCACGGTACCCGTACGATCATCAGCAACTCCCGCGCCGACAAGAATGCTTCGCCCGAAGGCTGGCACAAGGCCGCGCAGAACTACACGATCACCCGGGGCAACAACGTATACGCTTACGAAGACCCGGACAACACCGGCTATGCGTATGAGCCCAAGGAAAACCCCGGCTACAGCCCCGACGGCGGTGCATCCCTCTCCTTTGATTACCCCATTGACTTTACCAAGCAGCCGGTAACGTACCGCGACGCGGCCATCACCAACCTGTTCGTGTGGAACAACTTCATCCACGACGTGTGGTACCAGTACGGTTTCGATGAGCAGAGCGGCAGCTTCCAGGTCGGCAACTACGGCAAAGGCGGCCTGGGCAACGACCCGGTCATGGCCGAAGCGCAAGACAGCCGCAACATCCCCGCGACCCGCAACAACGCCAACTTCGGCACGCCTCCCGACGGCACCAGCCCCCGCATGCAGATGTACCTGTGGAGCGGCATCCCCGACCCGGACATGTTCAAGGTGACCGGCCCCTCTGACATTGCCAAGTCATACCCGGCCCAGGAGGCTGCCTTCAGCAAAAAGCTGACCACTACCCCCGTGACCGGCAAACTCGTCCTGGGCGCCGCGTTGACCGGCGTGCCCGAACAGGCTTGCGGCCCCTTTACAGCAGAGAATGCCGCCGCCATTGCCGGCAACATTGCCGTGGTGTACCGCGGAACCTGCGGCTTTGCCGACAAAGTGCAGAACGCCCAGCTTGCCGGCGCCATTGCCGTAGTGGTCATCAACAACCAGCCGGGCCTGATTTCGATGGGTGGTACGCCCACCAATCCGGTACCCGCCATCAACATCCCGGCCGTCATGATCACCCAGGCCGACGGCGCCATCATCCGGAACGCCCTCAATGCGGGTACGGAAGTAACCATTGCCCTGCAGAACAACGGCGGCGGTCCTGAATTCGACGGTGACTTCGACAACGGCATCATCGCCCACGAATACGGCCACGGCGTCTCCAACCGCCTCACCGGCGGCCCGAACGTAACCAACTGTCTCCCCTCCGCCGTGGTCAGCAATGGCGTGGTGGTGAACACCGAACAGATGGGTGAAGGCTGGAGCGACTACATCGGCCTGACGATGACCATGTTGCCCGGCGACAAAGGCGAAAAAGTAAGAGGCATCGGCACGTACGTTTCCGCACAGCCCACCAACGGCCTGGGCATCCGGCCGGCGCCGTACAGCACCAGCTTCTCGGTGAACGCCTTTACCTACGCAGCCACCAACAACCCGGCCATCTCGGCCCCGCACGGCGTGGGCTTCGTATGGGCCACCATGCTGTGGGACATGACCTGGGACCTGATCGGCAAGTACGGCTTCAGCGAAGACCTCTACAACGGTACCAAAGGCAACAACATGGCAATGCAACTGGTGGTTGACGGCATGAAACTCCAGCCCTGCCGCCCCGGCTTCGTGGATGGACGCGATGCCATCCTGCTGGCCGACCGGATCAACTACGGCGGCGCCAACCAGGAACTGATCTGGAAAGCGTTTGCCAAGCGGGGCCTGGGCTTCAGCGCCAAGCAAGGTTCCAGCACCAGCCGTTTCGACCAGGTGGAAGCATTCGACCTGCCCCCGGCCTACCTGTGCGCCACGCCGCTGACCATCACGGCCGTTCCGGCATCCAACGTAAACACCGGTGGCAACCCCAAAGCGATTTACCTGGGCTACGGTCCCCAAACGGTTACGCTGAAGGCTGCCGGCGACGAAACCAACCAGTACACCTGGAGCCCGGCCACCGGGTTGAGCGACGCCAAAGCGGCCGCCCCGGTATTTACGCCGACCACCACCGGCACCTTTAAATTCACGGTGACGGCCGTAAACAAGGACCAGTGCACCAAGACGGCTGAGATCACGATCACGGTAGTGGATGCCCGTTGCGGCACCGCGGCCAACCCGAAAGTACTCGTGTGCAACAAGGGCAAGGCCCAGTGCGTGACCCCGGCCGAAGTGGCCAACCTGGTCAACAAGGGTGCCAAGCTGGGTGCCTGCGGTACGGTGATCGCCGCCCGCGAATCTGCTGAAGGTAGCGTTGAAAGTGCTCCCCAGGTGGTGGCTTTCCCCAACCCCTTCAGCCGCACGGTGAGCATTGACGTTACGCCCCAGACTTCCGGCTACGCCACCTACCAGGTGACTTCGCCCCAGGGCGTACTCGTCAAGCGCCTCTTCGCCGGACAGGTGGAAGCCGGACAGGCCCTGCACCTGGAACTCGACGGCAGCAACTTGTCGAGCGGCGTGTACGTGGGTCGCTACGTCTCCAACGGAGAAGTGCACACCACCAAGCTGGTGCTCAAGAAGTAGGACCTTGATGTGCATGATGGGCTTGATTACCGGGATGGCGGAAGGAAGATGGGTTGAATGCCCGGTATTACTTGTCAATCACAAATCAGGTTCGAAGCTTAGTTGAGTGAATACCGAAGTTGTTTTTGCAGAACCCGGGCCAATGTGGTCCGGGTTTTTGCTTTTCGCGTTGACTGCCAAACTTTATTTTGTGCAAAGGCGTTCAGGCAGTAAGGCAGCGGGAATGCGGAGCCGGGGTTTTGCCGGGGCAAGGGTGGCATTGCAAACGCACCCATTGCCGCTGGTGTAATTTCGCCTTGCTTATTGGCTGTAAATCAAATATTTTCGAAGGATTGTCGTTTTAGATTCTACTGCACCCATGCTCCGGAGAACAGGCTGGCTACTCACACTACTCATTGGTATCTCCGCACTGGCGGGAGCCCAGACCGTCCGTGACAGTTCGGCTTTCTGCGACCCTTCCGTCGTGGGGATGGCCCGCCCGAAAGGGATCGTGTTCAAGTACGAACGCATTCCCGAGTACCACATCCGTTCCCGTTCCCCCTACGAAGGCATTGCCAACAACCAGGGCGAAGTGGACCACAACCACCGGCTCGAATTCAAGGCCAAAGTTCCCCTGTTGTCGAAGCCCGGTCTGAGCATTGCCGCCGGCTTTAAGTACGCTACCGAAAAGTACACGTTCGACGATCCCAACAACGCGTATTCCTTCTACCGCAACCTCAACGGAAAGACGCTCAAAAGCATCGGCACGATGCTGTACGTGGTGAAGCCGTTCCGCGGCAACCGGTATTTCCTGCTGCGGGCCGGCGGCGACCTCAACGGCGATTACCACCTGCGCGACGTGAGCAACCGGCGGTTCATGCGGCTTTCGGTGTCGCCGCTCTACGGCTTCAAGCCCAGCCCCTACACCACCTACGCGTTTGGCTTCTCGTACAGCTACGTGTTTGGCCGGTCGGTGGTGAGCCCGGTGATGCTCTACAACCACACCTTCAACAGCCGTTGGGGCGTGGAGATGCTGTTGCCGGCCAGCGCCAAGCTGCGCTACTCGCCCAACCCGCGCACCAACGTGTACGCTTCGGCCGAGCTGAACGGCGCCAACTACACGGTGCGGCTCGTGGACCCGGTCATTGCGCAGTTGTCCACGATGTACCTGCAACGGTCGGAAGTGCGGATGCTGCTCAACTACGAACGGGAGATTTACGATTTCCTGTGGTTCGGCCTGGAGGCCGGCGTGCGGGCCCCCTTCAACTTTGCCCTCTCCGAGTCGGTGCGTACGCGCCGCGACCCCATCATCCGCAACCAACTGGGCAGCGCCATGCTGTTCAATGCCAGCGTTTTCATCGTGCCGCCGCGGGCCTTCTGCAAAAAGAAGTAGCGGCGCCCCCGGCCAACTGAACCGCAAGGCTCGCCATAGAGACGCAAAGGGCGCAAAGGGCGCAAAGTGGTACGCGTTTCCCTTGCGGTCTTTGCGTCTCCTTTGCGCCATTTGCGGTTCAGTTTCTCCTCGCTTTTGCTCCAGGTATGACCCGGCCCGGTACAATGATTTCCCGTATAGAAGGCGTCACAACTTGTCGGAAAAGGGAATAGGATTATTTACAAAGACTTGATTCCAGATGTTTTCAATCCAGGACTTGGCGAAAGAGCGCTTTTTTGCGCACTCCTTGAAAGCAGAGTGGATCAGGGATTCCAGTTGGTTTACGTGTTCAATAAGGCCAGCCTGGGAGATGGTTTTCTTGATTTGCTTCCAAATCCTTTCAATTGGATCAAATCAGGCGAGTAGGCAGGCAGGTTGACGAGCACAATCTGTAAGTCTTTGGCCGTCTTTTCTACCAGGGGAGTCAGGTGGGCTGAGTGATTATCCCCAATGAGGATGATGGTTTGTGCTTGCGAGTTGGCTTCTCGAATCAAAGTGAGCATTTGAACTATGTTCTGCTGATTACCTTTGCCAATACTTGAGATGACACTGTTGCCCTTGAGGGCATAGAAGCCAAAGCTGTTGCGCCGTTTTTTGTCGGTATTGACCTTTTTGATCACCCCTTTTCTGGTGGACCACAAACGGACAGAATTTGAATGAATTTGAGGCGCGCTTTCATCAGCAAAGCCAATGGAAAGCTGCTCGACATCCTTGCCCTGTAGTCCTAACGCATCCGAGACGGCTCTTAAGCGTTCTTTGAGTTTTTCATCGGCCTTATCGGGCTGGCGAAAGTCTCGGGGCTGGGGCTTGTAGCAATACAAGCCTAGTCCTCGCAAGATGCGTTGCATCTGCCGCGGGCCGCAGCTCACTCGGTATTGCTTTTTGACCAGATTGCGTATCTGTCCTACCGTCCAGGAGTCCTCTTGGTCCAAAGTCTGCTTTAGTTCCTGTTTTTGCTCTTTAGTTAAACGGGCTTTAGCACCTGCGCCTTGTCGCTGGCGGTTTTCTAAGCCAGTCTCTTTTTTTCATTCCAATCCTTGACCCACTCATAAAGCGTACTCAGGCTCACCCCAATCAAAGCCGATACACTTTCCAGGCTTTGGCCCGACTCGACCAGTTTCAAGACCAATGCCTTAAAATCCTCACTATGACCTGCTCCAAACGATTTTACAAACCGGTCTAGCCGTGCCGGCTCATCTATGACTATTCTTTTCATCGGGTTTGCCTGTTGTACTTCTTGTAATCTATTTTACGATATTTTCCGACAAGTTGTGACGCCTTCTGTAACTTT
>CADCTQ010000616.1 GCA_902805615.1 uncultured Cytophagales bacterium
CGGTGGTATCGCGGCGCGTGGGCCCGGCCCAATGGCGAGGGGCGGGTTGACTGGCGGGGGGAAGCATCATTGGGCCTAGACCTTTTTGGTTCTTTTTGGGGCAATGCCAAAAAGAACAAACCCCACTTACAGATCATAAACCATTCACCATCCCATCACAACCCACCCATCACAACCCACCCATCACCAACCCTAACTGCCTCAAATACGCTCATACCCCAATCACATACCCCATTGACCACTTTTTAACCCATCCCCAAAATGTGTCCTAATCGTAGATTACCCGTGCGGGGAAGCGGCGGAAAGGCCGCCCGCTAATCCTGACCACCGTCCCACCACACTTTGGTGGTGAACGTATCCGGCTGGGTGGCCTCGCTGAAGTTGCGGTTGCCGGCCGCTTCGGCCGCCGGGTAGCGGAGGCGGCGCGGAATCACGCCGTTGGTGACGTTGCCCGGGTAATTCACCGGCGTCAGTTGCGGGTAGCCCGTCCGGCGCCAGTCGGCCCAGGCATCCCACCAGTTGAAGAATTTGTTGACCCACAACTGTTCGTAGATCATGGGCAGGGCCGGTTTGGCGACGCCGTACGGGTAGGCAGCCAGGTAGGCCGCCACCTGCCCGTCCGAGACGGCCAGGGACGGGTCGTAGAACGCGTACATTTGCACCGAGGCTTTCACCCCGGCGTTGTAGTGCCCGGCGGCCGTGCCGCTGATGCCCGAGCCGATGCCCCGTTCCAGCGCTTCGGCCAGCAGCAGTTCCACTTCCCCGTAGTTCATGATCTGGTAGGGTTCATCGAGTTGCAGCAGCTTGTGGTTGATGCGCGAGTACGTCTGGACCTGGTTCACGCGGCGGCCCTCCAGGGCGTCGAGCATGGCCTGGTCGTACCCGTTGGGCATCCCCTTCTGGGCCAGCGGGTCGGTGTTGATCGGCTTCCACTCGGTGGCCGTCCAGTCGGCAATGCCCCCGCTGAGGATCATCAGCCGTGGATCGTCGTCGGCCACCGTGCCCGGATCGGCCCCTTTGAGGAAGTCCACCAGCGTTTTGCTCAGGAAAGAAGGCTGGCCCCCGTCGCCCGGGAAAAAGGCCCGGCTGATGCCGTTCTGGTTGATCCACTGGCTGGGGCCGGTCGCCATGCGCACCCACACGTTGTCGTCGTTGCCCGTAAACACGCCGCCCGCGACGGCCTTGGTCACGTACTCGCCGGCCAGGGCGGGGGCTACGCTGGACACGCGCATCGCCAGCCGGAGCATGAGCGAATACCCCCACCGCTTCCACTTGCCCACGTCGCCTTTGTAAATGATGTCGGCCCGGGCGAATCCCTCGTCGGGGTTGGCGGCGCTGAGGGCGGCCGAAGCTTCGTCGAGTTCCTTCAGCAGGTCGGCGTAGATTTCCGACTGCCGGTCGTACCTGGGGAAATACACGCCTTCCATCCCCTGGTTGGCCTCGAAGTACGGCACGCGGCCGTACAGGTCGGTGAGCCGGTGGAAACTGAACGCCCTCAGGATGCGGGCGGCGTGGCGCATGTTGGCGTACTGGCCCGGCGCGTAGCCCTGCGGACCGGTCTGCCGCATGATCTCGGCAATGTTTTTCAGCTGGTCGTTGTAGGTGAATTCAAAGTACGCCGCGTTGGTTTCGAAGTTCTCGGTGTACTTGTCGCCGGCGGCAATTCCCCCGCCGGCATTGGCCAGTTGCTGGATGGCGTGGCCGGCCATGGCAATGTTGGTCCGCCAGTCGGTGTAGCGGTTGTCGGCCGAGGAACCGTTGGCGGCAATGCCCAGTTCGGCGGCCGTGAACAGGTAGTTGAGGTCCATCTGTTTTACCGCCTGCGGGTCAACGTTCAACCGGTGCAGTTCGTCGGTGTCGCACCCGGCCACGGCCAGCAGCGCCACCAACGTTCCCAAACGGAGTATTTCCGGGTATCTCATGGGCATCGGGTAGGGAGTGATTGGATTGATTTACGGGCATTCACTGGGCAGGCATCAGAACCCGGCCCTCAGGTCGAAGCCGAAGCTGCGGGTGCGGGGCATGCCGAAGAAGTCGAGGCCCTGGCCGTTGCTGTTGGAATAGCTCGACTCGGGGTCAATGTTTTCCACGTTCTTCCAGAGGATCGAAAGGTTACGCCCCACGAACGACAGGCTCAGCGTCCGGACCGGCATCTTTTTGAGCAGGCCTGGCGGGAAGTTGTAGCCGAAGGTGAGCTGGCGGAGCTTGGCAAACGAAGCGTCGTACACGAAGTGGTCCTGCACGCGGTTGCCCATCTGGTTCCAGTAGTTCTGCGCCTGCTGCGGCGTGAGCGTCAGCGACAGGGGTTCGTACACCGGGTTGCCGCCCGCGTCGGTGCCCGTCCGGGTCACCCCGTTCACCGTCAGCGGTTCTCCGCCTTCCCGCCCGGCGAGGGTCTGCCGGTGCAATCCCCACTGGGTGAGGCGCACGTTGGTGCCCGAGTAGACGTCGCCGCCCAGCTTGAAGTCCACCAGGAAGCTTAAGTTGAAGTTCTTGAAGGAGAACGAATTGTGGAGGCCGCCCGTCCAGTCCGGCACCCCGTTGCCGATGATTGCCATCTTGTCGGACTGCACCGGCGCGCCGTTGGCTTCGAAGACGGGCTGGCCGTCGGGCGAGCGTTTCTGCACCCAGCCGGTGAGCACCCCGAAAGGCTGCCCCACCACGTGCTTCACGAACACGGTCCGGGTGCGGGGCTCTTCCACCACCAGTTCGCTGGTGCCTTCGAGCAGGCGGATGACCCGGTTGCGGTTGCGGGCGAAGTTGAACGAAACGTCCCAGGTGAGCGGGCCGCGGACCGGCGTGGCGTTGAGCAGCACTTCGAGGCCCTTGTTCTCCAGTTCCCCCACGTTGACCAGCGTGGTGCCAAACCCCGAAGCCCGCGAAATGGTGGCGTTGAGGATGTCGTTGGTGGTCTTCTGGCGGTAGTACGTGACTTCCAGGCCCAGCCGGTCGCCCAAAAACCGCAGGTCGGCCCCGAACTCGAATTCGGTGGAAGTCAGCGGAACCAGGTCCGGGTTGGGAATGGAACCGTTGGTGCCCGGGGCCGTGGTAAAGGAGCCCATCGGCGTATCCAGGTGCGGGGCCGCCAGCAGCGAATAGGTATTGATGGTCTGGTACGGCGACACGGTTACGCTGCCCACCTGCGCCCACGAGGCCCGCAGCTTGCCGAAGCCCAGCCAGGCCGGCAGGGCATCCGCAAACGCATCCGTGAATACGAAGCTGGCGCTTACGGACGGGTAGGTGATGCGGTTCCGCTCGG
Source organism: uncultured Cytophagales bacterium (assembly GCA_902805615.1). Classification (GTDB taxonomy): domain Bacteria; phylum Bacteroidota; class Bacteroidia; order Cytophagales; family 172606-1; genus CADCTQ01. The sequence continues at coordinate 3,260 of CADCTQ010000616.1, forward strand.
GGTTGAGCACCGAAAACCAGTCGCGGCGCACCGTGCCCGTCAGGTACAGGTAGCCGCCGTAGCCGACTTCGGCCGAACCGAACACCGAGTTGATGCCCGACTTGCCGTAGGTGATCCAGGGGTTGGAAGGGTTGTATTCGAAGGTGCGGGTCACCGTGTTGTTGATGGCGTGGAGGAACGGCACGTTGAAGCCGTTGCCCCGCAGGTTGAGCCGCTCACTGCTGCGGCGCATCCGGTTGCCGCCCACCAGGGCGTTCACGCTGAAGCGCCCGAAGGTTTTGTCGAAGCCCAGGATGGATTCCAGGTTGATCTCCCGCACGCGGTCCTCGCCTTCGTTCATCCAGCCGCCGCGGTTGTGGCCCGTGCCCTGGGGGACGATCTGCTGGTCCTTGCGGGTGTACCAGTCCATGCCGCCCCGGCCCGACACGTAGAGGTAGTCGGTGAGCTGGTAGCGCAGCTGGGCCGACGGGATGATGCGGTCGCGCACGTCGTCAATGGAAAACTGGTGGGCGACCCAGTAGGGGTTCTGGCCCCAGTTGTTGTTGGCCTGCTGGAATTCCTGCCCCACGGTTTTGCCCCACACGCTCAGCAGGGCCGGGTCGGTGCCGGCCGCAATGGCCCCGGGCTTGCCGGGGTCGCCGCGGTAGGTGTGGATGTCGTGATCGCCGGGCATCCGGTAAACGGACTGGAAGGCGTTGTTGGGCGAATCCGTCAGGGAGGGGCGGTTTTTGGCATTTTCGTGCGAATAGAGCACTTTGGCCGTGAAAGTGAGCCGCTTGCCGAACTGGCCGTGGGAGGCCAGCGACGCGTTGAACCGGTCAAAGCCCGAGTTGGGCATCACCGAGCGGCTGCGCAGGTCGGAGACCGAGAAGCGGAACGACTGGTGTTCGCCCCCGCCGGTCAGGGCCAGCGTGTTGGTCCAGGCCGTGCCCGTTTCGTAGAAGCGTTTCCAGTTGTCGCCGGCGTAGGCGTAGGGCCGCTCGGCGCCATCGAATTGCAGCACCGGGGCGCCGTCGAAGCGGGGTCCCCAGGAATCGTCGCCCCAGTCGTACGCCTGTTGCAGGCTGGTGGGCCGGGAGGCGACGAAGGGCGAAGCCGGGTCGCCCGGGTTGGCCCGCACGAAGTCGCCGCCGCCGTACTCGCGTTGCAGGTCGGCCGGGTTGTTGATCCGCTCAAACACAAAGTTGGAGGCGTACTCCACGCCGACTCCCTTGCGGGCCGATCCTTTTTTGGTCACAATGGCGATGACCCCGTTGGCGGCCCGGGCCCCGTAGAGGGCCGCCGCACTGGCCCCTTTGAGTACCGAAATGGATTCGATGTCGTCGGGGTTGACCGACGTCATGCCGTCGCCCCGGTCGGCGCCGCTCCACACGCCGGCCTGCCCGAAGTTGGAGTTGTCGATCGGAATGCCGTCAATGACGTACAGGGGCTGGTTGTTGCCCTGGAGCGACTTGTTGCCCCGGATGACCACCCGGGAAGAACCGGCCGGGCCGGAAGCCACGCTGCTCACGTTCACGCCGGCGACGCGGCCCACCAGGGCGTTGGCCAGGTTGTTCTCGCGGGCCTGGGTGAGGCTGGCACCGGCTACTTCGGTGACCGAGTAGCCCAGCGCTTTCTTGTTGCGTTCCACGCCGAGGGCCGTCACCACCACCTCGTTCAGTTGCATGTCCTCCGGGGAGAGCGTGACGTTGAGGGTGGATTGGTCGCCCACGGTCATTTCCTGGCTGCGGAACCCCAGGTACGAGAACACCAGCACGTCGCCGCGGCCGGCGCTTACCGAATACGTGCCGTCGGCGGCCGTGGTGGTGCCCTGCGTGGTGCCTTTAAGGATCACGTTCACGCCGGGCAGGGGCTGCCGCTGGTGGTCAACCACTTTGCCCCGGATGGGTTGCTGGGCCCACACCGGCAGGCAGCAAAAGAGCAGAAATACGGACAAGCAGGTAGAGGTGTAGATCCATTTATGCATAGCGGGCTAGGGAGTGATCGTTCCATGTCCACCCACGCGCCAAAGCGGCAGGTCACCAGGATAGGCAAGCGCGGCAACGGCGCGGTGCACAGCGCGGTGCATTGCTGCCGGGACTCCGGGTGCAAACGGAAACGGTGCCTGGCAGCCCTTGACCGGGATGGTTCCGGAATCGCGGTGCGGGTGGATCAGGCAGTACCCAAACTCCGTACCGGGGCGGGCCGGGACGCCGGAAAAAAGGAATTTGGGATAAAAAAAAGCCGCTGTTCCCCTTTGCATGCGTTTGGGAAGACTTTTTAGTGGAGCAGCCGCTTTCGTACGGCGGCCGGCGGCTCCAGATTTTCGGAGCTTTCCCACGGGGCCTCCGAATGGGCGGAGTTTTCCGGCGTTGAACTCCACCCCCTCGGAGGCCCTGCCCGCCACGGCACGCAACGTCTGACTGATACAGACCCAACGCCTCTCCCGAAAAGCGTACCCGGCAGCTTTCCTTTTTCCACCGGGCATCAGCGCAGCCGGCGGGCTGCTAATATTTGAACTGGACCGTGAGCCCCCCGAACCAGATATTTTTACCCGGGCCGGCCTGCCGCAAAAACTCCCCGGCGCTGAACCAGGTGCTTTCCGCCCGCAGCAGGAAGTGCCGGTTGGGGGTGCAGGTAAGATCAAGGGCCGGCTGGTGGCCGATGAAGCGGCCGGTGGTGCCTTCACCCGAATAGACCAGGGCAGCCGACGGGTTGTAGATTCCGTCGTTGCGGCTGTACCGCCAGAATGCGTCGTAATCCAGGGTGCAGGTCAGCTTGTCGGGCACCAGCGCCAGTTCCACCGAAGGGTGCACGTCCCACAGGTTGGCCGGGCCGATGAAGGCGGCCAGCCCGAAATAGGCGCCCCGCGGAAACAGGGGATTGAACGTTTGCAGGCGGTCGTCTTCCCGAACCCTATCGCCGCTGATGAGTTCGGCCTTGAGGCCGATTTCGGGTTCGAACCGGAGGGCGGGCAGTTTGCAACGCACGTTGGAGGACACGGTCCAGGCCCGGATGGACTTGCCGCCCACCGTCCCGAACTGGTATACCCCTTCCAGGTCATACTGCCAGCCGCCCCTGCCGCCCCATACCCGGCTGCCGGCCGAATGGCGCAGTTCCGCCCCGGCCCCGTCGTCGAAAGCGACCTCTTTTTTCCACAACCCCAGGTAATACAGGTCCATGCCTCCCCAGGGCAGCGCCTTGCCCACCCCGTAGAGGCCCCACAACCGGGTCGCCCCGCCCGGGCGGTCGTCGAAGATGCCCTTCCGGGCCCGCACGTAATGGCTGTAAAAAGCGTCGAGGCTGTAGCGTTTGCCGGCCAGCACCGCTTTGGCCGCGTCGAAGGACTGCCGGTTGTTGGGCAGTTCGCGCACCGAGACCAGCCGTTGCGAGCCGTACCGCAGTTCCTGGCGCCCCAGCCGCAGGGTGAACTGCCCCCGGCGGCCGGCGGCCGGGCTCACTTCCACGAAAGCCTGGTGCAGGTCAAGCGGGTTCTCTTCAACCGGGGAAGGGACCGACGCCCGGCCGTTGGCCATGCTGCTCTGCAACTGCACGAAGGCCCGCAGGTGGCGGCCCGTCCGCAGGTCCGCGTGCGCCAGGTAGCGCGTCAGCACGTACCCGTCGCGGTCCTGCGGCTGTTCGCCCCAATCCTCGTTGCGGAAGTGGAAGTACTGGTAGCGTACCTCGCCGCCCAGCGAAACGTACGACGCCCCGCGCGGCGACAAGGGCGTGTATTTGAGCTTTTCGTACCAGGTGCGGCTCGAATCCGCGCGCAGGAAGCCATAGTCCTCCTCGTAGCGCAGGGCTTTGAAGGCGGGCAACTCCTGCGCCGGCGACTCCAGGCTCACCAGCGCAAACAGGATCAGGCGTAGCGGATTTTTCATGCGAATCGGGGGAGTGGGGTTGCAAGGCGCGGTTGGAACCACCGGTGGGCAGGGCAGCCGCCCCCGGGACCGGAATACGCCATCGGCTGACGCGGTTTATCCAAACGCCATACCGGAGTGTGTCCGGCGCAACCTTTTGCCCAAAAAGGGCCACCCGGCGAGAAAAAGCCCTTTGCTGCCGCCCGTTGCCCCGTCATGAGTACCGTCCCCGGTTCGGATGCCCTCCGCAAACGTGGAGTTCCTCCGTCCCGGTGGAGGATAGCGGGAGATTGCGCACTGGTCCGGAATTACGCACCCCCGGGGTTAGCTGCCCGGGATGGGTGCCATCCGGCAGGACAATATGATCAGACAGGACGACATTCGTATTACGGCACGGATGGGCACCGCTGGCGCGAAGCTGTGCTTCGCGCCGGTCACGCCTTCCGCCTCTGGCGGAACCAAGGCAGTTTCAATGCATCAAGGCCCTTGCCAGGGCCAGGAGAAACAGTTACCATGTGGGAAACAACCTCGTTACGCCAAAGGCGGAAAGCATAGTCGGCACGAAGCTCAGCATCGCGGGAAGGGACCGCATTGCGGGGAGGCGTCGCATCGCGGCTCCCCGCAATGCGACACCTGCCGCGGGTTGCGCCGCACCGCTGCTCCTCCACTTATCAGGAGATGTACTTCGGAGCGTCCGAGAGTTCGGAGTTTTCGGCCCGGCCCGGTACCCCGGACGGGCGGTGGTGAACGCCCCCAAAAAACCCTTTTCTTGCGCTACGGGGCCTTTTTCGATTCACCGCGACGGCCGGCGGACGGTTTGGCATTCTTTTTCCAACGCTCCGGGCCATATGGCAGACGACCAACAGGGTATCTCTCAAGTTCACCCGTTCACCCACCGGATCATGACACCACGCGTAACCTCCACTGTCCCCTCCCTCCTGCGGGCCGCCACCGCCGGGGCCCGGAACGCCGGCCTGGTACTCCTGCTGCTGCTATCGGGCTTTGCCCACGCCCAAACGGGCCGGGCGGCAAAAGCCGACCTGATCATCCGCAACGGGAAAATCCTCACCCTCGACGAGGGGCAGGCCGAGGCTTCGGCCGTGGCAATCCGGGACGGGAAGTTCGTGCGGGTGGGCACCGACAAAGACGTAATGGCCTACCGAGGGGCGCAAACCCGGGTGATTGACGCCGGCGGCCGGAGAATCGTGCCGGGCCTCAACGATTCGCACATCCACGTCATCCGCGGGGGGCGGTTCTACAACCTGGAATTGCGCTGGGACGGCGTCAAAAGCCTCAAAGCCGGCCTGGACATGATCCGCGAACAGGCCAAACGTACCCCGGCCGGGCAGTGGGTACGCGTGGTGGGCGGCTGGTCGGAGTACCAGTTCGCCGAACGGCGCCTGCCCACCCTGGAGGAGATCAACGAAGTAGCCCCCAACACCCCCGTCTTTGTCCTCTGCCTCTACGGCAAAGCCTTCCTCAACAAAGCCGCGCTGGCCGCCGCCGGCATCACCCGCGACGCGCCCAACCCGCCCGGCGGCCTCATCGACAAAGACGAACACGGCGAGCCCACCGGCCTGCTGGTGGCCGAGCCCAACGCCTTTATCCTCTATTCCACCCTGGCCAAGGGGCCGGTGCTCTCCTTCGAAGACCAGCTCAACTCCACGCGGCAGTTCATGCGTGACCTCAACCGCTTTGGCCTCACGAGCGCCGTGGACGCGGGCGGCGGCTTCCAGAACTACCCCGACGACTACGCCACCACCGATACGCTGGCCCGCCGCGGCCAGCTCACCCTGCGCATTCCCTACTACCTGTTTGCCCAGAAGGGCGGCCAGGAATTGCAGGATTACGGCAAATGGATCGCCCTGGCGGACCTCGACCACCAGGACGGGAAACTGCTCGAACAGGGCTATTCCCTGGAGGGCGGCGGCGAAAACCTGGTTGCCGCCGGGGCCGACTTCGAGAACTTCCGCGTGGGCCGGCCGCAACTGGCGCCGGGCATGGAAGGGCAGTTGAAAGAGGTGGTGGGCCTGCTGGTCAAAAACCGCTGGCCCTTCCGCCTCCACGCCACCTACGACGAGTCCATCACCCGCTTCCTGGACGTGCTGGAAGCGGTCCATGCAGAGACGCCGTTCAATGGCCTGCGCTGGTACTTCGACCACGCCGAAACGGTTTCGGAGCAGAACCTCCGGCGGGTGAAGGCCCTGGGCGGGGGCATTGCCGTGCAGAACCGCATGTCGTTCCAGGGCGAATCGTTCGTCAGCCGCTACGGCCGGGGAGCCGCGCAGGCCACCCCGCCCTTCCGCAGGATGATCGAAATGGGCATACCGGTGGCGATGGGCACCGACGCCACGCGGGTGTCGAGCTACAACCCCTGGGTGGCCCTGCACTGGCTGGTGACGGGCAAAACGCTGGGCGGCACGGCCCTCTACCCCAAAGAAAACCTGCTCGACCGCACCCAGGCCCTGCGCCTCTACACGCTTGGCAGCGCTGCCCTCACGGGCGAAGCAGACGTGAAGGGCGCCATCAAAGCCGGCCAACTGGCCGACCTGGCGATGCTCACGGCCGACTACCTGTCCGTGCCCGAAGACGACATCCCGGGAATCGAATCGGTGCTGACGCTGCTGGGCGGCAAGGTGGTGTACGGCAAGGGCGAATACGAAAAACTGGCCCCGCCGCCCCTGCCCGTGAGCCCGGCCTGGTCGCCGGCCGCCGCGTACAACGGCTGGGGCGGCGCCCCAAAAGGGCAATAGCAGAAGCGCATTCCAAATCCCTCCTCTCATGAAACGACTGATGCAACTCATCAAACCCCGGCCCTCGCAGCGGCGGCTGGACGCGGGCCTGCTGCTATTCCGGCTGCTGGCCGGCTTTGCCCTCCTGCGGGTCCACGGCTGGGAAAAGATCACCCACTACGAAGCGGAAGTGCGTTCCATCCCCGACCCGTTCGGGCTGGGCGGCGAAGCAAACGTAGCCATTGCCATTTTTTCGGACGTGTTTTGCGCCTTGCTGGTGATGGCCGGCCTGCTTACCCGCCCGGCTGCCCTCGCCATCCTGGGCACTACGCTGGTGGGGCTGTTTTTCGTCCACCTGCACGATCCCTGGCACGGCAAGGACGTACCGCTGGTGTACTCGATCATGTTTCTGGTCATCCTGCTGCTGGGCCCGGGCAAATACTCCCTGGACGGGGCTCTGACCAACGCCCTGCGGCATCCGCTGGTCATCGAAACGTAACATCCGCCTCCCGGACGCCACCCCGGAACCGGATGCATTGCAGGGCCGCCGGAACCGTTTTACGGACGTTGCGCAGATTGGACGCAGGTAAGCCCATTCGTTTTGTATAATTTGGCATCCTGTCACGCCATTTCATCCATCGTTCTTGTACCGCGGAATCATGCATTTACTAAATTTTTCGGCCAAAGGCTCCGGGTCGCACGCGGAAAGAAGCCAGTTGAAACAGTTGAAAGACCTCGTCAGGCACCTGGCAAAAGCCGAAACGCCCCTCACGATCCCCGAGATTGCCGCCGAAGTAAAGATCAGCGTCCCCACCTGCACCAAACTGGTCCGGGACCTGCTGGAAAGAAAGTACGTCCTCGAAGAAGGCAAGCGGGAAACCGAGAACGGGCGAAGACCCGAACTGTATTCACTCAACAAGGACAACTTCCACGCCATCGGGGTCGAAATCCTCCTCAAGTGGATCCAGGTGAGCATCATCCGGGTGGACGCCAAACTGGTGCACCAGGTCCACAACGAAGGCTTCGTGCTGGAGGATACGCCCGAATGCCTGCAATACATCGTCTCGTTCATCGGGGCGGCCATCCGCAAAACCGGCCTGCACCCCGACCAGTTCATCGGCATCGGCATCGGGCTGGCCGGCACGGTCAACGGGCACACGGGCCAGTCTACGCGGTACTTCAACTTCATGCCCCTGCCCCTGGGCAAATACCTGGAAAACGTGTTGGACCTGCCCGTGCTCATTGACTCGGATACGCGCGTGATCGGGATCGCCGAGCAGGTGCAGGGAGAAGCCCGGGGGATCGAGAATGCCCTGGTGATCAAGGTAAGCCGCAACCTGGGCCTGAGCATCATTCTCAACAACCAAATCATTTTCGGCGCCAAGGGCTTTGCCGGGGAGTTCGGCCACCTGCAGATCGGCCGCAAGGACCGGCTGTGCAGCTGCGGCAAGCGCGGCTGCCTCGAAACGGAAGTGTCGGGGACGGCTTTGCTCAAAGACCTGGAGGAGGTCTTGCAGGCGGGAGAAGCGTCCATGCATTTCCAGCCGGAAGGCCGGGGAAGCTACCGGTACCACGACATCCTCACGGCCGCCCTCAAGGGGGATTTGCTGGCCATCCGGCTGATCATCGCCCAGGGCGACGTACTGGGGCAGGCGCTGGGCAACGTGGTCAACCTGCTCAACCCGAGCGTGATCGTGATCGGCGGGGAGTACGCCCGGGTGAAGCATTATTTCATGGACGCGGTCCGGACCGGGGCCCGGAAAACGGGCCTGGTTGATTCGCTGGCCGACTGCGAGATCAAGGTATCGGCGCTGGGCGGCGACCTGGGGGCCAAAGCCGCAGCCTACATGGTGCTGAAGAACTACGACATGACCCGCTACTGATTTCCCCCTTACTTACCTCAGTTCCCTTGTTCATTGGGTACATGACCGCCCTTGCCGGGGCCCGCTGGCGCAGGCGTCCGCCGGTGCCTTCCCCTCCCAAGCGTCCGCTTGCCCTTTTCGCGGATCAGGTCGTCCCGCATAAGAATGCATGGAACCGGATTGGCACGCGAAAGTAAGGGGAGTAAGCCTGGCGGCTGGGAAGCGGGACGCTTCCTCATGCAAATCAACAAGCGGACGCTTGGGAGGAGAAGGCACCGGCGGACGCCTGCGCCAGTATGCCGCTGTAACGCTGTAAGTGCCCTGACGTACTTGTCATGCCAGGCAAGAGCGGTGAAACACTTTCCACACAATGTAAAACAGCCTTCATTCCGCCAGAGGCGGAAAACATACCCGGCACGAAGCACAGCTTCGGTATGTGAATAGCGTCCTCCCTTGTGGATACGCAGTGTAAATAAATGCGCAGTAAGCGGGCACCGTTGGTTAGGTGCCCGTATCGTATCCCCGGCACCGGTGGTGTCGCGGTGCGTGGCCTTCCTTCCTTACGGCTGTGTATCGTTTCCCCGGCACCGGTGGGATCGCGGCGCGTGGGCCCGGCCCAATGGCGAGGGGCGGGTTGCCTGGCGGGGGGAAGCATCATTGGGCCTAGACCTTTTTGGTTCTTTTTGGGGCAATGCCAAAAAGAACAATCTCCACTTACGCAGCATCAACCTAACCCCAACCCCTCACAACCAACCCCTCACATTACCACCCAGCACTCACCCGATCCCCCTCAAATACGCCCATACGCGAATCACATACAAATCGCGTCTCTACGCCAGGCCCTCCGTGTCTCCGTGGTGCACCTTTTTCCAGTCACAACATGCGCCGAATCAACGAAAGCGCTGCTTACACGGCCGGGGTTGCCGCCAGGTCACAGCCCATGGCCAGCGCCCTGGCTTCTTCGGCGGCTTTCCCGAGGGTGGTTTCCATCAGGGCCTTGTCGTAATCCATGGGCTGGGCGTTGACGAACGACACGTCCGTGATGCCGGCCAGGCCGAAGATGGCCCGTAAGTAAGGCTCCAGGAAATCAAACTGCTGCATGTAGGTGCCCGCACTGTAATCGCTGCCCCGGCTGGTAATGCAGAACATCTTCTTGTTTTTCGCCAGGCCCTCCAGGCCATCGGGCCCGGCCCGGAACAGCAGGCCCGGCTGCACGATCACGTCAATGTACTGCTTGAGTTTGTAGGGCACGGAGAAATTCCACATGGGGGCCGAAATCAGGTACAGGTCCGCGGCCAGGAAGTGGTTTGCGTAGCGTTTGATCTCATTCCAGCGAACTTGGTGTTCGGCATTCGGGTCATCCCCCTGCATGATCTGGTATTTGGCATCCACGGCCGCGCCGGTCACTTCCGGGAGCGTTGTCCCGAACAGGTCGAGTTCCTCGGTCTCCAGGTCCGGGAGGCGGGTTTGCAGCGTATCCAGAAACGCGGCGGCAAGGGTACGCGTTCTGGACCGGTCGCCCCGGGGCGACGCATTGATGTGTAAAAGTTTCATAGGGATGGGGGGAGGAAGGGAGGGTAGGTACCAAAAGTAGGCATACCCGCGATCAAATCCAATGCCGCTCGGCGATCTTCCACGGCCGGGGTTTGGTGCCTTCCGGGGTCCGGAACTTACCCGTCCCGGTTGCCGGGCCCGCCGGGCGGCCGGTTACCGTTCCGTCGGCCGGCGCATCCATCCCCATTACCCTTTTCCCAACCGCCATGGATCACAACGCCTACCAGTACCTGCTTCTGGCAATGGTTGCCTTTTTTATCTACCACCACGCCCGCATCCGCCACCAGGAGCGGGAACGCGACAAGTACGACGATGAGGATTGACGGCCGGCACCGCCGGGGCGAACCGGAAAAAGAAACCAGCTTCGTTTAATGATCGTATCGCACACCGCTTGTTTGTTAAAAAATACGGAGTTATCATGCACAACATCCTTATCAACCCCGTATGCTCCGCAACGCTTCGCCCTGCTCCCTTTCCGGCCTGCTGCTGCCGGTAATTCTCCTGGTGATCACCCTGGGTTGCCAGCCCGAAAAGACCATCCGGCCCGAAAAATCCATTTCTCCCGGGGGAGACGCCGCCCCGGCGATTTCCCAGGTACACCCGGTTACGGAATATTACTACCCACCCGCCACGGGCAGCACCTGGGAAACCGTCGGGGCGGCCTCGCTGGGCTGGAACGTTACCAAACTGAACGAAGCCGTGGCGTACGCCGGCCAGAACCAGTCCACGGCCTTCATCATCCTCCACAAAGGACGGATCGTGAGCGAAACGTACTGGCGGGGCTGGAACAGCAGTTCCGCGGCCGTGATCGCCTCGGCGACCAAAAGCATTGCGGCGACCCTCTGCGGCCTCACGCAGCAGCAGGGGCAGCTCTCCATCGGGGAGCCCGTGTCAAAGTACCTGGGCAAAGGCTGGTCGAAGGCGCCCGGGGCCAAAGAAGACCTGATCCAGGTGCGCCACCTGCTGGCGATGACCAGCGGCCTCGACGACAGTCTGCGGTACGTGGCCGATGCCGGTACCCGCTGGTTTTACGGCAACGCGGCGTACCACCAGTCGCTGTACCTGCTCGACCGGGTTTCCGGAAAGTCCCGCGATGCCCTCACCCGCGACCTGCTCGGGAGCCGGATCGGGTTGCAGCACTCCGCGTGGCGCATTGATTCGCTGGCCGGCATCAACACGATGGCCAGCAGCGGCCGGGACATGGCCCGCTTCGGCCTGTTCATCCTTTCGAAGGGCGCCTGGGCCGGGGAGCAAATCCTCACCGATACGGCCTACTTCAACGCCATGACCAACACGTCCCAGCCCCTGAACCGCTCGTACGGGTACTTGTGGTGGCTCAATGGCAAAAGCTCCTTCATGCTTCCTTCCGGCGACAGTGGGGAGACTTCCCCGGTGTACAACCGCACCTTCATCCCGGCGGCGCCTCCCAGCCTGATCGCGGCCCTGGGCCGGGGCGACAAAAAGATCTACGTGGTGCCCGCCAAAGACCTGGTCATCATCCGGCACGGCTCCGAAACGGGCACGCCGGCAGCGGCCCTCTCCTCTTTCGACAACCAGTTGTGGACCCGTTTGTCGGCGGCCATTCCCTAACCCCGGCCGGGTGATTGGCCGTACGGCGCTGCCCTTGCCCGTCTTTGCTACCGCAAGAACCGGTAGGTCCACTTGACCAGGAAGCTGTTGCGCGACCCCGCGGCAAAGGCATTGTCCCACAGGCTGCCGGCCAGCGGCGTATCGAGTTCCGTAGCGGCATCGGCCGTGTTGCCCTGCGCCCACACCAGGTAGAATTCCGAACCGGCCTTGTACTCCCAGCGCATGATCAGGTTGGAACGGAACTGGACGAAGTTGAAGTCGGGCTGGCTGAATTCGTAATCGAAGGCGCCGTCCCCGTTTTCATCCACCTGGTACTGGCCGTCGGCGAGGTTGATCTGCCCGGGGCGGAAAGTCCGGAACCGGTCGTCGTACCGGCCCGCCAGCGGATCGGTCACGTAGGCGAAGTTGCTGTAGCGCGGCCGGGTAATGAAGGGCTGCCCGTAGTACTGGAGCGTCAGGTCGGGCGTGATGTTGAAGGTGAGCCGGCCGGTAAACCGCAGCGTGTGCTGGCTCACCTGGCCCACGATGGTCCGGCTCCAGCCCGGCCCGGTTACCTCACTCACGAACTGGTCCTGCCGGCGCCAGTTGTACGAATAGTTGCTGCTCAGCGAGACGCGCAGCGCGTTGAACGGCTGGGCGATGGCCGACAGTTCCACGTCGTTGCCCCGTACCGCGTTGCCAAACCCCCAGAAGTTGAACGTATTGAGGCTCAGGTAGACCGGCTTGCGGGTGTCGCTGGTCAGGTACGCGTTGTGGCCCACGCCGGGCGGGCGGCGGACGGCGGACGTGCCCCGCAGGGCGTTGTTGGAGATGTCGAAGGGGTTCCAGGTGAACCCGGTGCCGGCCTGCCAGAAGTTGGTGAACGTGCCGTGGGCGTTGACGTTGAACGCCTGGTAGAGAAACTGGCCGCCGTAGTCCCACCGCGACCAGTGGTTGTAGTTGAGGCGGGCCGCGCGGAAAATGGAAACCGGTTTCTGGAAGTGCAGGCCCGCCCAGGTAAAGTGGTTGATCTCGTTGGCCGTGAGCATGAAGCCGATGTCGTTGAGTTCGAGGCTTGGCGAACGCAGGGTAAAGCCGGTTTCGAACTTGAACACCTGGCCCAGCCGGCCGGGCTTGCCGCCGATCTTGCCGAACCGGAACGTGCCGCCCGTGCCGGTGAGCGAAGTGCGGTTGCTGTCGAGGGATACCTCGGGGGCGCCGGCCCGCTGGAAGAGGTGTTCAAAGGCGGTCTGCGTGCGCAGGATGGCCTCCCGGGAGCCCTGCACGTGGCTGAAGATCAGGTTGCCGCGCACGTACCAGGTGCGGTCTTTCCAGAAGTGCACAAAGTCGGCGCCGCCCGAAAAGGCCGCCCGGTGCAGCAGGTCGTCCAGGCTTGACTCCCGGTTCACCCCCGTGAGGATGCCCCCGATGATGGTGTTCCCCTCCTTGAAATCCTGTTGCAGCCGTCCCACGAAGTAGTTGGTGAGGGGTTCCACCATTTCGGCCCGCCGTTCCCCGCCCCGGTCAATGGTGGCCATTTCGCGCTGGGTAATGCTTTCGAGGATGCCGATGCTGAGGCCCTTCTTGGTTTTCCCGCTGAACTTGGCCGCCCCCAGGATGGAGGCGTTCTGGGGCAGCCGGGCGTATTCGCCGCTGCCCACGTCGGGGTACTTGTGCGGCGAGCTGCCGATGCGCCGCGAGTAGAACAACAGGTCGCTGTCGTAGTCGCCGCCCGCCTCCGAGCCGGTGAGCTGGTAGTCGAAGATGTTGCGGCTTTCGATGAAAAATGGCCGGCGTTCCTCGAAAAAGTTCTGGAAGCCGTCAATCCGCACCTGCGAGGGGTCGGCTTCCACCTGCCCGAAGTCGGGGTTGACGGTAAAGTCGAGGATCAGGTCGTTGGTGACGGCAAACTTGCCGTCGAGGCCGGCGCCCAGCCGGGTATCGGTGCCTTTGGCAAACGGGTTGCCGGGCTCTTTGCGGTACTTGTCGGCCTGGGCCGTCACGTACGGCGCCAGTTCCACCTGCCGGTGGGTGGGAATGTTTTTGATGCCGTGCAACTGGCCGAAGGCGCTTACCCACACGCCGGCGTTCTGGGGGATGTACTGCCAGCAGGAACGTTCTTCGCGGCGAAACAGGCGCCGCGTGATCTGGAAGCCCCACACTTTTTCGGGTTCGTTGCCGTAGCGCAGCTGGCTGAGGGGAATTTTGATTTCGGCGGTCCAGCCGCCGTCGCCCACGTGGGTTTTGGCAAACCAGATGGGATTCCAACTCGCGTCCCAGTTGTTGCCGTTGTTGGACACGAACTCGTCGCCGCGGACGCCCGAGACGGACACCGTAAAGGAAAAGGCCGAGCGCAGGTCGTGGTAGCTGTCAATGTTGATTTCCACCCAGTCGCCGGGAAACTCGTCGCGCCGTCCCATCCGCCGGATGATCGAGTCGGGGGCCTGGTCGTGGCACCGGTAGGCGACGTAGAGGAATTTTTCGTCGTATAGAATTTTAAAGTCCGTTTGCTGGGCGGGGGCTTGGCCGCCGTGGGGCTGCCACTGGGTAAAATCCCCGCCCCATGCCACCCCGTTCCACGCTTCTTCGCCGGGAATGCCGTCAAGGGTGATGGTGCCGTTGAGGGCTTTGGTGTAGTATTTTTTTTGGGGAACGGTCGTTGAATCGCCGGGGTTGCCGTAGGCAGCCAGGGAAAGGCCCCCCAGCAGGAGGGCAAGTAAACCAATTGTACGCGTTATTGTCATTCAGTTCAATTTGAAGAGAGAGAAGGTTTTCTCTTTGGGTTGCAGCGGGGATGGAGCGTATCTTTTTAAAAAAGAGCGGCCGGCGCCAGCCGGGTCTTCGTGGAAAACGCCTGAGAATGCATCCGGGCAGTGCGTGCGGATATTTTCTGTGTTTTACGGAACAGCTTCGTAAAGCTACACAGTTTATGCACAACCGTTAAGCCGGCAGCCCCCCGAATCGCCGACGATTACGGTTTTCCCTTCCACTGCCCGTACTGGTACGGGTGGTGTCCTGTTCCTGTATGTGTTTGGCGCCACGGCTAAAGATTGTATTGGGGAAACGGGCAAGTACCCTTACGGCTGGGGGTAGTCTTCCGACTACCCCCTTTTGTACGTGCAAGACTTAGTTTTGCTGGCCTCCCCTGAGGACTTACAAAGGCTTGTAGCGCTTACAAAGAATATCCCGGTTTGGGCAGGAAAGACTTCCATCACGAGGAGCGTTAAGCGGGGCAGCTTACGGCAACAGAGAGGCAAAACTAAGTTTTGCCCGAAAAAAGGGGGTAGTCGGAAGACTACCCCCAGCCGAGACGATACTTGCCCGTTTCCCCAATACAACTTTTAGCCCGGGAGCCCTTAGCCGTGGCACTAAGCACACATGACACCTGCGCCACCCGTATCAGTACGGTGCCGGATGATTTGATACTATCCCTGTCCGGAGACCACGTATCCGGCAGTTGCCTGGCAAGGGAACGGTTCGTGTCCGGCCCATTAGGGCAACGGTTGGCGGACCCGCTGCGTTGGAGTAACGGGAGGCCGTCACTTGACTCCTTTTCCCCTTTGCCAAAACTACTATTCCTATGAACCCAGTCCAACCGCCGGGCATTCCGGTGCCCCACCTGCCGGACCCGCCCAACCCGGTGCTCCCGCCCACCGAACCCGCATTCCCGCCGGTTCAAGAGCCCCCTACCCTGCCCCAAACCCCCGATCCGGGCATTCCGTCCATCCAGGAGCCGCCCAACATCGTGCCGCCCGTTGAGCCGGGCATCACGCCGGTCAGAGAACCGCTTACGCCGCTGTAGCCGGATTCCCGGAAAAAAAGGATTTAACCACGGAGACACGGAGGGCACGGAGTTTCACGGAGAAAAGGGAGTTAAGGAGTTTGAGCGTTGGAACTGAACCGCAAGGCTCGCAATAGAGACGCAAAGGGCGCAAAGCAAAACGCGTTTCCCTTGCGGTCCTTGCGTCTTCTTTGCGCCCTTTGCGGTTGGGTTCCTTCTCGCTCCTCACTCCTTTTTCGCTGGAAATTCCCCCTTTGTCGTTAAGACCCGCCCGTGTTGGCGCCCATGAAGCCGCCCCACGAGGAGCCGGCCCCGCTGCCGTAGGAGTGGCTGTTGGTTTCCGGCCAGTGCGACTTGTCGAAGCCGGGGGCTTGGTCGAGTCTTTCCCGGGGCACGTCGAGCCGGAACTTTTGCCCCGTCTGGTCCAGTGCCAGGTCGGCGAAGGGAATGGCAAAGAGCTTCTCCCCCATGCCCATGAACCCGCCGTATTCCAGCACCACGTACACGATGCTGCCGTTCTGCACGTCCAGCATGATGTCTTTGATGCGGCCCAGGGCTTCCCCGTCCATGTTTTCTACCCGGTCGCCAATGATGGACGTGGCCGTCAGGATCCTGACGGGCCAGTTGGCGTTGCTTCCTTCCTGGTTCTGGCCGGTGGCGTTGCTGGTGTCCAGGTTTTCTTCGTGTGTGTGCATCGTCGTACAGCGTTAAGGGTTGGCAGGAGGTTATTCCATTAAGCTCTGAAAGGACATCCTCCGCGTGATCTTGTCATCCTTTCAATCCTTTCCATCAAGGTTTTACTTCTTGCTTTTCTTCTTGGACGATCCCTGTTTGCTCATGGAATCTTCGCGGGAGCCGGGGGCGTTGCCGCCCGCGTTCTTGAACTCGGGCGTACCCGTTACCGCAATGCCCCGGTTGTTTTTCTGCATGGACTTTTTGTAATCACTGTTGTCTTTTGACATGGTGGGTAGCTCCCCGGAAGGAGCGGTTAGGATAGGCAGTAGCGCCTGGGTATGCGTGGTACTTGGTCGTAAAAGTTGTAAGAAGGCCGGCCTAGAAATGCAGCCGCGCCCAGAAGGAGTTGCGGCGGGCGGCGTCATTGCGGAACTGGCAGGCCACCAGCGTCTGGCTCAGCAGGAGGTGCAGTTGTCCGCGGGCCACCATGAAGCCGTTGATGCGGTCTACGCGGTTGGTCTTGCCCCAGTAGCCCTCCCGGTACAGCGCCAGTTCGCCCTGGAGCGCCTTCAGGATCGTGCGTTTCTGCAGTTCGAAAAGATCGTGCCCCGGGTTTTGAAAAGCCTCCAGCAGGGCAATGGACTGTTCGAAAAACTGCCCGAGCAACTGGGCCTGCGCGTCGGAAATGGAGAGGTCGTTGAGTTGCTTATGGATGGATTTGAGGGTTTGTACGGGGGTGGGCATGGGCGGACGTTCGAAGGAGAAAAAGGAAAAGATCGTTCCCGGTGCGTGGGGGTTGGACTGCGTTTCCGGTCCGCATCCCACCCGTGCCGGTGGTACCGCATCCCCGGCAAGAACCAATCCACACCCGGACGGCGGCCCGCAAAAGGGTCGCTTTGTTCGCCGGGAGCCTCCTGCGTACCCGGGGCCGCCCGGGCGCCGGGGCGGGTGGCGCGTAAAGTCACACGGGGACGACGGGCCCGGGTGGAATCCGCCTCACTTTGGGGAAAAAGGTACCCATTCTCCCTGCCGGGTGCGCCGGGAGCGGGGCGGGCGGCGGAGGCCCGTTTTCCCGGCCGGGCGGCCATCCGGCCCCATTTGGGCGGTGGATAAGGGGTTGGCACTGTTTTTCCGGCACCCCTGCGTTGTCCCACCTTACCTTCCCGTTTTTTCATGAGCGTTGTGTACCAGATTACTTTTTACGAGTTGGGAGCCGGTGAAATGACCTCCGCCTTTCTCGAATCCAATACCCCCTTTCCTGCCCTGCAACTGGGTGATACTCTCCACGCGAAAGATTTTGCCGGCCTGGAGGCGTTCAGCCCGCTGCTGGAGATCGTGCACGCCGGGCAGGAATATTCCAGCCTCAACCGGGGCGAAACGCACCACCAGCGGCTCGTGTTTACCCGGGCCTACGACCCGCGGGGCGCCGCCAGCCCGGCCGAGGACCTGGGCCGCCTCGACAGCAACCAGATGATGGGCGATATGTAAGGCCGCCGGGGCTACCCGTCGGGCTTGTTGCGGAGCTTGTTGTAGAGGGTTTTGCGGTCAATCCGCAACAGGGCCGCCGCCTTGGTCTTGTTGTAATTCACCTTTTTGAGCACCTGGAGGATGGCGGCGTACTCGGCCGACGAAGACGCGCCCTTCAACCCGAATTCCGGGGCGGCCGGCGGCGCCGTACCCGTACCCATTGTACCCATGCCCATGCCCGGCAGGGCCGCCCCGAGCCCCGGGTGGGCAATTTCGCCCGGCAGCGACTGGCGGCCGATGGCAGACGTGGGCGTGAGCAGGGCGGCCCGGCGGATCACGTTCCGCAACTCCCGCAGGTTGCCCGGCCAGGCGTACTGCCCGAACAGTTGCAGCACTTCTTCGTCGAACGGGAGGATGTTCTTGTGCAATTCCCGGCTCACCTGGTCGAGGAACAGGCGGGCAAACAGGGGAATGTCTTCCCGCCGTTCGCGCAACGGCGGCAGCGTCAGGGCAAATTCGTTCAGGCGGTGGTAGAGGTCTTCCCGGAACTTTCCCTGGCGGCAGGCTTCCAGGAGGTCTTCGTTGGAGGCGGCCAGGATGCGGATGTCGAGCCGGACTTCCCGGGTGCTGCCCACGCGTTTGAACTTCCGTTCCTGGATCACCCGCAGCAGCGACGCCTGCACGTCGAGGGGCAGGTTGGCGATTTCGTCGAGGAACAGGGTGCCGCCGTCGGCCAGCTCAAACTGCCCGGCCTTGTCGGCCAGCGCCCCGGTAAAGGCGCCCTTCACGTGGCCGAACAATTCACTCCCCGCCAGTTCTTTCGACAAGGTGCCGCAATCCACGGCGACGAAAGGCCTGGCCTCCCGCGGGCTGAGCCGGTGAATGGTGCGGGCCACCACTTCCTTGCCCGTGCCGCTTTCGCCGTAGATGAGCACGATGTAGTCAATGGGCGCCACCAGGGCCATCTGCCGGTACACCTCCCGGGCGGCCGGCGACCGGCTCAGGGCGTAATCTTCCGGCAACAGGGTGTCGGGGCGTTCGGGCCGCCCGGCGGCAGGCGCGGCCGGGAAGAGCGGGGCCGGGCCGGCGGGACCGGCATTCCCGATGATGACCAGCAGTTCGTCGGGAACCAGGGGTTTGGTGATGTAATCGTACGCCCCCAGCTTGATCAGCTCCACGGCCGAACGGATGTCGCCGTAGGCCGTCATGATGACGACGATAGTGTCGGCGCGGATGGCTTTTACGGCCAGCAACACCTCCCGGCCGTCCTGCTTGCCGAGGCGGTAGTCGCACAGCACCACGTCGAAGGGGCGTTCCCGGAACCGGGCAATGCCCGCGGACGCCGAAGCGGCGGTCTCGACCTGGTAGCCTTTCCCCGTTAAAAACCGGCTCAGCAGGGTGTTCAGGTCCAGGTTATCGTCAATGATTAAGATCCGCTGCATCCGCCGGCTTTGGTGGTAAGCGAGTAAGATACAAAGATCAGATGACGCCGTTCCTGCCCAATGCGTAGAATAAATTGCCCACCCCGCGCCGGTGGCCCGCCGCCGCGGCCCGCCATCCCCGCCGGAGGGGCCGCCAGCACCGCATTCTGGACCTCCCTGCGCATCTGGCACGGTATTTCGATTCCCCCGGGTACCCGTGAACCGCCAATGGATTTACCGGCAAACCAACACAACTATGAAATCAGCAAGCAATGCCACGAATGCCACCCTGGGTAAATGGATCGCCGCCGGCCTCTTCACGTTTTGCCTGCTGGGTGCGGCCCTGCCGGCCAGCGCCCAGGACGACCGGCAGGTACGCTTCGGCGTAAAGGGCGGCATCAACCTGTCCAACCTGTACGTAGACGAGGTGAACGACGAAAAAGCCAAAGTAGGGCTGCACGCCGGCCTGTGGATGAAGGCGCCGGTGGGCGAACTCTTCGCCATCCAGCCGGAACTGCTGTGGTCTTCGAAGGGAACCCGCATCGGCTCTTACCAGAACATTCCCTTCACCCAGGACGGGCAGGTGCGGTTCAACCTCAACTACCTCGAACTGCCGGTGCTGGCCTCGCTGACCCTCGGCCCGGTGAGCATCCAGGCCGGCCCGTACGTGGCCTACCTGTTCAATGCCAACGTGAAGAACCTGAAGGAAGACCTCACGACCGGCTCGTCGCTGGAACTGGACCGCAAGGATTTCAACTCGACCGACTTCGGGTTGGCCGGCGGCCTGGCCCTCGACATCAAGGGATTCCAACTGGGTGCCCGCTACAACTACGGGCTGCGCGAAGTCGGCAAGAGCGACATTGCCGGCCAACTCACCCGCAACTCCAAAAATTCCGTGGCGCAGGTATTCATCGGCGTCGGTTTCTAACCACGCCGGCCGGATCATCTGTTTGATCCTTTCATCAAGGTATCAAATTAAATATCCTCCGATTATCAGTTGAATCAGTTGAAGCAAGGTATCAGATAAGTATCCTCCGATTCTCTTCTTCATCCTTTCATCAAGGTCATCAAGGTCTTTTTTTCCCTCACCAAACTGCCACGGGTCGCTGACCGGTGGCAGTTTTTTTATGCGTCGCCGGGCAGGGTCACGCGGAAAACCGTTCCCTGGCCCGCGGTGCTCTCCACGGCAATGCTGCCTCCGTGCGTGCGGACGACCGTGTAGGCGTGGGTCAGGCCCAGGCCGGTCCCGCTGGGTTTGCGGGAGAAGTACGGCTCGAACAGGTGCGGCAGGTCGTCGGCGGCAATGCCCGTGCCGTTGTCGGCAATGCTGACCACGCAGGTGCCGCCGGTGCGCCTGGTCGCCAGTTGCAGGATGCCGTGGCCCGGCGCCATGGCTTCCACCGCGTTGAGGATGATGTTGAGAAAGGCGACCTGCATCTTTTCGGCGTCCACCAGCACCTCCCCGTCGCCGGCCCCGTACGCCTTCACCACCCGCAGGTCCTTGAGTT